>JBEDUQ010000152.1:0-3249 GCA_040414855.1 Actinomycetota bacterium
ACGAACTCGTGCCTGGACCGGCGCAGGAAGCTGTTCGGGAACACGTCGGTGTCCAGCTCGCCTGACAGCAGCAGCGCGAGGAACTCGGTCACCGGGTGCCGGTGGACCTCGTGGTCGGTCGAGCGGCCGGCGAACGCCACCACGCCCCAGCCGTTCGGCTTCCCCTCAGTCAGCCAGTACAGCTCGTTGCCGTTGTCGCTGCGGCCGAGCGGCAGCAGCCCGCCCGGCTCCGGGTAGGGCGGCAGCGGCAGCCGGTCGGGGAACTTGTCGCGGGTCTCGGCATAGCCGGCCAGCATCGTGTCCCTGGCGGCCAGCAGGTTCCCGGCCGGATCGGCGGAGAACGGGTTGAGCAGGAAGAGAAAGTCGTCGAACTTGCCCGACCCGTACAGCTCGGTGAAGCGCTTGAAGTCATCCGGGAGCGCGGTGCCCAGCTCACCTTCGACGGTCCCCCAGCCGTCCGGGTCGCCGGGCTCGAGCGGCTTTTCGGGCGGCGGCGCGAGCTTCCGCAGGCGATCGAGGCTCATGTCGCGGGTCCTCCCTCCTGACCAGCTCGGCGCCAATTAGCCTTGCGTGGCGGGCGCGACCGCGACCTTGGTGGCCGCGCTCGGCGTGTTGGCGATCTCGACGTCGAGCCGGAAGCCGTGGTTGCCGACCGCGCGGATCCGCACCGCGCGCGGCGCGCCGATGTCCGAGACGCCGTCGTACAGCGGCCGGACCGCGTACCTGACGGTCTCGCCGTCCCTGACCGCGTCGGCGACCATGGTCTCGTAGTCGCGCATCACCGGCGAGTTCGCGCGTTCCTGATACAGCGCGACCAGGTTGCTGGCGACCTCGCCCGAGCCGCCGAGCTGCCGGCCGAGCAGGTGCCCGCGGGAGCGGTTGCGCGACGGGAGCTGGCTGAAGCCGGGTGGACGGATCGACTCCTCGGGCTCGGAGCCGAGCCTGTGCTGGGAGGCGGCGCGAACCATCGCCGGCGTGATGGTCGCGGTGATGCCGCTCCGCTGCCCGGTCCTGGGGTCGACCTTGCCGTAGTCGACCTTGCCGCCGAGCTTCTCGATCGCGCGGACGTTGCTGGCCTTGTCGTCGGGACCGCTGGTCGCGCCACCGCGGTCGTTCGCGCCTCCGCCGGCGGTGATCGAGGGGGCGTGCAGGTCCGGAAGGTCCCTGGCGACGCCCGGTGGCAGCGACTTGATCAGGTTCCCGCCGACCAGCCACAGCCCGACCAGGACCAGCACGCCGATGGCCAGCGTCGCCGGTTTCACGGCAGCCTTTCCGCCGCGGCTGCGTCTGCGCGTCCTCGCCATGCGCCGTGATCCTTTCCTCGACCGTGCGGCGGCTGCGCCCACCGCCGCTTCCGCGGCCGGCGAGCCACGATGGAGCCAAGGCCACTCGCGCGAAGCGCGACGGCCGGAATGGTTCTACCCAGACCGGGACGTCTCTACCTCAGACGCCCATGGGGTGCCAGACCGTCTTGATCTCGAGGAACTGGGCCATCCAGTAGGGGTCCTGGCCCTTGGCGTCGTCGAGCCAGTCCTTGGCCGCCAGCTTCAGCGGGGCCGCCACCCGCTTGACGCCGTCGGCGGCCGCGAGCTCGGCGTCCCTGAGCAACGCGAGATCGAGGCCGGCGAGGTCGAGCGCATCGACGTCCATGTGGGAGGCCAGCGGCTTGGTCAGCTCGGCGGTGAAGCCGGTGATCAGGTTGACCACGCCCGCCGGCAGGTCGCTGGTCGCCAGCACCTCGGTCAGGGTGACCGCCGGCAGCGGCCGGCTCTGGGAGGCGAGCACCACGGCGGTGTTGCCGGAGACGATCACCGGGGCGAGCCGGGAGACCAGCCCGAGCAGCGAGGAGTCGGGCGGGGCGACCATGCCGACCACGCCGGTGGGCTCGGGCACCGAGAAGTTGAAATAGGGCCCGGCGATCGGGTTGGAGGAGCCGAGCACCTGCGGGATCTTGTCGGCCCAGCCCGCGTACCAGACGCAGCGGTCTATCGCGCGGTCGACGGCCTCGGCGGCCGATTTCCGGCTCGAGCCCTCGGCGACGGCGACCTCGTCGACGAACTGCTTGCGGCGGCCTTCGAGCATCTCCGCGACGCGGTAGAGGATCTGGCCGCGGTTGTAGGCGGTGAGCCCGGACCAGGCGGGGAACGCCTTGCGCGCCGCCTTGACCGCGTCACGCACGTCCTTGCGCGAGCCGCGGCAGGCGTTGGCGAGCGGCTTGCCGCGGGCGTCGCTCACCAGATAGGAGCGGCCCGACTCCGTCCGGGGAAACTTCCCGCCGATGAACAGCTTGTAGGTCTTGCGGACCTCGAGACGGTCGCCCTCAGCCACGGTCTCCTCCACGGACATGCTGTCGGTCTCCATGACCCAAGAGCGTACCTTCCCCAGGGCTCAGCGCCCGAACAGGGCCGGGGTCGCCCATGACGGCCACCAGCGCTCGCCGGCGGAGGAGGAGGGCATCGCCTCGTCGAGGGCGGCGAGCACGTCGGCGGCGGAGGCGGGCCGGTCGACCGGGTCCGGCTCCATCAGGTCGGCGATCAGGCGGCCGAGGCGCCGCGGGGCGGTCAGCTCGAGCGCGTGGGTGTGCGCCGTGCGGTCGCCGCCGCTGAGCTGCGGCCAGCGCCGCCGCTCGGGGCCCTCGTCGCACGGCTCGAAGGCCAGCTCGCCGGTGACCAGCTCGAACAGCAGGGCGCCGAGCGCGAACAGGTCCATGCTCGGGGCGGCCGGCTTGCGCCGGATCTGCTCCGGGGCCATCCACGCCGGGGTGCCGCGGGCCCTGCCGGGCGGGGGCGGCGACCCGATCGGGCTGGTGAAACCGAAGTCGATCAGTACCGGGCGGCCGTCGCGCAGCACCGCGTTGCCCGGCTTGACGTCGAGGTGGACGAGCCCGTTGCGGTGCATGTATCCGAGCGCGGCCGCCAGCTGCATGCCGGTCAGGACCACGTCGACCGGGTCGAACGGCCCGTCGTCCAGCGCCGCCTCCAGCGTCGGGCCCTCGATGTACTCGAACTGGAGGTAGGGCAGCTCGGCGTCCAGGTCCGCGTCGAGCAGTCGCTGGATCCCGGGGTGCTCCAGCCCGGCGACCGCGTCCAGCTCGGGCCCGAGCGCCGCGGCCCCGCGCCCCGCGCGCACCGTGACGGGAAGCGGCACCTTCACCGCGGCCGGGCTCCAGCGGCCCAGGTCCCAGGCGAGCCAGGTCTCGCAGCGGGGCCCGTCGCCGAGCGGGGTCCAGGCGAGCAGGCCCGGGACCAG
>JBEDUQ010000153.1:0-3522 GCA_040414855.1 Actinomycetota bacterium
GTCTCCTTGCCCGATGCGAACATGTGTTCGATCATGCGGCTATGGCTTTCCAGAACCCTCCAATTCCTTGGTCGGAATTCGTCCGACTGATAAATGGCCGGGCCGCGACCAGGGTGGCCGGCGGAACAGCGGGACCCGGCGGCAGTCTCCCACTGGCCCCTGGCCCCACAGCACCACCAACCCCGTCAGGCCCACCATCGCCGCCGGGCGGGGAGGTGCCGCCGGGCGGGGAGGTGCCGCCGGGCGGGGAGGTGCCGCCGAGCCGAGAGGCGCCGCCGGGCGGGGAGGCGGTCTTGGCCCGGGAGGCCTCCCCAGCCCCACCGACTCACGAGGTCCCACCGACCTTGCAGAGTCGGGAGGCCCCACCGGCGGCGGCGACTTCGGCGCTGGCGGGACCTGCCGTTCCATCGGCGTTGGCGGGACCCGCCGTTCCAACACTCCCCACGACCTTGCCGGCTCCACAACGGTCGCCGGCGGGGGCGACGGGGCGCAAGCGCAATCGGGCGCGGTCGAAGGCGCTGCACGTTCCGTACGCGGAGCTGCACTGCCACTCGAACGCGAGCTTCCTCGACGGCGCCTCGCCTCCGGAAGAACTGGTCGAGGAGGCGGCAAACCTGGGGCTCGAGGCGCTGGCGCTCACGGATCGCGACGGGATGTACGGGGTGGTCCGCTTCGCGGAAGCGGCCAGGGCGCTCGGGGTGCGCACGGTGTTCGGCGCGGAGCTGACCCTTGGGCTGACCGGCGCCCACCCGGTCCCGCCGAATCCGGACCCCTCGGGTGAGCACCTGCTGGTCCTCGCCCGCGACCCGGAGGGCTACGCCCGCCTGTGCAGAGCGATCTCGACGGCCCAGCTCGCCGGCTCGAAGGGCGCGCCCCAAACGACCCTCGAGCAGGTGGCCGGCCTGCACGGCGGCCACTGGCTGGTCCTCACGGGCTGCCGCAAGGGCGCGGTGCCGAACGCCCTGGTGGAGCGCGGGCCGACGGCGGCCGCCTACCAGCTCGACCGCATGATCGGGATGTTCGGTCACGAGAACCTGCTCGTCGAGATCTGGGACCACGGCGACCCGCTGGACTCTGCCCGCAACGACGCCCTGGTCCGGCTGGCCGGCGACCGCGGCCTCGGCGTGGTGGCGACGAACAACGCCCATTACGCCGCTCCCTGGCGGCGCCGCCTGGCGACGGCGCTCGCAGCGGTTCGAGCCCGGCGCTCGCTCAATGAGATGGACGGCTGGCTGCCGGCCGCCGCCAGCGCGCACCTGCGCTCGGGGTACGAGCAGGCGATGCGCCTCGCCCGCTACCCGGGCGCGGTGGAGCGGGCGGCCGAGGTCGGACGCGAGCTGGCCTTCGACCTCGACCTGATCGCCCCACGGCTGCCGGACTTCCCGGTGCCGCCGGGCCACACGGAGATGAGCTGGCTGCGGCACCTCGCCGAGCAGGGAGCGATCCGCCGCTACGGCCCGCGCGGCGCGGAGCGGGTGCCGGGCGCATGGCGGCAGATCGACTACGAGCTGGACATGATCGAGGCGCTCGGCTTCCCCGGCTACTTCCTGATCGTCTGGGACATCGTGCGGTTCTGCGAGCGCGCGAACATCTTCTGCCAGGGCCGCGGCTCGGCCGCGAACTCGGCCGTCTGCTACGCCATCGGCATCACCAAGGCGGACGCGGTCTCGCTCGGCCTGCTGTTCGAGCGTTTCCTGTCGCCGGAGCGGGACGGCCCGCCCGACATCGACCTCGACATCGAGGCGGGGCGGCGCGAAGAGGCGATCCAGTACGTCTACGAGCGCTACGGCAGGGACCGGGCGGCGCAGGTCGCCAACGTGATCACCTATCGGCCCCGCTCGGCCGTGCGCGACATGGGCCGCGCGCTCGGCTACGCCCCTGGCCAGCTGGACGCCTGGGCGAAGCAGCTGGATCTATGGGGACCGATCGGCGACGCGGCGGACCACGACGTCCCGCCCGCCGTGATCGACCTCGCCACCCAGCTCCAGGGGTTTCCGAGGCACCTCGGCATCCACTCTGGCGGGATGGTCATCTGCGACCGTCCGGTGCTCGAGGTCTGCCCGATCGAGTGGGCGACCATGAAGGACCGGAGCGTGTTGCAGTGGGACAAGGACGACTGCGCGGCGATCGGGCTGGTCAAGTTCGATCTGCTCGGCCTCGGCATGCTCACGGCGCTGCACGGGACGATCGACCTGATCCACAAGCACCACGGCGTCGAGATCGACCTGGCCGATCTGCCGCAGGAGCCCGAGGTCTACGACATGCTCCAGGCCGCCGACGCGATCGGGGTCTTCCAGGTCGAGAGCCGCGCGCAGCTGGCCACCCTGCCGCGACTGCGCCCGCGCGAGTTCTACGACCTGGTCGTCGAGGTGGCGCTGATTCGGCCCGGGCCGATCCAGGGTGGCTCCGTGCATCCCTACATCCGCCGGCGCAACGGCAGCGAGCCCATCACCTACCTGCACCCGCTGCTGGAGCGCTCGCTCTCCAAGACGCTGGGGGTGCCGCTGTTCCAGGAGCAGCTCATGCAGATGGCGGTCGACGTGGCCGGCTTCACCGCCGCCGAGGCGGACCAGCTCCGCCAGGCGATGGGCTCGAAGCGGTCGATTGAGCGGATGGAGCGGCTGCGGGCACGGCTCTATCAGGGCATGGCCGAGCGTGGCGTCACCGGCGAGGTCGCCGACCAGATCTACGAGCAGCTTGCCGCCTTCGCCAACTTCGGCTTCCCCGAGAGCCACTCGGTATCGTTCGCCTACCTGGTCTACTCGAGCGCGTGGCTGAAGCTCCACTACCCGGCCGCGTTCCTCGCGGCACTGCTGAACGCGCAGCCGATGGGGTTCTACTCGCCGCGGACGCTGGTCGCCGACGCCCGTCGGCACGGCGTGGTCGTGCGCGGTCCGGATCTCCACGCGAGCGCCGCGACCGCGACCCTCGAGCCGCTCGGGGAGGGCGGGGAGACCGCCGGGGGCACAGGGGCCGGGGGGGCGGGTCGCACGGACGCCGCGGGGGAAGGGGTGGCGGTGCGGCTGGGCCTGTCGGACGTGCGCACGATCGGGGACGACTTGGCCGAGCGGATCGCGGAGGGGCGGCCGTACGCCTCCATGGCGGACCTGGTCCAGCGCATCGGGCTCAACCAGGCGCAGGTCGAGGCGCTGGCGACCGCGGGGGCGTTCGGTTGCTTCGGGCTCGAGCGCAGGGAGGCGCTGTGGGCGGCCGGGGCGGTGGCGCAGGCGCGGCCGGGGCGGCTGCCCGGAGCGGTGGTCGGCGCGGAAGCGCCGCGGCTTCCGGGCATGAGCCCGATCGAGCTGACCGCGGCTGACCTCTGGGCGACCGGGCTCTCGGCCTCACGGCATCCGGTCGAGTTCCTGCGCAAGCGGCTCGACGCGCTCGGGGCGGTCCCCTCGGACGGGCTTGCCACGGTCGAGGCGGGCCGCCGCGTGCTGGTCGGCGGGATCGTGACGCATCGCCAGCGTCCGTCCACCGCGGGCGGGACCACCTTCCTGAGCCTCGAGGACGAGACCGGCA
>JBEDUQ010000154.1:0-6392 GCA_040414855.1 Actinomycetota bacterium
GTTCGAGTCCAACGCGAGCTGGAGCAACGCATGTCGTTCGAGGACAGCCACTTCGAGACCAAGGCGGTGCACGTCGGCTCCGCGCCGGACCCGGCCACCGGCGCGGTCATCCCGCCGATCTATCAGACCTCGACGTTCGCCCAGGAGAGCCCGGGGCGGAACCGCGGCTACGAGTACGCGCGCACCCGCAACCCGAGCCGCACCGGCCTCGAGGAGTGCATGGCGGAGCTGGAGGGCCTGGCGCCGGGGGGGCCGGGCGGCGCGCTCTGCTTCAGCTCCGGCATGGCGGCCACCAGCACGGTGCTCCAGACGCTCGCGCCAGGCGACCACGTGGTGCTGTCGCTGGACGTCTACGGCGGCACCCACCGGGTGATCGCCAGGGTGTTCGCCGAGTGGGGCCTCGACTACACCGCCGTCGACATGACCGCGGTGGACGCGGTCAAGCAGGCGATGCGCGACCGCACCAGGATGGTCTGGGTCGAGACGCCCACCAACCCGCTGCTCGGCATCGTCGACATCGCCGCCGTCTCGGAGCTGGCGCACTCGGCCGGGGCGCTGTGCGTGGTCGACAACACCTTCGCGACGCCATACCTCCAGCGGCCGATCGAGCTGGGGGCCGACGCGGTGGTCCACTCGACCACCAAGTACCTCGGCGGCCACTCCGACGTGGTCGGCGGCGCGCTGGTCACCCACACGCCCGCGCTCTATGAGCGCGCCAAGTTCCTCCAGAACGCGGTCGGCGCCGTGCCCGGTCCCTTCGACTGCTGGCTCACCCTGCGCGGGCTCAAGACCCTCTCGCTGCGCATGCACGCCCACTGCCACAACGCGCTGCGGGTGGCGAGCTTCCTCCAGAGCCGTGACGACGTGGCCGAGGTCCGCTACCCAGGCCTTACCAGCCACCCCGGCCACGAGCTGGCGGCGCGGCAGATGCTCGGCTTCGGCGGCATGGTCTCCTTCCGGCCGGTGGGCGGCGTCGAGGCCGCGCAACGGATCGTCGAGAGCACTCGGGTGTTCACGCTCGCCGAGAGCCTCGGCGGCGTCGAGAGCCTGATCGAGCTGCCCGGGGTCATGACCCACGCCAGCGTCGCGGGGACCGAGGCCGAGGTGCCGCCCGACCTGGTGCGGCTGTCCGTGGGCATCGAGCACGCCGACGACCTGGTCGCCGACCTGGAGCGGGCACTCGAGGCCTGAGCGGGACCACCCCGTCGAGGCCTGAGCGCGACGACCGCTTAGAGGCCTGAGCGCGACGACCGCCTCTCAGTCGCCGCTGTCGGGCGGCGGCCGCCTGCGGAGCTGCTTGGTCTCGGCCCGGCGTCGCTTCTCCTCGACCCGCCGCCTGGCCGCCGCCTGGCCCGGTCTGGTCGGTCTGCGCGTGCGCGGCGCCGCCATGGCGTCGGCGAGCATCGCGGCGAAGCGCTCGGTCGCGTCGCGCCGGTTGGCGAGCTGGCTGCGCTGGTTCTGCGCCACCAGGCGCAGGTGCCCGCCGCGGTCCAGGCGCGAGGCCAGCCGCCGCCTCGCCCGCTCCTTTGCCTCGGGCGGGATCGAAGGCGAGCCCTCCAGGTCGAAGCGAAGCTCGACGCGCGAGTCGCTGGTGTTGACCGACTGGCCCCCAGGGCCCGACGAGCGGCTGGTGCGGAACTCCAGCTCGTCGAGCGGGATCGCGATCTCAGGGGTGACCTGGACGACCTCCGGCATCGCGCTCGCCCCCGCCCGCTCTCAGACCACGCCGCGGCGCCTGCGGCCGTCCGGCTCGGACAGCAGCCGCGCCGTGTTGACCAGCGGCACGTGCGAGAACGCCTGAGGGAAGTTGCCGAGCTGGCGTCCCAGCTTGGGGTCGTACTCCTCGGACAGCAGCCCGAGGTCGTTGCGCAGGCCCAGCAACCGCTCGAACAGCGCGCGGGCCTCGTCCTGGCGGCCGGCCAGCGCGAGGTTGTCGGCGAGCCAGAAGCTGCACGCCAGGAACGCGCCCTCTCCGGCCGGGAGGCCGTCGACCGGCGAGCCCTCGGATTCGTAGCGTCGCACGAAGCCGTCCTCGGCCAGCTCCCGCTGGATCGCGTCGAGCGTGCCGCGCACCCGCTCGTCGCTGGCGTCGAGGAACCCGACCAGCGGGATCTGGAGCAGCGCCGCGTCGAGCTCGTCGCTGCCGTAGGACTGCACGAAGGTGTTGCGCTCGCGGTCGAAGCCTCGCTCGCAGACCTCGTCGTGGAGCTGCTTGCGGAGCGCGCGCCAGCGGTCGGCCGGCCCGTCGAGGTGGTAGTTCTCGGTCGCCTTGATCGCCCGGTCGACCGCCACCCAGGCCATCACCTTGGAGTGGGTGAAGTGCCTGCGCGGCCCGCGGATCTCCCACAGCCCCTCGTCCGGCCGCTGCCAGTTCGACTCCAGGAAGTCCATCAGCGCGAGCTGGAAGTCCCAGGCGGCTTCGTCGGTCTGGATGCCGGAGCGCCGCGCCAGGTGGAGCGCGTCCATGACCTCGCCGTAGACGTCGAGCTGGAACTGGTTCACCGCGGCGTTGCCGGTCCGCACCGGAGCGGACCCCTCGTAGCCGGTCAGCCAGGGCAGCTCCAACTCGCCGATGCGCCGCTCGCCGGCGACGCCGTAGAGGATCTGCATCTGCTCCGGTTCGCCGGCGACCGCGCGCAGCAGCCACTCCCGCCACGCCTTGGCCTCTTCGATTGCGCCGGCCAGGAGCAGGGCGTCCAGGGTGAAGGTCGCGTCCCGCAGCCAGCAGTAGCGGTAGTCCCAGTTGCGTACCCCGCCGATCGCCTCGGGCAGCGAGGTGGTCGGGGCCGCCACGATGCCGCCGGTCGGCTGGTAGGTCAGCGCCTTGAGGGTGAGCAGCGACCGGATCACCGCGTCGCGCCAGCCGCCGAGATAGCTGATGTTGCTGGCCCACTCGCTCCACCACGCGCTGGTGTCGTCGATCGCCCGGACCGGGTCGATCGCCCGCGGCGCCCGCTGGTGCGAGGCGTGCCAGGTGAGCACGAACGGCACCCGGTCGCCCTCTTCGACGTTGAACTCGGCGACGGTGCTGAGGTTCTCGCCGCGGACCGGCACCGGCGTGCGCAGCCACAGCGAGTCGGGCCCGGCGATGAAGTGCAGCGCCCCGTCGCCCCGGCGCACCCACGGCACGATCGAGCCGTAGTCGAAGCGCACCACCAGCTCCATGCGCATCGGCACCGTGCCGCGCACGCCCTCGACGACTCTGGCCACGTCGGGGGCGCGCTCCCGGGGCGGCATGCAGTCGACCAGCCGGACCACGCCGTCGGCGGTCCGGAACTCGGTCTCGAGGATCAGCGAGTCGCCCTGATAGCTCCGGTGAACCGAGCTGACCTCGCCGGCCGGCGCGATCAGCCAGCGGCCGTTGTGCTCGTTCCCGAGCAGCGCGGCGAAGCAGGCGGCCGAGTCGAACCGCGGCAGGCACAGCCAGTCGATCGAGCCGGTGGTGCTGACCAGCGCGGCGGTGTGGGTGTCGCCGATGATCCCGTAGTCCTCGATCCGCGCCATCGCCGTGTCAGCCAGTCGGGCGGGGTTCCAGCGTCTCGCCCTCGACGATGCGCCTGGCCACGTCGGCCACGCGCTCCCTCGATGAGCGGGCATGGCGGCGGATGCGCTCGAAGGCCGCCTCGGCCGGCAGGCCTTCGCGCTCCATCAGGATCCCCTTGGCCTGCTCGATCACGATCCGCCGGTCCAGCGCGTACTGGAGCTGGACGGTGAGCTTGCCCTGGACGTGCGCGTCGATGGCGCTGCGGAGCACCGAGGCCACGATGCGCGCGAACGCCTGGATGGCCTCGATCTCGCCGTCGTCCCACTCGTGGTAGTCCGACGAGTAGACGTTGAGGGTGCCGACCGGGCTTTCGTCGAGCCGCACCGGCACGCCGAGGACCGCGTGGATGCCGTGCTTGCCGGCCCGCGGCCCGAGCGTCGGCCAGCGGGTGTCGCCGGCCACGTCCGGCGTCAGCGTCGGGCTTCCGTCCTCGAACGCGTCGAGGCACGGCCCCTCGCCGATCTCCTCCTGGAGCCGCTCCATGATCCTTCCGCGCTCGTCCGAGGCCGCCACGTATCGGAGCACGTCGGCATCGGTGAGCAGCAACAGCCCCGCGCCGTCGACCGCGAAGATCCGATCGGTCTCGGCGACCACGTGCTCGAGGGCGTGCTCGATCCGGCCGGCCGCAACCGTCAGCCCAGACAGCCCGGTGATGCTCGACGCGAGCGCGTCAGGATCGACTGGCACGGCACCTCCCAGTTCCTTCCGAAAACGACCAGGCGAGAATTCCATACCTGTTTCGATTCCACCACAACGAGAAGGCGAAGAGCCCCCTCGACGAAAGGGGGCACTTCACGCCCCGATTCGCTCCCTCCCAGCGTAGCGATCGAAGCCGAGGGCGGGGTCTGGGCCCTCTGGGGACCGGCCTTACACCGTAGTGCCGGCGTCAAACGCCCGGTTCCATACCCACGCGGGGTCCGGAGGGCGTGGTCAGGCGTCCACCAACTCGGCGCGCATGCACTCGATCGCGCGACGCAGCAGGCGCGAGACGTGCATCTGCGAGATGCCCAGGCGCTCCGCGATCTGGTCCTGGGTCAGCTCGTCGACGTAGCGCAGCACGACGATCCTGCGCTCCCGCTCCGGCAGCGCCTTGACCAGGGACGGCAGCACCAGGAGGTTCTCGACCTCTTCATGGGCGCTGGAGTCGACCACGAAGTCGCCGAGCACCGCGTCGCCCTCTTCGCCGGCCGGCTGGTCCAGCGACGGCGCCGAGCGGGTCTGCGCCACCTCGATCGCCTCCAGGACCTCCTCCTCGGACGCGTCGAGGTGGGCGGCCAGCTCCTCGATCGTGGGCGAGTGGCCGAGCCGCTGCGGCAGCTCGTCGATGGCGCGGCACAGGCGCAGGGCGAGATCCTTGGTCCCACGCGGTACGCGTAGCCGCCAGCTCGAATCGCGGAGGTAGCGCTTGATCTCGCCGACCACCGTCGCCACCGCGTAGGGGATGAACGGGTTCGCCCGTTCCGGCTCGTAGCGGTCGACGGCCTTGACCAGCCCGAGTCGCGCGACCTGGCGCAGGTCCTCGACCGCGGCCGCGCGGTTGCCGCGGTAGCGGTCGGCGAGCCGGTCGGACAGGCCGACGTAGGCCATGATGATCCGCTCGCGGAGGTCGCGGTCGCGGGTGCGGGCGTACTCGCGGAACCAGCCCTCGACCCGCTGGACCGCCGCCTCGTCGTCCGGCCGGACCTCCAGGACGCCGTCCGCGGACTCGAGGTCTGGCGTGCGTTCGGTCAGGTCAGAAGGTACGAAAGTCTCAACTGCGGTCGCCATTTGCAGCCTCCAGGAGGTGCTGATCGGCCCGCAGGATCAGGGCGGGTCATCTGCCCTTGACGGTCGCGATCGTGCCCACCGCCTCCGCCCGATAAACGTCCGCACCGCCATCCGGACCTCGGTCGAGGGCAGTTTGGCGACCGCCCGGCGTGGTCAGGAGGGTGGTCCCAAGGGTTCAGGCCATGGCCGCTCAGCGCGGTCAGCCGAGGTGGCCGCCAGGCGCGGTCGGCCGGCGGTGCCGCCCCGCCAGGCGCGGTCGGCGGGCGTGGCCGCCAGGCGAGGCGGCCGCTGTGGCCGCCAGGCGCGGTCAGGTCGCCGACCACCAGGTCCAGCGCGCCGGCTCGATCGCGACCACCGGGCCGGGGGGCCTGGCCGTTCGGTACGCGGGGTAGCGGGCCGCCAGCGCGTCCAGCGCCGCATCGGCGGCCGCACCGTCCAGCGTCGAGGCGGTCCCGCGCAGCTCGACCCACCACAGCGCCGACCAGTCGTCGTCGTAGTGGTCGACCAGCACCGCCGCGCGCGGGTCCGCCGCCAGGTCGCGGAGCCGGCGAAGCGGACGGTCGCGCTTCGGCTTGACGTCGTCCACCGCCCACACCACCGCCCCCGCGTGCCAAGCGAAGGTCACCGGTACCACCCGGGGTCCGTCCGAGGACAAGGTCGCCAGCCGCGCCACCCGCGCCTCGGCGAACCGCTCCAGCACCTCCTCAGGCGGCCCCTCAGGTCCCGCCCTGCCACCCGGCATCGCCAACCCCTCCTCGACGCCGTCACCACGACTGTGTCTCGACACGCTGTCACCGTACGTCGGTCGGGCTCCCGTGGTGCGGGTGCGTGCGCGATCAGATCCCGCGCGGCGTCGTCGCCACCAGGTCGGGTACCCGGGTGCCGTACGGTTGCGACGATTCGACTGGCTCGTTGCCGACGGATGTGTGCATACTGCCCAAGAAGGCGTGTCCGCATTGGCGCCGTACCGCCAAGGGGAGAGGACTAGGAATGCGAGGAGGGTCGCGGGGGTCGCCCCGGCCGGTCCGGCCGGCGACGAAGCCATTGCCGCTCCCCGAGATCCTCCGGGGCCTCGAAGGCA
>JBEDUQ010000155.1:0-7419 GCA_040414855.1 Actinomycetota bacterium
GACGACCGCGCCAAGGTGGTCTCGTTCACGCATCCCTACTTCGAGGCCAACCAGGGCATCCTGGTGAAGCAGGGCACCACGGTCACCAGCATGGACGACGCCAAGAAGCTGCGCTGGGGCGCCCAGACCAACACCACCGGCGCGTCCTACATCGCCGACACCATCAAGCCGACCCGCGAGGCGAACGTCTACAACACCACGGTGGCCGCGTTCGCCGCGCTCAATGCCGGTCAGATCGACGCGGTCCTGCTCGACACCCCGATCGTGCTCGGCGCGGTAAAGGCGAACCAGATCAAGGACGGCGCCGTGGTCGGTCAGTTCAAGACCGGCGAGCAGTACGGCGCGGTGCTGAACAAGGGCTCGCCCAACCTGGACGCCATCAACAAGGTGATCGACACCCTGAAGTCGGAGGGGTTCCTGGATCAGCTGTTCAAGAAGTACTTCGCTGATCCCGCCGACGTCCCGGTCATCTCCTGACCCTGGCCGGCCGGCGTGAGCCAGTTCTTCAACACCTTCCTGAACTGGGACCGGCTCCGCGAGAGCCTTCCCCTGGTGCTGCGCGGGTTCACCACCAACCTGTCGCTGATGCTGGTCGCCGAGGTGTGCGTGCTGGTCTGGGGGCTGGTGCTCGCCCTGGCGCGCTCCAGCCAGAGCAGGGCGGCCGCCCCGGTGCGGTGGCTGGCGATCGGCTACGTCGACCTGTTCCGGGCCCTTCCGGGGCTGATCGTGATCTACATGGTCGGGTTCGGCCTGCCGATCGCGGGGGTGCCGTGGATCAGCGACTGGTCGCTGTTCCAGCTCGCGGTGCTGGCGCTGACCCTGGTCTACGGCGCCTACGTCGCCGAGGTGTACCGCGCCGGCATCGAGAGCATCCACGGCAGCCAGACCGCCGCGGCGCGCTCCCTCGGCCTCTCGCAGGCCAAGACCATGCGCTTCGTGATCCTGCCGCAGGCGGTCCGGCGGGTGGTCCCGCCGCTGCTCAACGACTTCATCGGGCTCCAGAAGGACACCGCCTTCATCGGCATCATCGGGGTGCTGGACGGCTTCCAGCGGGCGCAGGTCTACGCCGGCCAGAAGTTCAACCTCTCGTCGTTCACCGGGCTGGCGCTCTGCTTCGTGGTGGTGACCATCCCGATGACCAGGCTCACCGACTACCTGCTGCGGCGCGACCAGCAGCGGATCACGGCGGCGAGGAGGTGAGCGGCGATGGCGGAGGTCGTGCCGGCGGCGGCCGGACCGGAGGCTGACGGCGCCTTCCTGGAGCTGCAAGGGGTCTCCAAGCGGTTCGGCGCCAATCTTGTGCTGCGCGGGATCGATCTGACCGTGGGCGAGCACGAGGTGGTGAGCCTGATCGGCGCCTCCGGCTCGGGCAAGTCGACCCTGCTGCGCTGCGTCAACGCGCTGGAGCCCATCGAGGCCGGCACGATCGCGCTCCAGGGCAGGCTGGTCTCCGGGCCCGGCGTCGACCTCGACCAGCACCGCCGCAACGTCGGCATCGTCTTCCAGAGCTTCAACCTGTTCCCGCACATGACCGTGCTCCGCAACATCACCCTGGCGCCGCGGCAGGTCCTGCGCCTGCCGCGCGCCGAGGCGGAGGCGCGCGCCGACGCGCTGTTGGAGCGCGTCGGCCTCAGCGAGAAGCGCAACGACTATCCGGACAGCCTCTCGGGCGGGCAGCAGCAGCGGGTCGCGATCGTGCGCGCGTTGGCGATGCAGCCGCAGCTGCTGCTGCTCGACGAGATCACCAGCGCGCTCGACCCCGAACTGGTCGCCGAGGTGCTGAACATCGTCCGCGAACTCGCCCACGAGGGCATGACCATGCTGCTGGCGACCCACGAGATGTCGTTCGCCAGGGAGGTGTCGAGCCGCGTCTGCTTCCTGGACGGCGGCGTGATCTGCGAGCAGGGCGAGCCCGAGCGGATCTTCAGCTCGCCGAGCCACCCCCGGACGCAGGCGTTCCTCAAGCGGATCATCGCCGCCGGCCGCCTCTGAGCGCCTCGGCTACAGCGGAGCGGTGAGCTCGAGCGCGAGGCCGTCGGGGTCCTTGAAGGGCAGCACCGCGATCCCGAACGGCGGCAGCGCGGTGATGGCGCCGTGGTCGACGCCGGCGTCCTCGAGGGTCTGGAGGGCGGCCTCGAGGTCGGCCATGGACTGGACGCCGAAGCTGACGTGGTCCAGACCGCACCGGAACGGGTCGAAGCGGTCGTCCGCCCGCGCGGCGTCGACCGGCCGCAGCCCGAGCAGCAGCGCGCCGTTGGTCAGCACGATGCCACCCTGGAGGATGTCGAGGGTGAGGTCGTAGTGCGGGTCGTCCGCCGGCGGCGGGGCGTCCATGGCGACCTCGAACCCGAGCAGACCGGTGTAGAACGCGCGCGAGCGCTCGACGTCGGTGACGGTGAGCCGCAGGTGGTGGAGCGGGCCGAGCAAGAGCGGGGCTGCCATCGGAGCACCTCCTGGTGCCTGTGAATGGGGCCGAGGGCGGGCTGGACCGGACGGCGAACAGGGCAATCATGCGACCGGACCGCCATGGCGGGAAGCCTGCGAAGATATGTCGGATGCCCGACCGACCGACAGGAGGTACGGCGTGCTCGCACTGCTGATCGCGCTGGTGGTGGTCGTCGTGGTGGTGCTCTTGCTGGTCGGCCGCATCGGGCTGCGCTGGCGGAGCGAGCGGCAGGTGCTCACCTTCGGCGGGACCGAGCCGGTCCGGCGCGCCGAGATCGAAGTCGCCGGCGGACAGGTCGCGATCATGGGGACCGACACCGGGCCGGTGCGGGTCGAGCGGGCCATGCGCTGGCTGGGCTCCCGGCCGGTCACCACCGAGGAGGTCCGCGGCGGCGTCCTTCGCATCCAGTCGCTCCACCAGCAACGCGCGTGGCCGCGTGGCGAGGTGGGATACCGGGTCGAGCTGCCGGCGACGGCCTCGGTCCGGGTCCTCAGCGGCGGCGGCGAGATCGCCGTCCAGGGCGTCGACGGCGACGTGGAGCTCGAGGCCAGGGCCGGGCGGCTGGCGCTGGCCGAGCTCTCCGGCGACCTGCGGGCAAGCAGCCAGGCGGGCACGATCGACGGCACCGGCCTCGCCTGCCAGCGGGTCGAGGTGTCGAGCAACGCCGGCGCGGTCACGCTCGCCTTCGTCCGGGCGCCCCGGAGCGTCGAGGTGCGCACCGGCGCCGGGACCGTTGAGCTGCTGGTCCCCGAGGAGCGCTACCGGATCCACGCCAGCTCGTCGGCGGGGCGGGTCGAGGTGGCCATGCCGAGCGACCCGACGGCCGAACGGCGCCTGCAAGCCCACTCGAACGCGGGCGCCGTAGCCATCCTCCGCCGCTGAGGCTGGGTCCCGGAAATTCTCGTCGCTTGCGCAGTGACCGCCCCCATAGGGAGACTGTGGAATTGGTGAGACCGGTCGTGCCGCGATGTCGAGTTGTGCGGTCGCCGGCCGGGTGGGGACCGAAGGGAGATGCCGCGGCATGACAGCCAGTCTGACCAGCGTGTTGGCAGACCCGGGCCGGCTTGCCGCGGTGCGCCGTACCAACCTGCTCGACACGCCCAACGAGGAGGCGTTCGACCGGCTCGTCCGGCTTGCCGCGAGAGTGCTCGGCGCCCCCATGGCGATGGTCTCCCTGATCGACGAGGATCGTCAGTTCCTCAAGGCTTGCCACGGCCTGCCGGAGTCGTGGGCGTCGACCCGGCAGACGCCGCTGTCGCATTCGCTCTGCCAGCACCTGCTGGTGACCGGCGGGGCGCTGGTGATCAACGACTCGCGCCTGGACCCGTTGACCGTCGGCAACGGCTTCGTGACCGAGGTCGGCGCCATCGCCTACCTCGGCGTGCCGCTGCTGACCTGGTCCGGCCACGTGCTCGGGTCGTTCTGCGTGAGCGACCGGCGGCCAAGGATCTGGACCGCGGACGACATCTCGATCCTGACCGAGCTGGCCGGCCTGGTGATGACCGAGGTCGAGATGCGGACCGACCTGCGCGCGCACAAGCCGTTCGAGCCGCGGCTGGAGCCGCCGGCCAACGGCGAGCCGCCGAGCGACCGCGACCTGGAGCAGCGCCTGGCCGACATCGAGGCCGGCTTCCAGTCGCTGCTCGAGCGCGTGCCGGCGGTGGTCTACACGATCACGCCGGAGGCGCCCAACCCGTTCACCTACATCAGCCCGCAGATCGAGGCGCTGGTGGGGGTGCCGGCCTCCGAGTGCATCGGCAGGACGGACTTCTGGGAGCAGTACATCCACCCCTACGACGCCGAGTGGGTGGCCGCCGAGTGCGCCCGGACCAACCAGACCGGCGAGCCGTTCACCGGCGAGTACCGGATGCGCACCCGCAGCGGCGAGGTCCGCTGGGTCCGCGACGAGGCCGTGCTGGTCAGGGACAGCGCCGGCCGGCCGCTGTTCTGGCAGGGGATCCTGACCGACGTGACCGCGACCCGGCTGACCGCCGCCCGCCTCGCCGAGGCGCTGGAGCGGGAGCAGGACGCCGCCGAGCACCTCGCCGCCGCGCTGGAGCGCGAGCGCGCCGCCGCCGAGCACCTGCGCGCGGTCGACGAGATGAAGACCACCTTCCTCCAGGCCGTCTCGCACGACCTGCGCACGCCGCTGACGACCGTACTGGGCATCGCGCTGACGCTGGAGCGAGGCGCCGGGGGGCTGCCGGCCGCCGACGCCGCCGACCTGCTCCACCGCCTGTCCGGTAACGCCCGCAAGCTCGACCGGCTGCTCTCGGACCTGCTCGACCTCGACCGGCTGGCCAGGGGGACGCTCACCCCGCGCCTCCAGATCGTCGACGTCGGCGACCTGGTGCGCCGCATGGTCGCCGAGGCCGGCGTCGGCAGGGACCACCCGGTGATCGTGCACGCCCCGGCGGTGCGGATCGCGGTCGACGCGCCCAAGGTCGAGCGGATCGTCGAGAACCTGGTCGTCAACGCCGCCAGGCACACCGCCGCCGGCACCACCATCTGGGTGCGGGTCCACCAGGAGTTCGACGGCGTCGTGCTGATGGTCGAGGACGAGGGCGTGGGCGTGCCCGAGCACCTTCGCGAACAGATCTTCCAGCCGTTCCGCAGGGGCAGGAACGTCGCCGCCAACGCGCCCGGCTCGGGGATCGGCCTGGCGCTGGTCGCGCAGTTCGCCAACCTCCACGGCGGCCGGGCCTGGGTCGAGGAGCGCGAGGGCGGCGGCGCGTCGTTCCGGGTGTTCCTGCCCGACACCCGCGTCGACGACGTACAAGGCGAGCCCGCGGAGGCCGCCGGCTGGTAACGCCGGCGGGCGCTCCGGGGCCCGCCAGGAACGACCGCCAGGTACGACCCGAGGAAGCTAGGAGCTGGACGGCGGCGGCTGCTTGCCCTGCTGCCGCATCGCTTCCTCGCCGTCGTGTGCCGGCTGACCGCCCGAGCCCGGCTGGTGGGTCGACACCGCCGAGCGGACGCGCTCCATCCGGTCGGTCGCCACGCCGGCGCCCCGCTGGGCGCCCTGATTCAGGGTCTCGCGCCCCTTGGCGGCCATCTTCTGGACCTCCGGCCGCTCCCACAGGCCCTTCGCCTGGGTCACGATCTGCTCGTAGCGCTCCCGTCCGGCCTTGGCGCCGAGCACGTAGCCGGCGGCGAATCCGACCAGCATCCTGAACTTACCTGCCATCTTCCTCGACCTCCGTCGCCCGTGGGGCCGGCTCGGCATCGACGGCATCGAGACCGACGGCATGGAGGGCATCGAGGGCATCCCCACCGACGGCATCGACGGCATCGCCGTCGTCATCCGCCGTCGCATGGCCATTCCTCGATGCTGCATGCCGGCGCCCATCAGCCGCGCCCTGGCCGCCCGCCGCCGCCGCTTCCGCGCCCCCATCGCCGCCATCATCGCCCCCAGCGGCACGCCAACCCGGCGCAGGAAGACCCTGCGTCGCCGCGCTCGCATCGCCCGCCGGCGCCGCATGGCGGCCCTCCGCCCCATGCGCCCGGCCACGTCGGGCGCCGCCCGCCGGGCGGCCTTCGACCCGGCGGCGACCCTGCCGGCGAGCTGCGGGCCAGCCACCGGGCCCATCCGTCGCCGCATCCGTCGCCGCATCCGTCGCCCCGTGCCGCGGCCCATCGGACCACCCATCGGTCCAGCCAAGGGCGACCCGGTCATCCGGCGTGCCCACGGCGGGCCGGTCATCTGCCGTACCCAGGGCGGCCCGGTCATCCGGCGTGCCCACGGCGGGCCCGCCGTCCGCCGCGCCCAGGGTGGGCCCGCGATCCGGCGCGCCCACGGCGGGCCGGCCATCGGGCGGCCCATGCCTCGCCGCCTCGCCCACGGCGGGCCGGCCATCGGGCGGCCCATGCCGCGCCGCCTCGCCGCGGCCATCGCCGCCGCCCGGCGCGCCGCCGGGCCATGCGCCCGGCCGCCTCGACGCGCCCGGCCGCGCTTGGCTGCGGGCGGGTCGCCCAGCCGGCGGGACCTGAGCGCCATCGACACGCCGCCGGCGATCGCCAGCAGGCTCAGCACCCGGGCGATCCGTCGCGCTCTGGACGCCCGACCGCCGGTCGGTTCCGGAAGGTTGGCCCACTCCGGGGCGACGCCGGGCTCGCCCAGGTCGGGCTGGCCGCCGAGGAAGCCCCGCCGTGCGCCCGACCGCGCGACGCCGGTCGGCTCGCCGTAGTACTGCGAGAGCCGTACCTCGTCATCCCCTGACAGCTCGCCGCCGGCCCTGACGTGCGGTGCCTCCTCGACCGTGCTGCCGGCCAGCAGCACCCGCACGCGGTTGCCCTCGTCGGTCGCCAGCGCCAGCGGCACGAACGCCTCATGGCGGGCCAGCCTGCCCCTGGCGACCAGCGCCCAGGTCGGCTCCCCGGTGGAGCGGTCGATGTAGATGTGGGTGATCCTGCCGAGCGGCTCTCCGTCCCGGCCAACCACGGGCTTGGTCTGCCAGCCGCGAGCGGTCTCGACCGAGGGTCTGGACATCGTGCCTCCTTACGCTGGATGTCGTGGCAGCCGGCGTGCGCCACCCCGCTCAAGCCTTATCGGCAGGTCCGGCCATGCGAGCGAGGTCTGGTCCCGAGAGGCCCGGCCCCTCCCGACGCGGCTGCCGCTCCTTGTTCGCGTACCCGGTTCGCGTACCCGCTCGGCCCGCCCCGCTAGCGCTCTTTTTTCGCGTATCGCTCGGCAGTGGCGCTCTGAAACTCCAGACCGGAGAAAACCTGGTCGCCGACCACCCAGGCATCGTGGCCGGGGAGGATCTCGTAGGCCTCGCCGGCATGGACCTCCATGTCCTCGCCTTCGTCGCTGCGGACGTGCAGGGTGCCGGCCAGCGCGTAGCCGACATGGTGCGCCTCGCAGGTGTCGGTGCCTGCGATCGGCTTGACGCTGTTCGACCAGCGCCAGCCTGGCTCGAGCGTCGACTTGGCGGCGGTCGCCTCCGCCAGGTGCACCACATATCCCTTGCCGT
>JBEDUQ010000156.1:0-26391 GCA_040414855.1 Actinomycetota bacterium
GTCGACATGGCGGTCCTCGAACCCACCGGCGCCCTCACGGTCGAGCTCCATGACCGCATGGGCGAGGTGCTGGAGCGCCTGCGCCGCATCGAGGCGAGGTTGGACGCGGAGCGCAGCCACTGAGGCCACTGAGGCCCGTGAGCCGATGAGGCGCACCGGCGCACCGGGGTCGCCGGTGCTGCCGGGGCGAATCGAACCTCCTCGGACCTCCTCGGACTCCCGCGAACCTCCTCGAACCTACTTGCTGGCCGAGCTGGCCTCGCCGAGGGCCGCCTGACCGGCGGCGAGGCGGGCGGTCGGGACCCGGAACGGCGAGCAGGACACGTAGTCGAGCCCGATCTCGTGGCAGAACTTCACCGAGTCTGGGTCGCCACCGTGCTCGCCGCAGATGCCCAGGTGCAGCTCCTCCCTGCTCGCCTTGCCCTCGTCGACCGCGATCCGCATCAGCCGCCCGACCCCGGGCTGGTCGATGGTCACGAACGGGTTGGCCGGCACCAGCTTGCGCTCCTCGTACATGCCGAGGAACTTGCCGATGTCGTCGCGCGAGAACCCGAAGGTCGTCTGGGTCAGGTCGTTGGTGCCGAAGGAGAAGAACTCCGCCACCTCGGCGATCTCGCCGGCGACCAGCGCCGCCCGCGGCAGCTCGATCATCGTCCCCCAGGCGATCTCGAGGTCGATCTTGGCGTCGCGGGTGACCTGCTCGGCGACCGGCTGAAGCTCCTCGCGGAGCTGCGCCAGCTCCTCGCGGGTCGCGGCCAGCGGGATCATGATCTCGACGATCGGGGTGCCGCCGTCCGACTTGACCTTGCAGGCCGCCTCGACGATCGCCCGAACCTGCATCGCGTACAGGCCCGGCTTGACGATGCCGAGCCGCAGCCCGCGCAGGCCGAGCATCGGGTTGGCCTCGTGGAGGTCGTTGACCTTGGCGAGCAGCTCCTGCGCGTCGGCCATGGCCATGCGCTCGCCGCCGACCTCGACCTCCGACTCGCCGGCCTGCTTGGCGAGCGCGACGGCCACGGCCAGGTCCACCTGGTCAGGCAGGAACTCGTGCAGCGGCGGGTCGAGCAGCCGCACCGTGACCGGCTTGCCGTCCATCGCCTGGAAGATGCCGACGAAGTCCTCGCGCTGGAGCGGGGCGAGCGCGTCGTAGGCGGCCTGCTCCTCGTCCTTGGTGTCGGCGAAGATCATCTTCCGCACGGCGGCGACCCGCTCCTCGCCGAGGAACATGTGCTCGGTCCGGCACAGGCCGATGCCCTGCGCACCGCGGTCGACGGCATTGGCGGCCTGCTGTGGCGTGTCGGCGTTGGCCCGCACGCGCAGGCGCCTGACCTTGTCGGCGTGCCTCATGAAGCGCTCGTAGGCCTGCCAGATCTTCTCGCGCCTGGCCTCGGCGTCGCCGGAGCGGGCACGCTCGATCGGCGAGTCGGCCAGCTCGAGCTGGCCTGCGTAGACGTTGCCGTTGAAGCCGTCGATGGTCACCCAGTCGCCCTCGGCGACGGTGGTCGACCCGACCGTGAAGCGCTTGCCGGCGCGGTCGACCCGGATGGCGTCGGCGCCGCAGACGGCCGGGATGCCCTCGCCGCGGGCGACCACTGCGGCGTGCGAGTTGGTCCCGCCCGCCGAGGTCAGGATGCCCTGGGCGCGGATCATGCCGTGGTAGTCGTCGGGCGTGGTCTCGCGGCGGACCAGGATCACGGGCTCACCGCGCTCGGCCCACGCCTGCGCGTCGTCGGCGGTGAAGACCGCCTTGCCGACGGCGGCGCCCGGCGAGGCGTTCAGCCCGGTGGCGATCGACTCGGCCTTGGTCCCGGGGGCGATGACCTTCTTGAACAGCTCCTCGAGCCGGCCGGCGTCCAGGCGCAGCAGGGCGGTGTCGATGTCGATCAGCTCGTCGTCGAGCATGTCGTGCGCCATGATCCACTCGGCGAAGGCGGTCCGCTTGCCGACCCGGGTCTGGAGCAGCCAGAGCTTGCGCTGCTCGACCGTGAACTCGATATCGCACATGTCGCGGTAATGCCGCTCCAGGGTGTGCATGTGCTCCTGGAGCTCCTCCCAGGCGCGCGGCTGGACCTCGCCCATCTGGTCGAGCTTCAGGGTGTTGCGGATGCCGGCCACGACGTCCTCGCCCTGCGCGTTGACGAGGTAGTCGCCGTAGGGGTGGGAGTCGCCGTTGGCGGGGTTGCGGGTGAACGCGACGCCGGTCCCGGAGTCGTCGCCCTTGTTGCCGAAGACCATCGACTGCACGTTGACGGCGGTGCCGAGGTCGTCGGAGATCTTGTTCTTGCGGCGGTAGTCGATCGCCCGCTTGTTGTCCCAGGAGCCGAACACGGCCTGGACACCGTCGTGAAGCTGCTGGCGGGGGTCCTGGGGGAACTCTCGGCCGGTCGCCTTGGCGATGATCCGCTTGAACTTGTCCACCAGCGAGCGCAGGTCGTCCTCGTCGAGGTCGACGTCGTTCTTCACGCCTTTGGCGTGCTTGGCCTCCTCGATCGCCTCTTCGAAGTGGTCGCCGTCAACGCCCATCACGGTCTTGCCGAACATCTGGAGCAGACGCCGGTAGGAGTCCCACGCGAAACGCTGGGAGCCGGTCTGCTTGGCGAGGCCCTGGACGCTCTCGTCGTTGAGGCCGACGTTGAGCACCGTGTCCATCATGCCCGGCATCGAGAAGGGGGCGCCCGAGCGGACCGACACCAGCAGGGGGTCGCCGGGGTCGCCGAGCTTGCGGCCCATCTTCTCCTCGAGCTGCGAGAGGTGGGCGGCGACCTCGTCGAGCATCCCGTCCGGGAACTTCCTCCCGGCGGCGCGGTAGGCGTTGCATGCCTCGCAGGTCACCGTGAAGCCATGCGGGACCGGCAGCCCCATGTTGGTCATCTCGGCGAGGTTGGCACCCTTCCCGCCGAGAAGGTACTTCATGTCCTTATTGCCTTCTTCGAAGTCATAGACGTACTTCGTCCCTGACATGGCTCCTCCCTGACGCTCCTGATCCTTCCAAGCCTATCGGGGTCGCGGCCGAAGCGTACCCACGATTTCTCCTGGACAATGGGGCTATGTTCGCTTCGCTCAGTCCCCGCCGCCGGCTGCTCGTCCTGGGAGCGGCACTGCTCGCGGTGGCGGTCGCCGTGGCGGGTCTGGTGCTCGCGCTGCGGCCCGAGCGGCAGCCTACTCCCGAGGGCCCGGTTCCTGTTGTGCTCGTGCACGGATACGACGGCACACCGGCGTCCTTCGACGTCCTGTCGCAGCGCCTGCGGGCCGCCGGCCGGCAGGTCGTGGTGGTCCAGCTCCCCGACCGCGGCACCGGCGACATCGTCGCCTCGGCGGCGGTGGTCGCCCGCGCGGTCGACCGCACCCACGCCGCCAGGGTCGACCTGGTCGGCTACTCGGCGGGCGGCATCGTCGTTCGCGAATTTCTCGGCGAGGCCGGTCGCGCCCAGCAGGCCAGGCACGTCGTGCTGCTCGGCTCGCCGAACCACGGCGCCCAGCTCGCGGGGCTGGCGGCGATGCTCGGACCGCGGCTCTGCACCGGGGCCTGCGCGCAGCTGGTGCCGGGATCGAGCCTGCTCGACCAGCTCAATCAGCTGGTCCACGGCAGCGAGGTGCCGAAGGGCCCGGACGTGACCAGCATCTGGACCGCCATGGACCAGACGGTCACGCCGCCGACCTCCGCGGTGCTGGCCGGGGCGCGCAACATCCGGCTCCAGGACATCTGCGCCAACTCCACGGTCGACCACGGCGACCTCGTCCGCGACCCGCTCGCCGTCGGTCTGGCGCTCCGCGCCCTGTCCGGCAGCCTCGACGGCCAGCCCGGCACCGCCGACTGCGCCACCCTCCGCGCGGCATAGGCCTCCGGCCGGGAGGTTCCACGGGCGCTCGGACCCCTCGAAATCGGCGCCGAACGCGTGCCATCCGTGCCCTCGGACTGTCACAGGTACGCGGTACAACAGAACCAGCGAAGACGAAGAGAGACGATCGACATCGAGTCATGGAGGGCGAGATGCTCCCCCACTACAGCACCCTCGAGACGCTTGCGCGCGACCGCCGCACCGAGCTCCTCACCTCTGCGCACACCCGCCGTCTCACACGGCACCCACGGCGGTCGAGACGCTCGCGCGTCCGCGCGCTGCTGCCATTGCTGGCGACGGCGGTTGACGGCACGGTATGTACTAGCTGACCGGCGGACACTCCGCGGACCGGCGTCGAGGAGGGCGAGGGCGATGAGCGCGGCGGCGGTCTGGCAGGAGGTCGGCGATCGGGTGTTCCGCCGCCGCTACCGGGCGCTCGACCTGAACGTCGGCGCGGTGGTCGGGGACGGCGCCGTGCTGGTGGTCGACACCCGGAGCTGGCGTGCCGAGGCCGAGGAGCTGCTCGACGAGCTGCGCGCGCTGACACCATTCCTATTGACCCACGTGGTGAACACCCACGACCACTTCGACCACTGCTTCGGCAACGAGGTCTTCGAGCACGCGGAGGTGTGGGGCCACCAGCGCTGCGCCGACCTGCTGCGCAGCCACGGCGAACTCCAGCGCCGACGAGTGATCGAGTGGGCGCCGGACTTGGCCGAGCAGCTGGCGGCCGTGCGGATCGTCCCGCCCGACCACACGTTCACCGACCGTGCGACCCTCGAGGTGGGCGGGCGGCGGGTCGAGCTCCGGCACCTCGGTCGCGGGCACACCGACAACGACCTGGTGGTGTCGGTCCTCGACGCCGGCGTCTTGTTCAGCGGCGACCTGGTCGAGGAGGGCGCGCCGCCGGCCTTCGCGGACGCCTGGCCGCTGGAGTGGCCGGACACGCTCGACCGCATGCTCGCGCTGGGCGCGCGAGTGGTCGTTCCCGGCCACGGCGACGTGCTCGACCCGGATGGCGTCCGCTCGCAGGCGGTCGAGCAGCGGGCCATGGCCGACCTCTGCCGCTCGGTCCTCCGTGGCGAGCTCAGCGACGAGGACGCCCTGGGCGGCGGGCCATATGGCACGGAAACGGTACGAAGCGCTCTCGAACGTGCCCGGGTGACGACCGGCCCCATTGACGCAACCGGGGCGCACCCGTAGGTTCACCGGCAACCAGAGCAACCTCGCCAGCTGCCGCGCCCCGCCGGGCGCCAAGCGGCGGCTCCCACCCGCCGCGAGCGGCAACGCTGCGCGAGCCGTCCAGAGGGGGCTGAGATGCGGGTGCTGGTGCAGTTCCGTTCGTCGCCGAGAGCCCATGACGCGCTGCTTGCGGGCGAGGCGGTGCCATCGTTCGCGGCCGACATCGGCGGGCCGTCGGGAGCCGTCACCGGCATCACGCTCGACCCGGCCTTCACGCCGGTCCAGGTGCCCACCCCGAGAGCCCTGCGGGCCGGTGCGAGCCCATTCCGCTTCTCTCAGGGTGTCAGCTTCTCGATGGCGCCGGCCGATGCGACCTACGTGGTCAGGGGGACGATCCCCGACGACCCCGACGGCCAGCGCGCCGCCCTGACCCACGCCCAGGCGCACCCCGACGTGGTCGGCGTGTTCTCCGACCCGGCGGTGCAGACCTGCCTGGTCTGCCCGGGCAGCCCCGCGGTCGGCAACGACACCGACGTCGCCAGGCTGCTGGGGGTCAAGGCGCTCGCCGACGACGGGCTGGACGGGCACGGGGTGCCGGTGGCGGTGGTAGACACCGGCTTCAACATCGCCTACCTGAAGAGCAAGGGCAGGGACCCGAGGTACAGCATCCGGCGGAGCTGGACCCCCGCGGGCGTCGCGACCAGGCCGGGCCGCCACCCGGTCGACCACGGCACCATGTGCGCATTCGACGTCGGCATCGCCGCGCCGGAGGCAACCCTGCTCGACTACTCGGTGCTGCTGTCGCGCACGCCCGGCGAGACGGCCATGTCGGGGCTGCTCAGCGACGCGGTGCTGGCGTACTCGAAGCTGCTCGGCATCATCCAGGGTCAGCCGGCGAACAGGCGGCGGCTGGTGGTCACCAACAGCTGGGGCATGTTCGACCCGGCGTGGGACTTCCCGCCGGGGCACCCCGGCAACTACTCCGACAACCCGGCGCATCCCTTCAACGTGATCGTCGCGAGCCTGGCGGATGCCGGCGCGGACATCCTGTTCGCGGCGGGGAACTGCGGGCGGGACTGTCCGGACGGGCGCTGCGCGTTCGACGGCGAGCAGCCGATCTGCGGCGCCAACTCGCACCCGAGCGTGCTCAGCATCGCCGGCATCGACACCAAGAAGCGTCGCGTCGGCTATTCGTCGCAGGGCCCGGGACGGCTCTCCGCCGCCAAGCCCGACGTGTCGACCTACACACACTTCACCGGCTCCGGGGTGTACCCGCAGGACGGCGGGACCTCAGCGGCGTGCCCTGTGGCCGCCGGGGTGATCGCCGCGGTCCGCACCCACTACTCGGCGAGCCTGCTGACGCCGATGGAGCTACGGACGATGGTCGCCAAGACCGCCGCCGACCTCGGCGGCACAGGCTTCGACAACGACTTCGGCTGGGGTGCGCTCGACGGCACCGCGCTGCTCGCCGCGCTCGCGAACGTGAAGCGGCGCCGGCCGCGGAGCGCCGTCCCGGGCTGAGCGGAGGTCCCGGTGGCAAGGGTGATGGTCACGCTCGAGCTGGAGCCCGAGCAGGCGAACCTCGACGAGGTGCGGCGCCTGCTCGGGCTCGCCGGCCACGAGCTGGACGCGAATTTCGGGGTCGTGAACATCAGCCCCAAGGACCACCTCTACACGATCCTGGTCGACCCCGAAGCCGCCGAGCGCATCCGCGGCGCCGCCCCCGTCCGGGGCGTCTTCGCCAACCCCCGCATCGAACCCACGTAGGGGCGAGCACCTGACCGGCGAGCACGCGCCCGCCGGGCTATGCGCGCTTCACGCCGACGGGAACGGCCCTAACTCTTCACGTCCTTGGTGGAGAAATTCGCCCAGCCGGCGCCGAGGAGGACGAGGATGTAGACGCCCTGGATCGCGAAGCCTCGGACGACGCCGTGCCAGAGGATAGGCATGCGGAACAGGTCGATGAACGACAGCCAGTAGTGGGTCGGCAGATAGGGCTTGACCGACGCGGCCGCGTCGAGCAGGTCGAGGACCTGGGAGGTGACCAGGGCGGCGAGGGCGCCGAGCGCGGCGGCCAGCGGCGAGTCGGTCAGGGTCGAGGCGAACAGCGCGATCGCGGCCACGCCGAGCATCGACCAGGCGACGTAGACGACGGTCACGATCGTCCGCCAGGTCGCGTCCTGGGCCGCGATCGTCTGCCCCGACACCGAAGGAAGCGGCTTGACCCCGAACATGGTCGCGCCGACCACGAACGCCACGCCCGCCACGATCAGCACCGCCATGAACACGAACACGATGGTGACGATCAGCTTGGCGACCAGCAGCCGGTTCCGCCCGACCGGCCGGGTGAGCAGGTAGCGCAGGGTCCCGATGCTGGCCTCGCCGGCAACGGCGTCGCCGGCGACCACCGAGACGGCCACCGGCAGGAACACCGGCAGCACCAGCGCCAGCGCGGCCGCCGGGAAGAGGGCGCCGTTGCTGAGCACGGCGCCGAGGAACGCCGGCCCCTGCCCCGGCCTCGGTCCGATGCCGGTGACCTTGAGGAAGATCGCGACCAGCGTCGGCAGCCCGGCGAGCAGCGCGATGCTGACCCAGGTCCGGGGCCTGCGCACCAGCTTGCGCAGCTCAACCCCGAGCATCGGGCACCTCCTCTTCGGCCGCTTCCTCGGCCTCGGCCTCGGACGCCCGCGCCTCGGGCCGGGCACCCGAAGCGGCCGGCGCGGCCGAGTCGCCCGTCGCGGACCCTGCCGAGTCGCCCGGCGCGGGACCTGCCGGGTCGCCCGACACGGCTTGGGCGCCACGCGCGCGCGACGCGGACCCTGCCGAGTCGCCCGCCGCGGGCCAGGCCGGGTCGCCGGAGCCGGTCATTGCCAGGAACACGTCCTCCAGCGAGGGCCGCTCGACCACCAGCTCGCGGACCGGCACGCCATCGGCCACCAGCAGGCGGTTGAGCGCCTCGGGCTGGGTGCCGTCGAGGTGGACCACCAGCCCGTCGCCGCGCCGCTCCCCCAGCTCGACCCCGGGCAGGCCGGCGGCCAGCTCGGCGGCGCGGCCAGGGTCGGGCGTGCTCACCCGGACCCGGCCGGTCGGCGCGAGCAGCGCGTCGACACGGTCCTGCGCGACCAGCCGCCCGCGGTTCACGATCGCCGCGCGCGTGCAGATGAGCTCGACCTCGGCGAGCAGGTGGCTGGAGAGGAACACGGTGGTCCCTGCCGCGACCAGCTCGGCCAGCAGGTCCCGGATCTCGCGCATGCCCTGCGGGTCGAGACCGTTGGTCGGCTCGTCGAGCACCAGCAGCCGGGGCGAGCGGAGCAGCGCGGCAGCAAGGCCGAGGCGCTGCTTCATGCCCATCGAGTACGCCTTCACGGGACGCCGGCCGACGGCGTCGAGCCCGACCCGCTCCAGCGCCTCGGCGATGCGCCGCCGCCGGCTGGAGCGGGCGCCGCCCGGCCCGGCGGCGTCGAACAGCGACAGGTTCGCGCGGCCCGACAGGTGCGGGTAGAACGCCGGACCCTCGACCAGCGAGCCCACTTGCGAGAGGGCGGCGCGGCGGGCCCTCGGCATCGGCTGGCCGAGCAGCTCGACCCTGCCGGAGGTCGGGAACACCAGCCCGAGCAGCATTCGCACGGTGGTGGTCTTGCCCGAGCCGTTGGGGCCGAGGAAGCCGAACAGGTCACCCTCGTGGACCTCGAGGTCGAGGTCGCGGACCGCCTCGACCGCGCCGAACCGCTTGGTGAGCCCCGCGGTGCGGATCGCCGCGCCGTTCATCACCTTATGCATCACGTCATGCATCGCGTCATGCGTCGCGTCAGCCACGGACGGCCACCCCGTCCCTGGCGAGCTGGGTGGCGACGGCCTCCAGCGACGGGAACCCGACCGTGCCGGAGAGCGCGAACACGGCGCCGTTGCGCTCGAACACCATCGCGTTGAGCAGCGGCGTGGTGATCTCGCTCGCGGTGCCCCACGGCCCCTGCTTGCTCGGCACCGCATCGAGGAAGTCGCGCGTCCGCTGCGAGATGCGCGAGGGGAACGCGAGCGCGGCGACCAGGTCGTAGCCGCGCCCGTAGGTCGAGACGGCGCCGGCGACCTGGGTGCGCCGCGGCTGCCCGCCGAGCTCGTCGGGCAGGACGAACGGCGAGAAGCGGTCGACCTGGCGGGCGAGGTCTGGCGCCTGGTCGACCTCGACCCGGGCTTCGACCGGGACCACGAATCGGACCGTCGAGGTCGCGGGCGGGCGTTGGCGCAGGTCGAGGAAGCTGGTGACGATGATCGGCCCGGACTCGCCGCGGGCGGTCAGCTCGACCCGCACCGGCAGCCCGCTAGACGGGTCGGCCCAGAGGTCGACCCTGCCGACAGTGGTGGTCTGGGAGCGCGGCACGATCCGCAGCCCGAGCGCGTCGACGCCGGCGACCCGGCGCGGGCTCAGCAGGCTGGCCTCGCCTTCGGAGGCGGACGCGGCCAGACGGCGCCCGAGCTCGGGCGGCAGCAGGTCCGCCGGGCGGACGAAGCGGACGCTCGGGTCGCCGATGGTCCGCTGGACCTCGCTCGACCCCGAGTTCCACTCGAGCATCCCGGACTCGTCCTGGTAGAGGTCGCGCTCGCCGATCGCCGACAGCTCGTCGACCCGCCACAGGGTCGGGCTCGAGTACCACGCCCGCATGCGGGTGACCGTGCCGAGCAGGGCCGTCTGGCGGCCGACGACCGGCAGGTCGGGCAGGCCGAGGCTGGCGCGCGACTCGGCGTAGCCCTGATAGGGCGACGCCGTCGAGGCCCGCACCTTGGCGAGCAGCTCGGCCGCGGTCATGGACGGCGCGCGGACCGGCAGGGCGGCGACGATCGCGGGGAGCGCCACAAGCGGGGCGAGCACGCCGAGCAGGACGAGCCAGCGCCATGGCCACGACCGTCGTGGGGGGAAGCTCATGGATCCACGGTATGACGTCAGTGAAGATTGCGCTCCGCCACGGCCGACTTGCGAGCATCGCTACTCTGGGCGCCGTGACGGGCTGGAGTGGGCCAGCTCGCATCCCCCCGGGAGGTCCCCGATCGTGGCCGACGAGGGCTTTGTGTCCTTGACCACGGCGCGGCTGGAGCTGCGCCGCTTTCGCGTCGACGACCTGGAAGCCTTCGTCGCCTACCGGTCCGATCCCGAGGTCGCGCGCTACCAGAGCTGGCACGCGCCCTACCCACCCCAGGAGGCCAGGGAGCTTATCGAGCAGCTCGAGCGGTCGGACCCCGACACGCCCGGCGAATGGTTCCAGTTCGCGGTGTCGCTCCGCGGCGGCGGTCCGCTGCTCGGCGACTGCGCCGTCCTGGTGCTGCCCGAGGAGCCACGCCACGCCGAGCTGGGCTTCACCTTCGCACCCGCCTTCCAGGGCCGTGGCTACGCCACCGAGGCGGTGCTGCGGCTGCTCGACTACCTGCTGGTCGAGCGGGGCAAGCACCGGGTGGCCGCGAGCTGCGACGACCGAAACCTGCGTTCGGCCGCGCTGCTCGAGCGGGTAGGCATGCGCAAGGAGGCCCACCTGATCGAGAGCTCGTGGTGGAAGGGCGAGTGGACCAACGACCTCTGCTACGCCATCCTCCAGCGCGAATGGCTGTCACGGAAGAGAATCCCTGGACGGCCGCCGTCGAACCTTGGCCGACGGCCGTAACCTCGGTCGTGCCAACCAAGCAGGGAGAGGAAACCACGTCCATGGTGCGGTTCTCAGGTGAGCGGGTCCTGGTCACGGGAGGCGCCGGCTTCGTCGGCCGCCGCCTGGTGCGGGCGTTGCGGGATCGCGGCGCCGCGGTGACGGTGGTGGACCGCTCCCCCTCCCCCGAGCCCGACGTGACCAGCGTGGTCGGCGAGCTCACCGATCCCGCGACCCTGCACGCCGCCTCCAGGGACGGCCTCGATGGCGTCTTCCACCTGGCCGCGATGACCTCGGTGCTCAAGTCGATCGAGGACCCCGCCAGGGTGTACGAGTCCAACGTGGCCGCCACCGCCGCGCTGCTGGAGCTGGCGAGGACGGGCGGGATCGGGCGCTTCCTGCTGGCGTCGACCAACGCGGTGGTCGGCGACGTCGGCGACGCGACCATCAGCGAGGACTCGCCGATGCGCCCGCTGACCCCCTACGGCGCCACCAAGGCCGCCTGCGAGATGTTGCTGTCCGGCTATGCCGGCTCGTACGGCCTGGCGGCCAGCGCGCTGCGGCTCACCAACGTCTACGGTCCGGGGATGTCGCACAAGGACAGCTTCGTGCCGCGGCTGATGCGCGCCGCCCGCTCCGGCGCCGTCGTCCAGGTCTACGGCGACGGCACCCAGCGCCGCGACCTGGTCCACGTCGACGACGTCGTCCAGGGATTCCTGCTGGCCTACGAGCGGCGCTTCTCGGGGACCGTGATCATCGGGTCGGGCCGCTCCGTGTCGGTGCTGGAGCTGCTGGAGCAGACCCGCCAGGTCACCGGGCGGCCGCTGCCAGCCGAGCACGTCCCGGCCAAGGCCGGTGAGATGCCGGCGGTGGTGGTCGAGATCAGCCGCGCCCGGGCGCTCGGCTACGAGCCGACGGTCGCGCTCGAGCAGGGCCTGAAGTCGGTCTGGTCCGACCTCGGCGGCGCCGACGACTCCGACGACTCCGACGGGACCGACGGGACCGACGGGACCCGCGCGGCGGACGCAACCGGCGGCGCGGACGGCTCCGCCGCGGCCGGCGGCGCGAAAGCCCCGGGCCCGAGGGGCGAGCCGGCGGGGACGCCGGGCCCGCGGGGTGAGCCGGCGGGGACGCCGGGCCCGTGAGCGCGGTCCCGGTCCCAGCGGCGCGTCGCCGCCAGCTCCTGCCGCCGACCCTGGCCGCGACCGCGCGGAGCCACTGGCTGATCATCGCGCTGCTCGCCGGCGGCCTCGCGCTGCGGGTGATGGCCCAGCTGGCCTACCGGCCGGTGCTGCTCTTCATCGACTCCTACGTCTACCTCGCCAACCTGCACCACCTCGACCCGACCGGGGACTACCCGATCGGCTACGACCTCTTCCTGCGGCCGATCCTCTGGCTCGGCAACCTCGCGGTGGTCGCCGGGATCCAGCACCTCCTCGGCCTCGGCATGGGCCTGACGATCTACCTGCTGCTCCAGCGGCGCGGTGTGCGGCCGTGGCTGTCGGCGCTGGCGGCCGCGCCGGCGCTGCTCGACGCCTACCAGGTCCAGATCGAGCAGAACCTGATGGCCGACACGCTCTTCGAGGCGCTGCTGGTGGCAACGGTGGCGGTGCTGACCTGGCGGCGCCGGCCCGGCTACGGCGCGGCGGTCGGGGCGGGCGGGCTGCTCGGCGCGGCCGTGCTGGTCCGGCTGGTCGGCGAGCCGCTGGTGGTCCTCTGCGCGCTGTTCGTCGTGATCGCGGGCTCCGGGCGCTGGCGGCGCGCGGGGCTGGCGCTCGCGCTGATTGGCGCCTTCGCCGTTCCGGTCGGCGCCTACGCCGGCTACTACCACAGCCGCACCGGCAAGCTCGGGATCTCGGCGGTCAGCGGCGGCGCCCTCTACGGCCGGGTGGTCAGCTTCGCCGAATGCGACGGCCTCAAGGTGCCGTCGTACGAGCGGATCCTCTGCCCGACCTGGCCGCGCGGGAAGCGGCCAGACGCCGACTACCTCGTCCACGCGCCGAACGCTCCGAGGTTCAAGCTCCAGCCGCCGCCGGGCATGAGCAACGCCGAGGTCGAGCGCGACTTCGCGCGGCGCATCATCGCCCACCAGCCGCTCGACCTGCTCGCCGCGGTGGGCCGCGACTTCGCCAAGGGCTTCGCGCCCGCCCGCGTCACCTTTGCCGGCGACGTCTCGGTCGACCGCTGGAAGTTCCCGCTCGACTACCCGGTCTGGCTGCCCGGCTACACCCTGCGCGAGGCGACCGCCGCAACCCACCGCTTCGGCGGCGGCGGCCCGGCCGTGCACCGGCCGCTGGCGGACCTGCTGCGGGACTACCAGAAGTTCGGCTACGTGCCCGGGCCGGTGATCGCGGTCGCCCTGCTGCTCGGGCTCGCCGCCGGGCTCGGGCTCGGCCGCACCAGGGACCTCCAGCAGCGCCTCGCCTGCCTGCTCTACACGACCGTCGGCACCGGCACGCTGCTGACCGCCGCCATGTTCGAGTTCTCCTGGCGCTACCAGCTACCGGGCCTGGTGTTGCTGCCGCTCGGCGGAGCGCTCGGCGCGACCATCCTGCTGCCACCGCGCGGCCGCCCGGCTCCGGTGCCGGCGTTCCCGGACGACGCCGACCGCCGGGCGCTGGGCGAGTTCCACGAGCGGTACGGCGCCCCGCTCCGGTTCGCGCCGGTCGTGGTGGTGATCGCGGCGTACAACGAGGCCCAAGGGATCGGCGCGGTCGTGGAGAGCATCCCGCGGCGCAGCCGCGGGCTGGAGGTCGACACGCTGGTGGTGGTCGACGGCGCCACCGACGGCACCGCCGAGGTCGCGCGCCGGCACGGCGCCCGCGTCTGCGAGCTGCCGCTGAACCGCGGGCAGGGCGCGGCCCTGCGGCTCGGTTATCACATCGCCCGCGAGGGCCGGGCGCGCTACGTGGTCACCACCGACGCGGATGGGCAGTACGACATCGGCGAGCTGCCGCTGCTGCTCGAGCCGCTGATCAGCGGTGAGGCCGACTTCGTCACCGGCTCGCGGGCGCTTGGCAGCAACCAGGGCGCCGACCCGGTCCGCCGGCTCGGCTCGCGGGTGTTCGCCTGGCTGGTCACCGTGCTGACCGGCAGGCGGGTGACCGACACGTCATTCGGGTTCCGGGCGATGCGCGCGAGCGTCACCGGCGCCGTGACCCTCTCGCAGCGGCAGTACCAGTCCGCGGAGCTGCTGATCGGCGTGCTCGCCCGCGGCTTCCGGGTGGTCGAGCAGCCGATGACCATGCGGCCGAGGACCGGCGGCAAGAGCAAGAAGGGCGGCAACCTCGTCTACGGCTGGAGGTACGCGAAGGTCGTGGTCGGGACCTGGCTCCGGGAGCGCGGCGCGGCGCCGGGCATGGCCGGCGGCAGTGGGGTCGGCGGCGTCGGCGGCGTCAGCGGGGCTCCTCGGGCCCCCGGGCCTGGCCAGCCGCCGGTGAGCGCAGCGGATCGCTGAACACCAGGCGCTCGAAGAGCACGAACTTCAGCATGAACACGGCCCCGTACGGGACCAGGAAGGCGATCGCCACCAGGCCGACCTGGATCGTGCGGGGCGCCCCGAGGCTCCTGACCCAGCCGTCGGTGACGCCGGTGAGGGCGGTCGCGGCGAGCGCGGTCGAGATCACCACCGCCGCATATGGCAGCAGTTCGCGCCTCACGGCGGGGCGGCCGCGGCGCTGCCAGGTCCAGCGGCGGTTCAGACCCCAGTTCGGGATTGCGCCGGCGAAGAATGCCACCACCGCCGCGAGCCTGGGGCCGGCGCCCGCGGGACCGTAGAGCAGCACGAACACCGCCTCGCTGATCGCCGCGGCGACCACCGAGCCGGCCGTGAACCTCGCGAGTCGGATCGCGAGCGGCCGTCGCCACAGTGGGGTCCTTTCACGGTCCAACTCGCCCTGCACTCGCCCTCCCATATTCAGCAAAACGGATAAGCTCCCGTCGTCCCGAGCTATTTAACGCTTGGCTTACTACCCTCTTATCGGTTCCTCACGAGAGTAGCGGGGTATGGAACCGGCGGCGCCGAGCGGGGCCCCCAACCGCCCAGCGGATACCCTCGCGCCAGACCAGCCGACCGGCTGGGTACCGATGAGACGGATCCACAAGGAGTGACCTATGCGAATTCTCGTGCTCGGCGGCGACGGGTATCTCGGCTGGCCTACTGCCCTGCACCTGTCGGAGTGCGGACACGAGGTCGCCGTGGCCGACAACTTCGTCCGCCGCCAGTACGACCACGAGCTCGGCGTCGAGAGCCTCGTCCCAATTGAACCCCTCCATGTCCGGACCCGGGCCTGGCAGGAAATCTCGGGGCGATCCATCGGCAGCTTCATCGGCGACCTCACCGACGCCGCATTCACCTACCGGATCGTGCGTGATTTCCGGCCCGAGACCGTCGTCCATTTCGCGGAGCAACGCTCCGCGCCGTATTCCGAGATCGACCGCGCGCACGCCGTCTACACCCAGACCAACAACGTCGTCGGCACGCTCAACCTGCTGTATGCGATCGCCGAGCTGGACCGCGACGTGCACCTGGTCAAGCTCGGCACCATGGGAGAGTACGGCACCCCGGACATCGACATCGAAGAGGGCTGGCTCCAGGTCACCCACAAGGGTCGCACCGACCGGATGCTCTACCCGAAGCGGCCGGGGTCCTTCTACCACCTGTCCAAGGTCCACGACAGCCACAACGTCGAGTTCGCCTGCCGGGCCTGGGGCCTGCGCGCGACCGACCTGAACCAGGGCATCGTCTACGGCCAGGAGACGCCGCAGACGGCCGCCGACCCCCGCCTGGCGACACGGTTCGACTACGACGCCATCTTCGGGACCGTGCTCAACCGCTTCGTGGTCCAGACGGTCCTCGGCCAGCCGCTGACCGTCTACGGCGAGGGCGGCCAGACCCGCGGGATCATCGACATCCGCGACACGGTCGAGTGCATCCGGCTCGCCTCCGAGCACCCCGCCGAGCCCGGAGAGTTCCGGGTGTTCAACCAGATGACAGAGAGCATGTCGGTCGCCGAGATCGCCAAGGTCATCTCGAACTGCTACCCGGGCGACGTCGAGATCGACTACCTCGAGAACCCCAGGGTCGAGGCCGGCAACCACTACTACAACGTGGTCCACACCGGTCTGGTCGGGCTCGGGCTGGAGCCGCACCGCCTCTCGGACACCCTGATCAGCTCGCTGTTCGCGATCGCCGAGCGCCACAAGCCGCGCGCCGACCTCGCCGCCCTCCGCCCCACGGTCGACTGGCGCCGCACCGCCAGCCACCCCAACGCCGGCGCCCGCGGCTTCCTTCCGAGCGACGAGCCCGCCTGAGCGGTTCGAGCGTCCCGAACCTCGCTCTCATGCGATGGTCAGTCCTCGCCGATGTCCTCGTTCCAGATCTCGGGATGCTCGGCGATGAAGCGCTCCATCAGGTCCATGCACTCCGGTGAGTCGACGACGATCACCTCGACGCCACACTCGCGCAACCAGTCGACGCCGCCCTGGAAGTGCCGGTCCTCGCCGACCACCACTCGGGGGATGCCGAACTGGCGGATGAGCCCGCTGCAGTACCAGCAGGGGGCGAGCGTGGTCACCATGGTGGTGCCGCGGTAGGAGCGCTGCCGGCCCGCTCTGCGGAAGGCGTCGGTCTCGCCGTGGATCGAGGGGTCGTCCTCCTGGACCCTGCGGTTGCGGCCGCGGCCGAGCAGGGTGCCGTCGGCGGCGAACAGCGCGCCGCCAACCGGCACGCCGCCCTCGGCGAGCCCGATCCCCGCCTCCTCGATCGCGACCGCGAGCATCTGCTCGACCGTCTCCGTCGCAAGCTGCATCGCTCCTCCTCAGGGTCGGCTATCGGCCTTCGGGCAGGGCGAGGATCCGGATCGCGTTGGCGCCGAGGATCGCCTCCTTCTCCGCGGTCGCCAGCAGGGGCAGGCCCATCACCAGCTCGACCGTCCGGTCGAGGTCGTACCAGGGGAAATCCGTCCCGAGCATGACCCGCTCCGGGCCGATCTCCCGGATCATGCGGGCGAGGTCCTCCTCGGTGGGGGCTCCCGGCGCGCCGGTCCACTCGATGATCTCGCAGAGGTCGAACGCCACCCCGGGGAAGGCGACGGCCAGGTCGAGCGTCTGGCGCCAGCTCCCGCCGCCGAGATGGGCCAGGACCACCCGAAGGCGGGGATGCCTGGCGAGCATCGGGGCGAAGGCGGCGGGCTCGGCGAACCGCTCGCCGCCCTTGGCCGAGCCGGTGTGCGACAGCACCACCAGCCCGAGCTCCTCGCAGGTCTCGTAGACCGGATGCATGCGCTGGTCGTCCGGCTCGAACCGCTGCGCGACCGGGTGCAGCTTGACGCCTCGGGCGCCGCGCGCGGCCAGCTCCCGCAGGTGCTCGACGTTCTCCTCAGGCCGCAGCGCCCACGGGTCGACGCCGACATACGGGGTGAGCGCCGGGATCGGGTCGAGCGCCTCGACCAGCCAGCGGTTGCAGGCGCGGAAGCGGTCGGCCATGGTCGCGTCGATCTCGGCGGCGGCCCGCTCGCGGTCGGCGGCCTCCAGGCCCGCCGGCAGCGCCGCCAGCGCCTCCTCGCGGAACAGGTCGACGCTCAGCATGTTGACCACCACGCCGTGCGCGAACCCGGCCTTCTCCATGGCGGCCAGCGCGTCGTCGACGGTGCCGTCGTAGCGGCTGAAGCGCACCCCGTCCTTGGCGCCGTACTCCCAGATCTCGTAGCCGGTCTTCCACCAGGACCCGGACGCGGCCGACGGGTAGAGGTGCATGTGGACGTCGACCTTGATCGGGTCGGCCATGTCTCCCTCCTCTGGCCTTTCGGCCTCAGGCGCCTTCGCCGGCCGGCTCCGCGGCCGCGCGCAGCTCGGCGGCCGCGCGCAGCTCGGCGGCGCGCAGCTCCGCGGCGCGCAGCTCGGCCCGGGCCTCCCGCGCCGCGCGCCACCATGGCTGGTCGCAGATCCGGCCGAGCGCCTCGATCAGGACGTGCGCGGCCACGTAGGAGGTGAGCCCGGTGGGCACGTCGAGCAGCGGGTTGACCTCGACGAGGTCCATGCCGATGACCTGGGTCCGCTCGGCGATCGCCGCCAGCGCATCGCGCAACTCGGCGTAGCTCATCCCGTTCGGCTCCGCCGAGACGCAGCCTGGCGTCAGGGTCATGTCGAGCACGTCGATGTCGATCGAGACGTAGCAGCGCGCGCCCTCGGGGATACCCTCCAGCACCGACTCGACCGGCCGGTCGCGGAATTCCTCCATGGTCACGACCCGGTTGCCGTCGCGAAGGGACTCGTCGTGCATGACCCGCGTGTTGCGGATGCTGCGGATGCCGACCTGGTTGATCGAGCGGACGTTCGGCATCAGCCGGATGTGCCGGAAGGCGTGCTGGTTGGTGTACTCGAGGCCGTGGATGAACGGCATGTAGTCGATGTGCGCGTCGAAGTGGACGACGTGGAAGGGCTGCTGGTCCTCGAACGCCCGCACCACCGGGAAGGTGATGGCGTGGTCGCCGCCGAGCGCGACCGGGATCGCGCCGCGCCGGATCACGCCGCTGGCCAGCTCGGTGATGTTGGCGAAGGTGCCGACCACGTTGGTCGGCAGCACGTCGGCGTCGCCCACGTCGGCGATCCGCCGCTCGACCATCTCGTGCTCGAGGAACTGCCTGCGCGTCTGTGGGTCGTAGTAGCCGCGGCCGTCGGTAACGAACCGCAGCGAGTGCTCCCGGATCGAGCGGGCGCCGAACCTCGAGCCCGGCATGAACGGCGACCCCTCGTCGGTCGGCGCGCCGAGGATCGCGATGTCGGCGTCGAGCCCGCCCAGGTCGTCGACCACGGCCGACCTGAGGAACGACGGGATCCCGACGAACGGAAAATTCAAGCGGCCAGCGCCGCCCTCACCCAGGTTCATCCAGCCTCCTTGGGGCCCAGTTAAGGCTGTCGGCTATGCTGACGGTCCCGCCGCGCCGGGGCGCGGCCGGCCACCAGGGGGACCAATGCGGGACGCGTTCGTTCTGGTTCCCGCCCGCGAGGCGCGGGCGGTCCAGGTCCGGCCGGGCGGGCGGTTCCGGGTGGTCGACGTCGAGGGCGGCCAGGTGGTCGACCTGTTCGCGTTCGTCGCCGGCGACGTCGCCGAGCACGCCAGCGCCGAGCACACCCGGATCCACGTCAACCGGCTGTTCCCGAGGGTCGGCGAGTCGTTCGTCACCAACCGCCGGCGGCCGATCCTCTCCTTCGAGCGGGACGACTCGCCCGGGGTGCACGACATGCTCTGCGCCGCCTGCGACCCGATCCGCTACAGACTGCTCGGCGTCGAGGGCTGGCACGCGTCCTGCCAGGAGAACCTTCAGCGAATCATGGCCGGGCTCGGCCACGGAAACGTCGACGCGCCTCAGCCGGTCAACCTGTTCATGAACGTGCGGGTGGAGCCCGACGGGTCGCTGCGCTGGGCCGGGGCACCCACCAAGGCGGGCGACGGCGTGGTCATGCGCGCCGAGCTCGACTGCATCGTGGTCGCGTCGGCCTGCCCACAGGACCGCAACGAGATCAACCATTACCGTCCCACGCCCATCGGCATCGAGCTCCTCGAGAACTCCAGCCTCCTCAGCGCTCCGACACCACCATCGCCTTGACGCAGACCTTGTCGCGGCTGGCCTGGATCGCCTTCTCGGTGTCCTCCACCCCGAAGGTGTGGGTCACCAGGTCCTCGAACGGATAGACCTCGGCGTACCTCGACAGGAACGCGAGCGAGGTGCCGATCTGCGCGTTGGGGTAGGCGTACGACCCGAGGATGTCGACGTCGAGGTTGACGATGTCCTGCGGGTTGAGCGCCATGGTGCCGTTGTCGGTGAAGTGGCCGAACTCGACCACCCGGCCGCCCTTGCGGACCAGCCGCAGCGACTCCGCGAACGCCGGCGGCAGGCCGACCACCTCGACCACCACGTCGGCGCCAAGGCCGTGGGTCATGGAACGGACCGCCTCGACCCGCTGCTCGACCTCCGGGAGCTCCTCGAGCGAGAGGACCTCGTCGAAGCCGAAGCGCCGGGCCATCTCCATGCGCAGCGGGATCCGGTCGATGCCGATCACCGGGCTCGCGCCCATGGCCCTGGCGGCGGCCCCGGTCATGATCCCGATCGGGCCGAGGCCCTGGACCACCACCGACTTGCCGAGCCCGACGCCCTCCCCCGCCCATGGCATCCCCGGCGAGAAGGCCCGCTCCAGCGCGCGGGTGCCGCAGGCGATCGGGTCGGCCAGCGCCGCCATCTTCAGGCTGACGCCGGCCGGCAGCTTGAACAGCCAGGTCCGCGGCAGCAGGTAGAGCAGGTCGCTGTAGCCGCCACGGACGTGCGGCTCCTGGTCGGAGCCGAGGGTGATGCCGTAGATGTTGACGTCCTGGCAGAGGTTCTGGCGATGCGGGACGAACCGGCAGTAGTAGCAGGTCCCGCAGGCCAGGGTGGTGCCGACCGCGACCTCGTCGCCGGGGCGGAGCTCCTCGCCGTAGACGTCGCGGGCCGGGAAGTCGGGCCCGAACCCCTCCAGCACGCCGGAGAACTCGTGGCCCATGACCAGCGGCATCGGCACCGACAGATGGCCGCTGTACATGTGCGGGTCGGTTCCGCACACGCCGCAGTGGGTCGGCCGCAGCAGCGCCCCGTCGCGCGGCGGCTCCGACTCCGGGAAGCGCTCGATCTCGAGCGTGCCCGGAGCCGTCAGCACCGCCGCGCGAATCATCTCGGCCTCCTCTCCTCGACCGCCTCTACGGCCTCGACGGGCTCGGCGGCCTCGACGGGACCGGGCATCCGGGACGGCTAGGATTCGGCGACCGTCGGCGGCACCACCACCTGCTCGACCGGGACCGCCGCACGGCCGCGCATCCCGACCAGGTAGACGACGCCGGCCACGCCCATGCCGACCAGCCAGGACAGGTCGGCGCCCTCCAGCAGGTGCTTGGAGATCAGGCCCTGGAGCGGGGTGACCAGGCCGAACTCGAACATCCAGCCGGCCACCAGGCCGATCACGAAGGCGCCAACCCCGACCCAGTTGACGTCCCCGTAGGCGCTGCGGTCCGGGTCGGCGTAGAGCTGCGGGACGTCGATCCGCTGCCTCCGCAACAGGTAGAAGTCGGCCAGGATCACGCCCGCCCATGGCGACATCCACAGGATCAGCCCGACCATCCAGTTGTCGAAGCTCTGCGCGAACGACGGCGCGCGCAGGAAATACAGGGGCACGGCGTAGCCGACGACGCCGGCGAGGATGGCCAGCGCGAACCGGGAGGCGCGGATGCCGGCGCTGACCGCCGCGAGCGCCGAGGAGTAGACGTTGAGGATGTTGGTGGCCACGGGACCGTGGAGCACCATCAGCATCACCAGCACGGCGACCACGCCGCCGAACACCGACGACACCAGCCTGGCGGGGTCGGTGGACTGGCTGACGCTTGCGATGGTGGCGCCGAGGATCGCCAGCCATACGGTCGGGACCAGCATCCCGAAATAGCTGTACCAGAACACCGTCCGCGACGGGACCCGCTTGGGCACGAACCGCGAGTAGTCCGACGCCCAGGTCACCCAGGAGATCCCCCAGCCCACGCCGATCGCGGTGATCAGGCCGGTGATGCTGGAGAAGTGCGCCGCGCCGGTGAGCTTGGTCCCCAGGCTCCAGTCGACCACGCCCGGTCGGGACCAGGCGAGGATGCTCATCAGCACCATGATCGCCAGCGTGACCGGGACGGTGTATTTCTCGAAGGTCCGGATCAGATAGAAGCCGTACACGCCGATCCCGACCTGGATGGCCATGATCACGGTCACGACGATGAACTTGACCGCAAAGGTGTCCTTGACGCCGAAGTGGCCAAGGATCGCGACCGCCAGGACCACGGGGAAGTAGGTGTTGATCCCGATCCAGGCCATGGTGCCGAGGAACTGGAGCCAGGCCGAAAGATAGCCGCCGCGGCGGCCGAACGCGGAACGTGAGAGCACCATCTGGTTGACGCCGGTCTTGTGGCCCATCACCGTCATCGCGGCGAAGATCGCGCAGCCGATGAGGTTGCCGATGGCCACGATCAGGATCGTCTCGACCAGGCCCAAGCCCAGGACGATCCCGAGCGCCCCGAGGACCCAGTTGATCGGTGCGATGTTGGCGCCGGCCCAGATCCACATCTGCTGCGGGCCGGTCGAGTCCCTGTCCTGCTCGGGAATCGGTTCGATGCTGTGCGCGTCGAGCCTGACCTCAGATGTCCTCGCCTCTGCCATGTCCCCCTCCGAGTGCCCACCGGTCCAAGAATTTGGCCGGGCCCATCCCGATCGGATCGCTTGGGAGTGTCCAATGGCGTACACGGCATGTCGTTCTGGTAGCTAACGGCCTGCCGTCACACCAGTGCAAGGGGCAGGGTTTGCAAACCTCCACCAATATTTGGCCGCGGAATTGTCAATGGTTGTGAAGCCCGGCCGATTGGGTCGCGGATTGGAGGGCGGCGGGGTCGTGGCAGGGGTCGGAGTTCAGCCGCGCCGCCCAGGCGAGGTCCACCGGGCGGGGCTTCGCGTCCGCCGAATCGAGGTCGAGGAGGTCATGCTGGTTGCGACTGGTCATGGTGAGTACGTCCGCCTCGCTGAGGCCCTTTTCGAAGACCGTCTGCGCGAAGATGCGCAGCGCCTCCGACGGCATCGGGTTGTGCCGCTGGCCGGTGTCGGAGACCAGCAGGCAGCGTGAGGCGCCGACGCGCTGGACCGCGGCGACGATCTTCTCCGGGGCGGCGTACTGCCACGCCGGCGAGATCGTGCAGTAGCCGAATTCCGGCATGGCGCCGAGCCTGGCCACCTCCTCCACGGTGTCGAGGTCGAGGTTGGGCACTTTGAAGAACGGGTGGGTGACGACAACCTTCTCAACGCCGGCGTCGCGGGCCTCCTTGACCAGCGCGACGATCTCGGCCGGCGACAGGTGGCAGGTGCCGAGGATCGCCTGGTGCTCGGCCACCAGTGCCAGCACCTCCTTGACCACCGGCTTGAGCCGGCCCTCGGCGTCGGTGACCCAGATGCCCTCCTCCTGGACCCGCCCGCCGCCCTGCGCGTCGTAGCCGCCGGTGCCGCCGTGCACCTGCGCGTGGTAGCCGGCGTCGACGGTCGGCATCCACACCTCCTTGCCGCCCAGCCGCAGCGCCGCCTCGACCGCCGCCGGGTTGATGCCGCCGACGTAGGAGTTGAGCACCACGCCGCCGAACACGCGGATGCCAGGGACGATCCGCTGCACCAGGTAGGCGCGCGACACGGTGCTCTCGTGGTGGCACTTGAGCAGCAGCGCCTCGAAGCCGGCGTCCCTGGCGGCCATGGCGATGTCGATGTCGTCGGCGAGGCGGGGGAACAGGTCCGGGTAGGGATGGCAGTGCAGGTCGATGGCGCCGTCGAGGCTGATCAACGGGCCCCCGTATGGACTTGTCGCCATGTGGACTCCGATCGTGAGGGCGCGGGCGAGCGTGCGTTGGACGGCGGAGTGTCAGTCGCCGGCGACGATCCGCCGGTAGGCGTCGGGGTCGGTGGCACCTTCGGTGCACAGCAGCAGGACCTTGGCGTCCGGCCCGACGCCGAAGGCGCGCCGGACCTCCTCAGCGCCGGGACCGGCGGCGAGCTCGGTGAGGCCGGCGAGCGAGGCGGCGCCGGTCTCGCCGGCGACGATCCCGGCGGCGGCGAGGTCGCGCATCGCCTGGCGCGCCCTCACGTCGTCGACCGCGACCACCGCGTCCAGGCCGCGGAGCAGCGACGGCCAGGCGACCAGCGAGGGCGTGCCGCAGTTGAGGCCCGCCATGATCGAGTGGTGCGGCCCTGGGACGGTGACCATCCGCCCCGCCCGCAGCGAGGCCAGCACGCAGGCAGCGGCCAGGGGCTCCACGCCGATCAGCCTGGGCCGGCGTGCCAGACCCTCGCGCCGGTAGTGCCGAACCGCCGCGGCCGCGAGCGCCCCGACCCCGACCGGCACCATCACCACGTCCGGCCCCTCGCCGCCACCTGGCCGGTTGGTGTGCCCCGGCCCCTCGCCGCCAACCGGGCTCTCGCGGCGCCACGGCTGGGCCCCGCGACCCGGCCCGAGCGCGGCGAGCTGGTCGTCGACCTCCCAGAAGATGGTGGAGTAGCCCTCGATCACCCAGCTCGGCACCTGCTCGTCGCCGGGGATGGCGACGTCGGCGATCACCAGGCAGCGGTCCCCGGCGGCCGAGGCGGCGGTCGCCACCGCGGCGTCGTAGTCGCCGTCGACGACCGCGACCTTGGCCCCCTCGCCCTCGATCGCGTCGATCCGCGCCTGCGCGGTGCCGGCCGGCACATAGATGTCGCAGGCGACCCGGAGCAGCGCCGCCATCCGCGCGACCGCGCGACCGTGGTTGCCGTCGGTGGCCGCCACCAGCGTCAGCGGGCGGAGCGGGTCGATCTTCGTGCGCAGCTCGTCGAGGCTGGACCACGGCTCCGGGTCGTGGCCGAGCCGCTCGGCCGCCGCCCGGTAGACCGCCCAGCTCGCGCCGAGCATCTTGAACGCGGGCAGCTCCAGACGCCACGACTCGTCCTTGACCCACACCCCAGCGACGCCGTTGGCGCGCGCGAGCTCGGGCACCTCGACCAGCGGCGTGACCGCGTAGCCGGGCAGCCGCCGGTGGAGGTCGAGCGGCGCGCGAGACGGCGGCGCCATCGCTTCGGCCGGGCGCGCCGCCTTGTTCACCAGCAGCTCGCGTTTGCCGAGCCCCGGTATCCGGCTCATACGCCCATCACCTCGCGGTCACCCGGGCTCACCTGGCGTCCTCCCTTGCGAGGTCGATCGCGTCCAGGAGGCGTTCCGGGGTGATTGGCAGGCGGGTCGGCCGCACGCCGGTGGCCGCGGCCACGGCGTTGGCGATGGCCGCGGCCGGGTTGCCGATCGGCGGCTCGCCGATCCCGCGCGCACCGAACGGGCCCTTGCCCTCGCCGCTCTCTACGATGATCGCCCGGACGTCCGGCAGGTCGGCGGAGTAGGGAAGCAGGTAGTCGGCGAACAGAGTCGACAGCGGCTGGCCGTCGCTGGCGACGATCTCCTCGCCGAGCGCGTAGCCGAGCCCCTGGTAGGCGCCGCCCTGGATCTGTCCCCGGACCCGCAGCGGGTTGATCGCCCGCCCGACGTCGTGGGCCGCCGCATAGCCGAGCACGGTCACCTGCCCGGTCTCCATGTCGACCTCGACGTCCGCCGCGTGCGCGCCGAAGGTGTAGTCGGGGAAGCTGGCGCCCTGACCGGCCGCGGCGTCGAAGGTCCCGCGCTCGCCGTGCCAGGTGACCAGGTGCGAGCACGGCACCCCGCGGCGCCGGCACGCCGCCGCCAGCTCGGCGAGGCGGATGCCCTTGCCGTCCCCGCCCGCGGCCGCCGCGCCGCCGGTTGAGCCCATGGCGCCCAGGGTGCCCGAGGTGGCCGCCGACGTGCCGCGCTCGCGGACCATCCCGTCCTCGAATACCAGCTCGTCGGGGTCGGCGCCGAGCAGCTCCGCCGCGACCGGCAGGAGCTCGTCGCGCAGCCGCTCGGCGGCCGCCAGCGCCGCGTTGCCGGACATGTAGAGCTGGCGGGTCGCGAAGGTGCCGCCGGCCGGCGGGTTGAGCTGGGAGTCGCCGATGTGGACGCCGATCTCCTTCAGCGGCACGCCCAGGACCTCGGAGGCGATCTGCGCCAGTGAGGCCGCCTGGCCGCCGCCGAGGTCGGTGACCCCGCTGCGCAGCAGCAGGCTGCCGTCGGACTCCAGGCTGATCCAGCACGAGGCCTGGTCGCTGAACCAGATGGTGCGGCCGTACGGCTGCATGTTGGCGCCGAAGCCGCGGCCGACGCGGCGGCCCGGAGCGCTCGGCCGGGGCGGCTCGCCCAGCGCGCCGACCGCCCTCCGCAGGCACTCCCCGACCGCCACCGCGGTGCCGAGCCGCTCGCCGGTCGGGATGGTGTCGCCCTTGGCGAGGAAGTTGCGCTCGCGCACGGTCACCGGGTCGAGCCCGAGCGCCTCCGCGATCCGGTCCATCTGCTGCTCGTACCCAAAGGTCACCTGCATCGCGCCGAAGCCCCGGAACGCGCTGGTGGGAACGTTGTTGGTGAACACGGCGCTGGCCCGGTGGCGGACATTCGGCACGCGGTAGGGGCCCGATGCCAGCGCGCAGCCCGCGAACAGCACCCGCGCGCTCAGATAGGGATAGGCGCCGGCGTCGCCGACGATGTCGACGGTCTGGGCGAGGATGGTCCCGTCGCGCCGCACGCCGGTCCGGTAGCGCATGGTGAAGGGGTGGCGCTTGGTGCTGGCCATGATCGAGTCCTGCCGCTCCCAGACCATCCGCACCGGGCGGCGGGTGTGCCACACCAGCAGCGCGAGGTAGGGCTCGACGGTCATGTCCTCCTTGCCGCCGAAGCCGCCGCCCATGTAGGTGCTGATCACGCGCACCTTGCTCTCGGGCAGGCCAAGGATCGCGGCGATGGTGGCGGCGTGCTCGATCACCTGAGTGCCGACGCGCAGCGTGGCGACACCGGAGGTGTCGATCCAGCCCACCCCGGCCTCCGGCTCGAGGTAGGCGTGCTCGACCCGCTGGGTGTGGTAGACGCCCTCGACCACCAGGTCGGCGGCCTCCAGCTCGCCGTCCGCGTCGCCGTGGGCGATCGTCCAGGTCACCAGCACGTTGCCCTCGTCGTGGACCAGTGGGGCGCCCGGCTCCATCGCCCGCTCGGCGTCGAACACCGCCGGCAGGTCCTCGTAGTCGACCTCGACCAGCTCGGCCGCCTCCTCGGCC
>JBEDUQ010000157.1:0-7155 GCA_040414855.1 Actinomycetota bacterium
CCCCGCGCGTCAGCTCGTGGCGTGGAGCAGGACCGTGGCGGCGGGGGCGGGCCGCTCGCCGAGCAGGACCCCGTTGACCGGGTCGATCGTCGCCAGGCGGGCGCGCGCGCTGCTCAGCGCGTAGACCCGACTGCCGTCGGCGCTGGCGACCAGCCCGTCGACCGACCAGCCGTCCAGGTAGCGGCGCTCCATCCGGAGCTGCCCGGTGTTGATCGCCAGCAGCCCGCTCGGCCCGCCGGCCAGCAGCACCTGACCGTTGTCGCCGAGCACGACGCTGCCGGGCCTCGCCGCGCCACCGGTCGGGGCCTGGGCCGGGAACGACGCGGTCCTGGTGACCGTGAACTGCTGGTCCGCGTCCACCTCGGAGATCTTTCCCAGCGCGGTGTTGACGGCGTACAGGCGACCGGCGCCTCCGGCGAGCGTCCACAGACGCGACGAGCGGTCGTCGCCGCCGCCCGGAAGGTCGATGCAGAACGCGTACCCGTCCTGCGCGTTGAGCGCGTGGACGAACGGGTGCTCCGCGTTGCGGTAGAGGGTGTAGATCCACATGCCGCCGGCCCCGGTCACCCGCGTGTTGGGGTAGCCGACCATGAACTTCTCCCACGCGTTGCCCTTGTCCACGATCGCGTTGGGGTCGAGCTTGCGCTTGGCGAGGTCGTAGACGCGAACGCGGTACCGCGAGCGGTCGGGACCCGGCAGGTGCTCGATCACGTACAGCCGTGATCCGTTCGGCGAGAGAGCGTCGAACTCGAAGTCGCCGCGCAGGTCCACCAGCGCGGCTGGCTTGGCGAAGTCGGTCCGTAGCACCGCGAAGCGGCCCGCGACCCCCTCGCCCGACTGGGAGAGCGCCAGCGCGCCCCCGTCGCCGGAGAGCCCGTCGGGCACCGCGGCCGAGCCGACCAGGGGCAGCTCCCAGCGGCCCTCGATCGAGGTCGTGCGCAGCGGCTTTCCGGTGGCGACGTCGAGCGCGGCGACCTTGGTGCGCCCATTGGCCGGGCTGGCGACGTAGAGGGTCTTCCAGTCGGGGCTCGGCACGCCGGCCGGCATCGTGCGCAGGACCTTGCCGCCCTCGCCGATCACCCGGATCTCGCGGCGCGATGGGTCGCCGGCGAGCACCAGGCCGCCGGCCCGATCCGAGGCCTGGACGCCCGGACCGGGACGGGACCCGTCAGACCCGGGCGGAGGTGGCGCCGATCGGCCGCAGGCGCCGAGCACCAGCGCCAGCACGGCCGGCAGGACGAGCGCAGCCGCCGCGGCGGCGGTGCGGCGTGGGAGCATCGCGGTGCTCGACGGCATGACGTCACCTCTCCTGGGCGAGTCGTCGGTGAGGCAGGAGGCGGGGCGGACTCGCCCGGCGTCGTCCCCTGTACACCGGGTCCGGCCGATCGGTTCCGGCCAGGCCCTGCTACGCTCGCGCGGCAACCCGCCGCGCGCGGCCGAGACGAGCAGGAGGGCCTTGAACCGATGGAGGTCAAGCTGGGGGTCACCGACAACCCCAAGGAACTGGAGATCGACATCGACCAGTCAGCCGACGAGGTCGCAAAGACCGTGGAGGACGCCCTCTCGCTCGGCGCCCGGATGCTGTGGCTGGTCGACAACAAGGGCCGCCGGGTCGGGATCCCAGTGGAACGGCTCGCCTACATCGAGTTCGGCGAAGAGAACCGCGACAAGCGGGTCGGCTTCGGCTCCCGTTAGGCCCCGTGGGTTAGGCCCTTTGGGCGCCGGCCGCCGCGCGGACCGGGCCAGCGGACGGGCCGGTCGGCCGGCTACTGGCCGGCTACTGGTAGTCGCGGTGGTACTTGATGCCCTCGCGGCTCAGCTCGACCACCGAGACGCCCGGGGTGCCGGACCAGCGGCGGCCGCCCTCGGTGTAGTCGCTGGTCCACTCCGCCAGCACCGCCGCGTCGGCGGCCACCTCGCGCTTGACCGTGACCTCGACCGGACCGCGGCGCGCGAAGTAGGCGGCGAGGTAGGTGCGGATCTCGTCGCGACCGCGATGCGACTGGTTGTCCGGCTCGTAATAGACCGCGTCGGATGCGTACAGCGCGGCGGCGGCGTCAGCGTCAGCCTTGGCATGGGCCTCGCGCAGCGCCTGGTAGACCTCGGCCGGACTGGCCACTTGGCGACCTCCTGGACGGCTCTTGGAAACCATGCCAAGCCTACCGTAGCGGGCGGGTGGCGCCACCCGAACAGCGCGGCAGTAGGATGGGCGCCGGTCCGGGGGCCGGAGCGCCGGACCGGAGGGGGCCGGTTCATTTCAAGGGGGGACCTCAGGTGGCAGCCAAGCTGGTCGAATGCGCCTCCTGCGGGGCGGTGGTGGACGTGAGCGAGGCGGCCGCGGACACCGATCATCGCGCCGAGAGCCTGGTCGACCAGGCTCCTGAGCTGATCAGGTTCTACTGCCCGGACTGCTGGGCGGAGGGCGCCGGCCGATGAGCCACCCGATGAGCGGGCACCCGCTGCTGGACGAGGTCAACCCGGCCGAGCTGGCGCTCGAGCTGGAGGGCGAGGCTCCCCCCATGCTGGTCGACGTCCGCACCCCGATGGAGCGCGAGATGGCCAGCATCGAGCCGTCGCTGCACGTCGACCTGAGCCAGTTCATCAAGCGCGCGCCGGACGAGATCCCCCGGGACGCCGACGTGGTGATCTACTGCCACACCGGCATGCGCAGCGCGCAGGCGGCCATCTGGCTGAAGGCGAACGGCTGGTCGCGGGCGCGCAGCCTCGCCGGCGGCATCGACGAGTGGAGCGTGGTAATCGACCGCGACGTTCCCCGCTACTGACGCGACCTGTACTGGCCGCGAGCGGCCAGGGGAAGCTGAGAGCGGACTTCTCCGGGATCCTGGGGCGGCGGACAGGACAGGTCAGATACACTGAAGTACTGAGGGGGCGGCTCCCAAGCGGGGAGCCCCCCGCTGTATGTCCACACATTTCCATTGGAGGCACCGGTCTGAGTCCATTACCGAGCAGCCACACTCCTGAACGCAGCTTTGCCGATCTCGGCGCAAACCCAACCACACTCACCTCGCTCGCACGCATCGGCATCGAGCACCCCTTCCCCATCCAGACGCTCTGCCTGCCGCTTGCCCTCGCCGGCGTCGACCTCATCGGGCAGGCACGCACCGGCACCGGAAAGACCCTCGCCTTCGGGATCCCGATCGTTCAGGACGTGGACCCCAGCGAGGCGGTCGTCCAGGCGCTGGTGGTCGTCCCCACCCGTGAGCTCTGCCTCCAGGTGACGGCCGACATCTCCAATGCCGGAAAGGACGCCGGCGTGCGCGTGGCCGCGATCGTCGGCGGCCGGCCGATGGGCCCGCAGATCGTCGACCTGAACGAAGGCGCGCCGGTGGTCGTCGGCACGCCAGGGCGGCTCCTCGACCACCTGCGTCAGGGCCACCTTCAGCTCGACTCGCTGCGCGTGCTCGTGCTCGACGAGGCGGACGAGATGCTCGACCTCGGCTTCCTGCCGGACGTCGAGTCGCTCATCACGGCCACTCCCGAGCACCGCCAGACGATGCTCTTCTCGGCGACCATGCCCAAGGCCGTGGTCGCACTGGCGCGGCGCTACTCCAGGCAGCCGACCTTCGTCCACGCCGAGCCCGAGGGCGAGCAGTCGACGGTCCCGGCCACCGAGCAGCACTTCTTCCAGGTCCACCCGCTCAACCGCTTCGAGGTCCTGTGCCGGCTGCTCGACGCGCCCGGCCGCGACCGCGTCGCCGTCTTCCGCCGCACCAAGCGCGGCGTCGAGCGGACCATCCAGGGCCTGGTCGAGCGCGGCTACAAGGCCGGCGCGCTGCACGGCGACCTGCCCCAGGTCGTCCGCGAGCGGGTGATGCGCTCCTTCCGCAAGGGCAAGCTCGACGTGCTGGTCTGCACCGACGTTGCCGCCCGCGGGCTCGACATCGCCGGGCTCTCGCACGTCATCAACTACGACACGCCCGAGGACGAGCGCGCCTACGTCCACCGCATCGGCCGCACCGGCCGGGCTGGCGCGGCAGGAGTGGCCATCACCTTCGTCGCCTGGAACGAGATGACCACCGCCGACCTCATCCGCCAGCACCTCGGCATGGATGGCGAGCCGATTCCCGAGGTCTACTCAACCAGCCAGCTTCTGGTCGACGTCTTCAGTCTCCCCACGGTCGAGGAGGCCGCCGCCAAGCGCGCGGCGAGCCGACCCGCCCCCACACCGGCCCAGTCCAAGGGCCAGGCGACCGGCGACGAGGACGCGACCTCAGGAGCGCGCAAGTCCGGCTCGCGCCGGCGGCGGCGTCGCCGTCTGGCAGGGCCGAGGACCGACACCTCCACCGCCGCGGTGGCCGGCTAGGGTCCTGGGAATCGGTCGGGCGGCCTCGCGGTTCCTCAAGCAGGAGCAGCGAGTCCGCCCGAGCCGGCAGGAGGGAGTCGTCGCCAGTGGAGCTGGCAGGGTTCGAGGCGACCGCTGTACCGCATATGGACACCCTGTACGACGCCGCCCTGCGGCTGACCGGCGACCGCGCCGCGGCCCAGGACCTGACACAAGAGACGATGCTGCGAGCGCTGCGCTCGTTCCAGACCTTCAAGCCGGGGACGAACTGCAAGGCCTGGTTGCTGCGCATCCAGTACAACCTCTTCTGCACGCAATACCGCAAGGACCGCCGGCTTCCACTGGTTTGGCTCGACTCGCCCGACGAGCCGAGCGTGGAGCCGGCCAGCTTCGAGCCTGGACCTGAGGAGCAGGCCGTTCGAGAGATGGACCGCGAGAGCGTCCGCCGCGCGATCGCGCTCCTGCCCGAGGACTTCCGCGTCGCCGTCACCCTGGTCGACATCCACGGCCTGAGCTGCGCCGAGGCAGCGACGGTCATGGGCGTCCCAAGGGGGACGATCCTGTCGCGCCTGCACCGCGCGCGCCGCCGTCTCGAGCGGCTCCTCACGCCCGAGCTTGGAAGGGTGCAGGCAGATGACTTGTGAGTGGTTCGAGGCGAGGCTGACCGCGTTCAGCCTCGGTGAGCTGGAGTCCCACGAGGCGGTCTCCGCGCGCGAGCACGTCGCGCGGTGCAGCCACTGCGCCTCGCGGGCACTGGTCGACCGCCAGCTCACCGCGCTGCTGCGCTCCTCGGCCGAACCGATGCCGGAGGCGGACCGGCGCCAGGTGATGGCGGCGCTGCGGGCCGAGGCGCGCGCGCCCGGGCAGGGCGGGCGCCGCAAGCACTGGATCTCGCTTGGCGCCGCGACCGGGCTGGCCGCCGCGCTGGTGGCCGCCACCATGCTGCTGGTCCCGGCGCCGGCGCGCTCGAGCCCACTGGCGGCCGCCTGGGCGGCCTACCGGACGCAGCCGCTGATGCTGCAATGGGATGGTTCCACCCAGAGCCGGCTGCTGGCCGTGCTCGGGCCCGCCGCCTACACCCAGGACCTGTCCCGCTTCGGCTTTCACGTCCAGGGCGCCGGCGGCCGCATGCTCGCCGGGCACCTCGCGGCGGTCACCGAATACCGCGACGCCGGCGGCCACCGCGTGACCTATATCCGTTGGAAGGGCCATCTGCCCGAGATGGCCAACGCCCAGGGGCCCATGAAGGACCCGTCGGTGCAGGCGGCCAGGTGGGGCAGCACCGGAAGCATCTGGTGGAGCTCGCACGGCATCGTCTACTGCCTGATCGGCAGCACCGAGCAGCGGACCCTGTACCAGGTCACCGAGCAGCTCCAGAGCGCCGAGAACCGGTAGTCGAACCGCCGATAGTCGGCCACCTCAACCTTCTGCTCCGACAGGGAATTGCTCCGGACGGGTGGGCGTTGTGCCGTGTGAAGCACCCCACATGAGCACCCCACAGATCTGGAGAATGAATGCCTGAGCTGTCTATCGAGACCCTCCCGCTGCTCCCGCTGACCAGCGGTGTCGTGCTGCCCGGGATGGTCGTGACCGCGACGCTGGAGACCCCGGAGGCCCGTTCGGCGGCGACGGCGGCCCGCGATGCGGGCCAGCTGCTCGTGCTGGTGCCGAAGGTCGGCGAGCGCTACGCCCGCGTGGGCACGGTTGCCGCGATCGAGGACGCCGGCGAGCTGCCTGGCGGCCAGATGGCGGTCGTGGTCCGTGGCCTGCACCGCGCCGGCATCTCCGTCGGCGTGGCCGGGACCGGTACCGCCACCTGGGTTCAGGTTCAGCGTCTCGAGGAGCCAACCCCCTCCCCGCGAGCCCACGAGCTCGCACGTGAGTACCGCGCGGTGGTCGAGAGCATCCTCGAGTCGCGCGGTGCCCGCCAGATCGTCGACACCCTCCGTGGCGTCGATGACCCCGGCCAGCTGGCCGACACCGCCGTCTACTCTCCCGACCTCTCCTTCGAGCACAAGGTCGAGCTGCTCGAGACCGTTGACGTCGAGGAGCGCCTGACCAAGGTCCTCGGCTGGGCGCGCGACGCGCTCGCCGAGCAGGAGATCAAGGACCGCATCCGCCGCGACGTCTCCGAGGGCATGGAGAAGAGCCAGCGTGAGTTCCTGCTGCGCCAGCAGCTCACCGCGATCCGCAAGGAACTCGGCGAGCTGGACGGCGACGACGAGGACCTGATCGCCGGCTACCGCCGCAAGCTCGACGAGGCGGAGCTGACCGAGGACGCGCGCAAGGCGGTCGAGCGTGAGATCGGCCGGCTCGAGCGCACGCCCGAGCAGAACCCCGAGCACGGCTGGATCCGGACCTGGCTCGACACCGTGACCGAGCTGCCGTTCGGCAAGAAGTCCGAGGACCGGCTCGACATCGGCGCCGCCCGCGTCGTCCTGGACGAGGACCACACCGGCCTCGAGGACGTCAAGGACCGCATCATCGAGTACCTGGCCGTCCGCAAGCTGCGCAACGAGCGCGGCATCGAGCCCAAGGCCGGCCGCGGCTCCGGCACCATCGTCGCGCTGGTCGGCCCTCCGGGCGTCGGCAAGACCTCGCTCGGCGAGTCGGTCGCGCGGGCGATGGGCCGCAACTTCGTGCGCGTCGCCCTCGGTGGCGTGCGTGACGAGGCCGAGATCCGTGGCCACCGGCGCACCTACGTCGGCGCGCTGCCGGGCCGTATCGTGCGCGCGATCGGTGAGGCGGGCTCGATGAATCCCGTTGTGCTGCTTGACGAGATCGACAAGGTCGGCTCGGATTACCGCGGCGATCCGTCGGCCGCGTTGCTCGAGGTCCTGGACCCGGCGCAG
>JBEDUQ010000158.1:0-2056 GCA_040414855.1 Actinomycetota bacterium
GTCGGCCCACTCGCCGCGGCGGAATGCGGGGTCGCGGGCGCACGAGCACTGGAGGCTCATCTGGCCCGCGATCTCCTCGACGCCGGTGTGCAGCAGCTTCAGCCACTTCGGCAGCGTCGAGCGCTCCAGCCGCGCGCGCGGCCCCGCGATCCCCACCGACGCGACCGAGAACCCGTGCTCGTCGAGCAGGGTCATGGCGATGCCCCAGACGCCCAGGTTGGTCTCCTCGAATGACCGCGCCCAGCCCTTGCGGCGGATCGACTCCAGCTCCTCGCGGAGCTTCTCGGGGCCGTCGATGGTCGACTTGCAGAGCCGCTCCATCGGCGCGGCCAGGATCCGCTCGACCTCAGCCGCCGGCATGAAGGCCAGCAGCGCCTTCTGCTGCGCGCCCGCGTGCAGCGGCAGGTGACGTCCCGGCTCGACCGAGAGGCGCAGCGACTGCGGGCTCTCGACCCGCTCCAGGCAGAAGCCCCTGAGGCGGTTCTCGCTCGGCACCACCAGCAGGGTGGTCTCGCCGGTCTGGTTCGACAGGCGCTGAAGCACCGGCAGGCTCACCGTGCGCAGGTCGGTCGCGGCCCTGGCGTTGCGGCCGAGCGCCAGCGCCGCCGGGCCCAGCCGGAAGCGCTTGGTGATCTCGTCGCGCACCACGAAGCCGTGGCGCTCCAGCGCCGCCAGGATGCGGTAGGTGGTCGGCACCGGCAGCTCGCACTCGCGCCCGATCTGGGTGGTCGTCCACTCCTGGCGCTCCGAGGTGAACAGGGCCAGCACCGCGAAGGTCCGCTCCAGGAGCTGGGGCGAGCTCGAATCGGTCTTGCGGCGGCCGGCCGATCCCTTGACCGCGCTCGGTTCAGTCTGCGTGTCCACGCCTCAGCTTCCAATCGTGATGGTCGGCCGCAGTCTACGCCGATCTGCCACATGGCGAAAGTGAAGATCGGGATATGAAAGTACGCGCCGAACCGGGCGGTCCTCTCCTTGACAGTCGTCACCGCGGCGCTGATAGTTGAATCGTAATGCGGTAACGATTTTCATATCGTGAAATGCCAGAGCACGGCGACCTGTCAGCGCACGGCGAGGTGAAAGGACGAGCAGGTGAGCCGACCGGACCTGGAGCTCCTCCGCGGGGCAGTCGACATGCACGCGCATACGGCCCCCGCGCTCTTCCCCCGGCCGATCTACGACACCGACCTGGCCAAGGTCGCCCTCGACTACGGCATGCGCGGGTTCGTGCTCAAGGACCACGACAGCGCCACCTTCCACCGCGCCTTCTATCTCAAGCGGCAGTTCCCCGGCCTCGATCCCATCGGCGCGATCGTGCTCAACCGCTCCGTCGGCGGGCTGAACCCGCACGTCGTCCAGTCGGCCCTCCAGTACGGCGCCAAGGTGGTGTGGATGCCGAGCAACCACGCCAAGCACCACGCCGAGTACTTCGGAATGCCGGACTACCCCCAGCTCGGCAGGTCCAGACCGCAGCTCTCCGGCCCGGGGGTCACCGTGCTCGACGAGGCAGGCAAGCTCAAGCCCGAGGTCCACACGATCCTCGAGCTGATCGCCGAGCACGACGCGTGCCTGTGCACGGGGCACCTCGACCTCGACGAGGTCCGGCTGCTCCAGGACGCCGCGATCGACGCCGGCGTGCGGAAGCTGGTGGTGACTCACGTCAACTGGGCCTTGTGCAAGAAGGACCTCGACCTCCAACGCGAGCTCATCGCCAAGGGCGCTTACCTCGAGTACGTCGCCATCAGCTGCGTGTCGGCGACGTTCTACGAGCAGACTCCGCACGAGCTGGCCGGCTGGATCATGGAGACCAAAGGGGACCATATCATCCTTAGCTCTGATCTCGGCCAGGGCTCCGGTCCGCCCCATCCCGAGGGCATCCGGATGCTGCTCTACTCCCTGCTCGACGAGGGCGTCCCGGCCGACTACCTCGAGAAGATGACCAAGGCCAACCCCGCCTTCCTCACCGGCCTCAGCACCTGACGACCGACAACCCGCCCGACCCCCGCCCCGCCTCCCGGCCCCATGCGCTCCGCGCCACCCACCAGTGGCGCGGAGCGCT
>JBEDUQ010000159.1:0-30896 GCA_040414855.1 Actinomycetota bacterium
TCTGATGGATGCAGCCTCGACATGTACTACCGGCGGCAGGGCCGTCTGGGATTGCCCAGTGCCGTCACCGGAATTCCGGTCCCTTTAGTTCCAGGACTTGATCCCGCCGAAGGTCGCGGCGAATACCGTCCGACCGTCCGACCGCGCGAACCGAACCTCGTGGAGAGCGGCGACGTCGACGGGGAGCTGTCCGCCCCACGCACGGTTGCCGCCGCCCAGGACCGCCTTGCCCAGGCTCAGGTATCTCCCATCGCGGGTCAGTGCCTGCACCTGGAGCTGGCCCTCGTCCGGGACCCAGGGCTGCACCGTCACAACCATCCACGACGGCTCTCCCTGGTACCCGAACACCGTGCCGATCCGGCCCTGCGCTCCCTTCAGCGGGGCGGCGGCGAACGAGGATCCCTGCCCCTCGGCAAGCACGGCCCGGTAGCTCTCCGCGAGCCGGCGATCTCTGGCTGTGGTCACGAAGACCGACCCCGCGCCGATCGCCGCCGCGAGGACCGCGGCCGCGGCGACGGCCACCCACCGCCTCCCACCTGGAACCCAGCCGCGCGGGACGGCTGGCAGTCCACCCCGAAGCGACCGCAGGCGGCGCGGACGTGATGGCTCGGCGATCTCAGTGAGGACTCGGGACTCGAACCCGAGCGGAGGTTCCCGCTCGGGCGCCAGCAGCAGCAGCTCGTCACCCACACAGGAAAGCTCGGATACGAGCTGGCGGCACCCTGGGCAGCCACCCAGGTGGCGCAGGGCCGGGTCCCTGTCCTCCCCGGCGGCGATGCCAATCGCGAGCTCTGGTGCCAGCTCCCTTACCTGCTCGCATCCCATCTCACCGCTCATCGGGCACCCCCAGCTCAGAGCGAAGCTTCATCATGGCCGACCGGATCCGCGTCTTGACCGTGCCGAGCGGCAGACCGTCGAGCTCACTCATCTCCTTTGCCGTGAACCCGTAGAACACCGCCAGGACCAGCGCGCGGCGCTGGCCCTCCGGAAGCCGGCCCAGTGCCTCCCGCACCCGCTCCGAGTCGGCCACCCGGGCCTCGATTCCGCCGTCCTCCTCGTTCCCGTCCCCGCGAGGCGTCCTTGCCTCCATCGCGACGAGGACCTCCGGGTCGATGGGATCGAAGCGTCGCGCGGGCAGCATGTTGATCGAGACGTTGCGGGCGATCGTCAGCAGCCAGGCCGCGACCGTGCCGCGTCGAGGGTCGTACGCCGAAGCGTGCCGCCAGGCACGTACAAACGCCTCCTGCGCCGCTTCCTCCGCGGCGCCGCGATCGCGCAGGATCGAGTAGGTCAGACCGAACACCCGACGCTGGAACCGCGCCACGAACGCGGCGGCCGCGTCGCGATCCCCCGACCCTAGCCCCGCGAGCAGCGACTCATCCGACAAGTTCCACATGATCGATCGATCAACCGCCTCCACGGAGGGTTTCGAAACACGGCACTCCACGGAGAGTCCTACCGGTGGAACGCCCCTGAGGGATTTCTCCTGCCAACAAAATTTGAGACCGGGAGAATTCCTTTCAAGGAATGGCACGAGGATTCACCGGGCCGCCCGCTGCCCGCCCGGGCGTGGCGGCACCCGCCAGGTCAGCGGCGTCCGATGGCGCAAGGCAGCCAGCGATGGTGCCGCCAGCTCGGTGGGCAGCAGCAGCGCGTCGCCGGGCGGCGGAGCCTCCTGGCCGAGGATGAGCCGCCCGACAATGCGGCCCTTTTCGAGCAGCGGCTGCCGCACGGTGGTCATCGACGGCGTGACCGCCGCGGCGGCGCCGATGTCGTCGAAGCCCACCACCGACAGATCCCTGGGCACGGCGATGCCGCGCTTCACCGAGGTGGCGGTGATGCTGCTTCAGGTGGGGACTCGACGGCGCCACCGGCCGGCAACGGTGCCTATGGTCCGCTCCCCGTCAATGTCGCGACTCGTGGAGCATCACGGGACAGCCTGAATCATCTAGCCGGCCGCGCCCGGCGGCGGGGCCTCCTCCGACTGCTCGACGTCGAACTCCCACAGCTCCGAGCCGGTCCCGGCGGGCGGCCCGGCGCGACCGCCGCCGTGGCCCCGCTCGAACGCCTGGCTCTCCATCCACGCGGTGAAGTCCTCGCGGGACCGCCAGTGCGTGACCACCAGCCAGCGGGTCTTCCCGTCGGCCGGCCGGAACAGCTCGAAGCGGGCGAAGCCAGGGCTGGACGAGACCGCGCCGGCGCGGTTCGCGAACCGCTCGGCGAACATGTCGGCACGCTCGGCAGGTACCTCGACGGCGTTGATGGCGACGAACACGATGCGCTCCTGAGGCTCGAAGGGGTCATCACCCCGGGATCGTAGCGAAGCCCCGGGCCGTGGACCGGGGTAGCGGTCGCGGTTGCGCGTCAGCCGGGCAGGCGGAAGGGTTTGGCGGACACGCCGGGGGAGGCATACTTCAGGCGCCGCCGTCGCCTCACCTGGCCGGAACGGCTCAGGGCCGCACCATGGAGTTCGCGCATGGAATACGGTCGTGCCATCGTCGTCGACGGTCTCAGATCGCTCGAACTGGGATCGTCCCAATCCGTGATCTACGACCGCGAGATCGGCCTGCGGCTGCTCTATGAGGACCCGGATTCGGGGGCGGAGCACTACCTGATCAGGTACCCGGCCGGTCTGCGGACCCGGCTCCACCGCCACACAGCCGCCCACACCATCGTGGTGCTCGACGGCCGGCTCGAGGTCAACGACCAGGTCATCGGTCCGGGGTCCTATGGTCACTTCCCGGCGGGGGAGGCCATGCGCCACGCCCCGGCCGATGACGGCTCCTGCCTGTTCGTGATCATCTTCGACGGCCCCGTCGACGCGCAGCCGATCGGCGAATGACCTCGGCGGCCGCCGTCCGATCTCGTCAGTCGTCCAGCTCCTCGGCGAGGATCTCGCCGCAGAGGTCGAGGCACTCGGCGCAGATGCTCGGCGGCACGCCGCGCCGGCGCCTGGCGAGACCGCCGGTCCTGGCCCCCCTCCCGGCCCTGCCGAACTTTGCCGCGACCACGTGGCGGTCCGGCGCGACCGCGATGCCGCTCGCCTGATCGCCGCGCTTGCCGCAGAAGTGGCAGCGCGCCTCCGCGCCGGTCGGGCCGGCCGGTCCGGTGGGGGAGGCGGCGACCAGACGCGTCACGCCGGGGGAGCCGGCCTCGCGCGTTACGCCGGGGGAGCCGGCCTCGGGCGTCACGCCGGCGGAGCCGGCCTCGCCACGGTCCAGCGCCTCCAGGGCCAGGCTCACGCAGCCGTCGCAGATCGCCACGCCAGGTCCGGCGATCAGCTTGCGCGTCTCCGCCTGGGAGCGGTCGCAGAAGGAGCAGCGCATCGGCTTGGCCGCCGAGGACCTGATCGAGCCCTTGCCGGCGACGACGTCGACGATCTGATGGACGCGCTGGTAGCTGAGGCCGAGCGCGTCCGCGATCTCGCGCAGCGAGGCGCCGCCCGCGTGCAGCCGCCGGATCGCGTGCTGGTAGCTGACCCGGGCGAGGTCGGCTTCGCGCTCCAGGCCGATCAGGCGGTCGCGCGCCTGGCGGGCCTCGCGGACGATGGCGTCGTCGAGTGGCATCTGTCTATCGTGGTAGACAGCCTTGCGGGCGTCAAGCCTCAGGCCAGCTGGCGTTCGAGCACGGTCCGCACGATCCCGCGCGCGTACTCGTCGGGTCCCGCGGGCATGCTCGCGCTGGACATCGCCGCCGGCTCGGTGAGGATCGAGGTGAAGGCGTGCTGAAGGCAGGCGCCGAGCAGCGCCGCCGCGATGAACCCGGGCTCCGCGGTTGGCGCCAGCCTGCCGGCGTCGCGCTCCGCCTCCAGGTAGCCGGCCAGGGCGAGCTGGCCCATGATCGGCCCGGCGCCCCGCGCGGGCATGCCGCGCCGCAGCCACGAGGTCACGTCGTGGTCGGCCAGCGCCGGGCCAGCCATCGGCAGCAGCTCGCGGTAGAAGCGGATCGCCGCGGTGGCGAGGCGTTCGAGGTTGCCCTCGACGGTGCCCCGGCCGACGCTGCCGGCCAGCTCGCCCATCGCCTCCCGGATGCCGGCCGCCACCGAACCGAACGCGGCCCCGAACAGCGCCGTCTTGCTCTCGAAGTGGTTGTAGAGCGAGCCCTCCGACACCCCCGCCGCCCGCGCGATCTCCTTGGTGGTCGCCCCGGTGACCCCACGCTCGCTGATCACCCGCGCCGCCGCCGCCACGATCCGCTCCCGCATCGGCGCCCCCGCCCGCCGCGAGGACGAGGGTCCTGGGCCAGCTCCCGCGGCCGCCCGCGCCGGCGACGGTTCCGGGTCGGGCCCCGCCGCCGGCCGCGCCGGCCACGGTCCTGGGTCGGGCCCGCCCGCCCGCTGCGCCGGCGACGGTGCGGCCTCGCCGGGCGGCGCCACCGGCCGGTCGGTTGGTCCGCCTCGCCGTGCCGCCATGCTCGCCCTCCCGCGTCCCTCGGGCCCGCCACCAGGCGGGACGCTACCACGCCTTGACCGCTGAGTGAGTGCTCACTTACTATGAGTGAGCACTCACTCAATAGTCAACGATCTTCCATCGCGACCCGACGAACAGAACAGGAGCACGACCGGAGCGAAGCGGCATCGCCGCTGGAAGCGAGGACCGACCATGGAGCTGCGGATCGTCAACCCCAAGCCCAAGTTCGGCAAGGCCACGCTGATCGAACCGGCCCCGTTCGGCTACATCCACGTCGCCGCGGCGGTCGAGCCGCCGGCGCGCGGCCCGCTCCCGGGCAAGAGCGAGGCCAAGACCGCGCTGCTCGCCAGGCTCAAGACCCTGGCCGGCGAGCTCGAGCGCCTGGACGAGGTCGAGAAGGTGACCGTCTACCAGGGCATCCTGCTGCCACCGACCAGCGGCTACGCCAAGCAGATCGCGACCCACCCCGCCCGCTACGACGTGGTGGTGCTGATCGAGACCAGCTCGCCCGAGACCATCGAGCAGGTCCAGCGCACCGAGACCTACAAGCAGCTGATCGACGCGGTCTCCGAGGCGGCCAAGGACATGAACGTGATGACCGCGAGGTGCCTGCGGCGCATCGGCGACGTCGACAAGACCCGGCCTGGGCTGTTCCTGTTCAACTACTTCGTCGCCGACGACCCCAAGGTCGCGCTGGAGCTCTGGGAGCAGCTCGGCGGCTGGTACGAGACCGAGACCGGGCTCGACAACTCGACCCTGCTGGCGCCGACCGGCAAGGCCGACTACGTCTTCGTCAACCACGCCCGCTGGGACTCGAGCCTGGCGGCCTTCACCGTCCGCCAGACCAGCAAGCCCAGCTTCTTCAGCTACGTGCTCGCCAACATGAAGGCGAACCACACCGGGGCGATGCCGCTGCTGTATCACCTCGCCTGAACGCCACGGCCGGCGGCGGTGGTGCAGAATTGGCCCATGAGCGCAGCGATCGCCCCGGGCCTGCACGCCAGCTTCACCTACACCGTCACCGACGCCGACACCGCCGCCGCGCTGGAGAGCGGTCTGGTGCCCGTGCTGTCCACGCCGAAGGTGCTCGCGCTGATGGAGCGCGCCACTGTCGAGGCGCTGGAGGGCGCGCTCGATGCCGGCGCCACCACCGTCGGCGCCAGGGTCGAGCTCGAGCACCTGCTGGCCACCCCGGTCGGCGCGCCGGTCGAGGTGGCGGCCACCCTGGAATGGGTCGACGGCCGCCGGCTCGAGTTCGCCACCGAGGTCCGGGACGGCGGCCGGGTCGCCGCCAGGGGGCGCGTCACCAGGGTGGTCGTCGACCTCGAGCGCTTCCTGGCCAGTGTGGCCGGGCGCTCGTAGGCCGGTGCGGCGATGACCGGCGACCTCCAAGGCCCCCATGGTCTCCAGGATCCCCAGGGTCCGTATGGTCTCCAAGGTCCCCAGAGCTGGGAGGGCCTCGAGGGCCGCGCGCGGGCGCTGCTCGCCTCCAGCCCGGTCCTCGACGGCCACAACGACCTGCCCTGGGCGATGCGGCTCGCGGCCGGCTACGACTTCGACAAGGTCGACGTCGCCGCCGCCCAGCCCGCCCTGCACACCGACATCCCGCGGCTGCGGGCCGGCGGCGTCGGCGCCCAGTTCTGGTCGGTGTTCGTCCCCGCGCAGCTCCAGGGCGACCACGCCGTCGCCGCCACGCTCGAGCAGGTCGACGCCGTCCACGCGATGGTCGCGCGCTACGGCGACGCGCTCGCGCTGGCCAGGACCGCCGACGAGGTCGAGCGCGCCCGGGCCGCCGGGCGGATCGCCTCGCTGCTCGGCGCCGAGGGCGGCCACTCGATCGACTGCTCGCTCGGCGTGCTCCGCATGCTGTTCGCGCTCGGGGTCCGCTACCTGACGCTGACCCACAACCAGAACGTGCCGTGGGCCGACTCGGCGACCGACTCGCCGGCCCACGGTGGCCTCACCCGGTTCGGCGAGGAGGTGGTGCGGGAGATGAACCGCATCGGCATGCTCGTCGATCTGAGCCACGTCGCGCCGGCGACGATGCACGGCGCCCTCGACGTCGGTCAGGCGCCGGTGATCTTCTCGCACTCGTCCGCCAGAGCCCTCTGCGACGTCCCCCGCAACGTGCCCGATGACGTGCTCGGGCGGCTGGCCGGCAACGGCGGGGTGTGCATGGTCACCTTCGTGCCGGCCTTCGTGTCGCCGGCCTGCGCCGCGTGGCGGGCCGCCGCCCGTGAGCGCCTTGCGGCGCAGGGCATCCCGGAGGACGACTTCGCCGCCGGCAGGCAGGTGCTGGAGGCGCTGGAGGCGGAGCTGCCGCGGCCGCGCGCGACCATCGCCGAGGTCGCCGACCACGTCGAGCACGTCCGCGAGGTCGCCGGCGCCGACCACGTCGGCCTCGGCGGCGACTACGACGGCGTCGACCGCCAGCCGCTCGGGCTCGAGGACGTCAGCGGCTACCCGAGGCTGATCGCCGAGCTGCTCGACCGCCGCTGGTCCGACGCCGAGATCGCCAAGCTGGCGTCCGGCAACGCGCTCCGTGCGCTCCGCGACGCCGAGTCGGTCGCCCGCGAGCTGTCAGCCGCCCGCCCTCCCTCGCTGGCGACCATCGCCGAGCTGGACGGCGCCTGAGCGGACCCCGTTCCGGCGCGCCACTCTGGCCGGGTTGCTCGCCGGGCTGGTCGCCCGGCCGGCGGCGAGCAGCTCCAGCGTAAGGTCGTGCCACTGCGCGCCGGTCGGCGAGGCGGCTGCCGCGCCAGGGTCGAGCCCCGCCGTGGCGAGCACGCGCCCGAGACGGCGGTGGGAGAGTCCCGTCCCGGCGAAGCTGGTGGCGGCGACCGCGCGCAGCGGTTGGCTCGGGTGGGCGAAGGCGTCGCGCAGCATCCCGCGCAGCAGCCGCTGGCCGGCCGGGTCGCTCGCCAGCGCGCGTGGGCGCACCTGCAAGTGCGCGGCGTCGACCTTCGGGGGCGGGCTGAAGCACGCCGCCGGCACCCTCCGCCGCAGGCGCAGGTCGAAGCGGGCCGCCCACCAGGCGGTGGCGAGGTCGCGCGGGACCGGTGCGGTTAGCCGGCGCGCGACGCCCCACTCGACGAGCAGGTCCGCGCCCAACAGCGGCCCGCGGGGGTCGTCCAGCAGCCGGCGCAGTAGCCGGGTGGTGACCGCGAACGGGATGCTCGCCACAACCCGGTAGGGCCGGTGGGGGAGCGGCATCGTGCGCAGGTCGCCGTGGATCACGCGGACGCCGGTGCGCTCGAAGCGCCGTTCCAGGCGACTGGCGAAGCGCTGGTTCAGCTCGACCGCGAGGACCCTGGCGCCGGTCGCGGCCAGGGGAGCGGTGATCGCGCCGCCGCCCGCGCCCAGGTCGAGCACGAGGTCGCCCGGGCGGAGCCCGGCGTGGCGGACCAGCTCAGCGGCGACCAAGCGGTCGCGCAGGAAGTGCGCTCCGCCGTGTTCGCGGTGTTCGCGTGCCGAGCGGACGCGACCGGCCACGCAGAACCATGACCATCACCATGATCGATCTCTCCTTACCGCGCGGTTCGCCGGTCGCGTGTCGCCGCGAGCCCTCCGAGCCGCAGGATCCCGCCGTGCGGGTCGCGGCGGCAACCGAATTTCGGGGAAGCGGTTGGGTCGTCCGCCGCGGTAGGCATCAGATGCGTCAGATGCTCGATAATCGAAAAACTTATGTTGCAGGCAGCGCGCAGCCGGGCGCCAGGTGCCGCGGGCGCCACCACGGGCGGACCGCCGGGACGGCGAGAGGTGCGTGCGGCGGTTAGGCCGAGGGTGGGCGGGGCTCGCCGACCTCGATGCCGGAGAGGCGTTCGAGCGCCTTGATCAGGGCGTGGTTGCCCTCGGCGCCGAGACCTTCCCGCTGGAGAGTGCGGTAGAGCTGGAAGACCGTGCTGGTCGCCAGCACGGGCGCGCCGGTCTGGTCGGCGGCCTCGAGCACCAGGCGGAGGTCCTTCTGCTGCAGGTCGATGGTGAACCCGGGCCGCCAGTCGCGGCGGATGGCCTGGGGACCGCGGTTGGCGAGCATCCAGCTGCCGGCGGCGCCGCCGACGACCGCCTCCAGGGTCCGCTCGAGGTCGAGGCCGGAGGCCTCGGCGAACACCAGTGCCTCGGCGGTGGCGAGCATGTTGACCACCACCAGGATCTGGTTGACGAGCTTGCAGCTCTGCCCGCTGCCGATCGGGCCGAGGTGGGTGATGGTCGAGCCCATCGCCTCCAGGTACGGCCGCGCCCGCTCGACGTCGTCGGCCTCGCCGCCGACCATGATGCTCAGCGTGCCCTTGGCGGCGCCCTCGCTGCCGCCGGAGACGGGCGCGTCGATCATGGCGACGCCCCGCTCGGCGAGCCGCTCGGCGAACTGGCGGGTGGCGGCGGGGCTGATGGTCGACATGTCGACAACCAGCGACCCCGATTTGGCGCCCTGGAGCACGCCCACATCGCCGAACAGCACCCGCTCGACGTCGGGGGTGTCGCTGACGCAGACGAAGACCACGTCGACCGCGGCCGCCAGCTCGGCGGGGCTGGCCGCGGTGGCGGCGCCCGCGTTGGCGAGCGGCTGCATCCGCTCGGGGCTGCGGTTGTAGACGGTGAGATCGACGCTGGCCCTGAGCAGGTTGTGGGTCATGCCGCTGCCCATGATGCCCAGCCCGATGAAGCCGACGCGCTCAGGCATGGTCCTCCTCTTGCCGGTGCTCCGCGGGAGCTCGTCCCATCGCTCGCGTCGCTCCCGCCGGGCGCATCGTACCGGCACCACTCACAGGCCGGTGGTGGAGCGCGGGTAGGCGACCTCCGGGTCGGTGGCGACGTTGACGAGATAGGGCACGCCGGCGTCGAAGGCGCGGCGCAGCGCCGGCGTGATGCCGTCCGGGTCGACCACCAGCTCGCCCGCGCCGCCGAGCGCCTCGGCCACCTGGTCGTAGCGGCAGGCCGGCTGGAGGTCGGCGGCCACGTCGTAGCCGTAGAGCATCCGCATCGGGTGCTTCTCCAGGCCCCACGCGCCGTTGTTGCCGCAGACGATCACCACCGGCAGGCGGTGGCGCACCAGCGTGTCGACGTCCATCAGCGACAGCCCGGCGGCGCCGTCGCCGAGCAGCAACACCACCTGGTCCGCGGGCCGGGCCACCCGAGCGGCGATGGCGTAGCCGAGCCCGGTGCCGAGGCAGCCGTAGGGGCCCGGGTCGAGCCAGGAGCCCGGCCGCGCCGGCTCGACGTAGCGGCCGGCGAAGGAGACGAAGTCGCCGCCGTCGCCGATCACCACGGCGTCGTCGTCGAGCAGCTTGCGCAGCTCCCCGTAGATCCTCGCCGGATGGATCGGCGTCGCGGCGCTGGCGAGCAGCTGCTGGTCGGCCAGCTCCGCCTCGGTCGCCGACTCCCTGAGCCGCCGGAGCCAATCGCTACGGTCGGGCCTCGGCCCCTTGCTGGCCGCGGAGACCAGGCCGTCGAGCGCCCGGCCGAGGTCGCCGGCGACGCCCTCGGCCAGCTGGACGTGCCTGGCGAGCTGGCCCTGGCTGTCGGCGAACTGGACGACCTTGGCCGGCTCGCCGGAGCGACCGCCGAAGACGCCGTAGCCGAGCCGGAAGTCGAGCGGCGCGCCAGCGACGATCACCAGGTCGGCGCTCCCGAACGCCAGCGAGCGGGCGCGCGTGACCAGCAGCCGGTGGCCGGCCGGCAGCACCCCGCGGCCCAGCCCGTTGGCGATCACCGGCAGCTCCAGCGCCTCGGCCGCACGCCGTGCCGCCTCGTCGGCGTGGTCGGCCCAGACGTCGGAGCCGAGCACCAGCACCGGCCGTTCGGCCGTCCGGAGCAGCCCGGCGACCCGCGCCAGCGCGTCGCCGTCCGGATCGCGCGACGGCGCGTCGGCGTCCCCCGACGGCCAGCGGGCCAGCTTCGTGGAGGCGAACAGCTGCTCGATCGGCACGTCGAGGAACACCGGTCCGCGGTGCGCCTGGTTGGCCAGCCGCAGCGCGCTGTCGACCTCGGCGGCGACGTCGCCGACCTTTGCGATGGTCGCGGCCCGCTTGGTGACCGGCGCCAGCAGCGGCGGGTGGTCGAGCTCCTGGAGGCTGCCAGAGCCCCAGCGGGCGGCCGGCGCCCTGCCGCCGATGACCAGCAGCGGCGAGCCGTTGAACCAGGCGGTGGTGACCGCGCTGACGCTGTTGGTGACGCCGGGTCCGGCGGTGACCACCGCCAGGCCGGGCACACGCGTCAGCTTGGCGAGGCCCTCGGCGGCGAACACGGCGGTCTGCTCGTGCCGCACGTCGTAGAGCGGCATCGGCGGGTCGGCCTTGACAGCCCCGTCGTACAGCGGGAAGACGTGCGCCCCGGAGAGCGTGAACATGGCGTTGACGCCGTGGCGCCGCGCGACCGCGACGGCCAGCGCGCCGCCGTGGCCTTCGAGCCCAGCCTCTGTCCCGGTCCTGGTCGCCTCGGTCATGCGCCTGCTCCAGTGCGGTCGTGGTCCGCGGGTCGCGGTTCTGCCGCGCTCCAGGGTAGAGCTCGGCCGCCCGCGCCGTGCCCGCCGGACCTATGCTCGCACCGGCGGCCACCGGAGGCCGGGGAGCCGGAGCGGCCTTGGAACGGACCGCAACGGCAACGGACCTCGAACGGCCGTGGCACGGCCTTGGAACCGACCCAGAACGGCCCTGGACCGACCTGGAGGGAGCTGGCATGGCGGCGGAGTCGACCTACGCGGTCTGGGGCTGGGGCGGGCCAGGCGAGGAACCGGACCAGGCCGGTCTGGAGGCGCTCGCGCCGGCGGTGGGGTCGCTGCTCGGCTTCGAGCCGCGGCCGCCGGAGCGGCCCGCGCCGCTCGCCGAGCTGCCGCCACCGCGCCTGCGGCCGCCACCGGCGCTGGCCTCGATCGCATCGACCGAGCCGGCCGACCGCGCCCGCCACGGTCTCGGCCGCTCCTACCGGGATGTGGTCAGGGGCCTGCGCGGCCGCGTCGACCACCCGCCCGACCTGGTGCTCCGCCCTGCCGGCGAGGCCGAGGTCGCGGCCGTGCTCGACTGGTGCGGCGAGGCGGGCGTTGCGGTGGTGCCGTTCGGCGGCGGCACCAGCGTGGTCGGCGGGGTCGAGCCGGACGTCGGCGACGCCTGGCCGGCGGTGGTCTCGCTGGACCTCGGCCGCCTCAGCGGTCTGGTCGAGCTGGACCCGGTCGCGCGGGCGGCGAGGGTGCGGGCCGGCACACTGGGTCCGGCACTGGAGGACCAGCTGCGGCCCCACGGGCTCTCGCTGCGCTTCTTCCCGCAGTCGTTCCAGCGCTCGACCGTCGGCGGCTGGCTGGCGACCCGCGCGGCCGGCCACTACGCCACCGGCCCGACCCACGTCGACGACCTGGTCGAGTCGATCACCATGGTCACCCCGGCCGGGGTGCAGCGCTCCCGCCGCCTGCCCGGCTCCGGCGCCGGCCCGAGCCCCGACCGGCTGGCGCTCGGCAGCGAGGGCACCCTCGGGGTGATCACCGAGGCGTGGCTGCGGCTGGTCCGGCGGCCCGAGCACCGCGCCGGCGCGCTGCTGGCGCTGCCGAGCTTCGCGCACGGCACGGCCGCGGTCCGCGAGCTGGTCCAGGCGGGCCTGGCGCCGGCGTCGTGCCGGCTGCTGGACGCCACCGAGGCCGCGCTGTCCGGGACGCTGGCCGGCCGCGAGTCAGCGCTGGTGCTCGCCTTCGAGTCGGCGAGCCGGCCGGTCGACGCCGACCTCGAGTTCGCGGTCGAGCTGGGCCGGGCGGCGGGCGCACGGGTCGTGGAGCGGGGCGAACGCGCCGGCGGCTCCTGGACCTCGAGCTTCCGCCGGGCGCCGTACCTGCGCGACCAGCTGGTGCTGCTCGGCGTGCTGGTGGAGACCTTCGAGACCGCGGTCACCTGGGACCGGCTCGACGGTCTGGTCGCCGGGGTACGCGAGGCGGTTGAGGCGGCGACGCGGACGGTCTGCGGCGGCGGGCTGCTCGGCTGCCGCCTCACCCACGCCTACCCTGACGGCGCGGCGCCGTACTTCACGGTGCTGGCGCCGGCCCGGCGGGGCGCCGAGCTGGCGCAGTGGGACGAGATCAAGGCGGCCGCGTCCGAGGCGGTGCTGGCCGGCGGCGGTACGATCACCCACCATCATGCCGTCGGCCGTGACCACCGGCGGTGGTACGACCGGCAGCGGCCGGAGCCGTTCGCGCTCGCGCTGCGGGCGGCGAAGGCGGCGCTGGACCCGGCCGGGATCCTCAACCCCGGCGTGCTGCTCGACGGGGCCGGCGGCGCGGCGGAGGCGGGCGAGTTGGGCGAGGCGAGGTGACGGTGGACAGCTACGACCTGGTGGTGATCGGCGGTGGCATCCTCGGCCTGGCGACCGCGAGGGCGCTGCGCAAGCGCTACCCGGCCGCCTCGATCGCGGTGCTGGAGCGGGAGCGGGCCTGGGCCGCGCATCAGACCGGCCACAACAGCGGGGTGATCCACTCCGGCATCTATTACGCGCCGGGCAGCCTGAAGGCGCGCCTGTGCCGCGCGGGCAACGCCAGCATGGTGGCGTTCTGCCGCGCCGAGGGCGTGCCGGTCGAGGTCTGCGGCAAGCTGATCGTCGCCACCCGCGAGGCCGAGCTGCCGCGGCTGGAGGCGCTGCTGGAGCGCGGGCTCGCCAACGGCCTGGCGCCACGCCGCGCCGACGTGGCCGAGGTGGCGGAGCTGGAGCCGCACGTGCGCGCGATCGCCGCGATCCACGTGCCGAGCACCGGGATCGTCGACTTCCGCGAGGTCTGCGCCGCGATGGTCCGCCAGCTCCATGCGGCCGGCGTCGAGCTGCGCCTGGGCAGCGGCGTCAACCGCCTGGAGCGGGCCGGCGCCTCCAGCGCGGCGGGCCACGCGCTGGAGACCGACGCCGGCGAGATCCGAGCCGGCTGGGTGGTCAACTGTGCCGGCGCTCAGAGCGACCGGCTCGCCCGCGCGGCCGGCGCCGACCCTGGCGCGCGGATCGTGCCGTTCCGCGGCGAGTACCACGAGCTGGTGGAGAAGCGGCGCGACCTGGTCCGCGGGCTGGTCTATCCGGTGCCCGACCCGGCCCTGCCGTTCCTCGGCGTGCACCTGACCAGGATGATCGACGGCAGTGTCCACGTCGGGCCGAACGCCGTGCCCGCCGGCAGCCGCGACGGCTACCGCTGGTCGTCGGTGAGCCCGCGCGACCTCGCCGCCACCGCCACCTGGCCGGGCTGGTGGCGGCTCGCCCGCCGCTACTGGCGCACCGGCGGCCAGGAGATCTGGCGCTCGCTGTCCAAGCGCGCGATGGTCGCGGAGGTCCAGCGCATGCTGCCCGAGGTCACCGCCAAGGACCTGGTGCCCGCCGGGGCCGGCGTGCGCGCGCAGGCGCTGGCCCGCGACGGGCGGCTGGTCGACGACTTCCTGATCGTCGAGAGCGGGCGCGCCACCCACGTCTGCAACGCGCCGTCCCCGGCGGCGACCGCCTCGCTGGAGATCGCCGAGCACGTCGCCGGACGGCTCCCCGAGACGCTCACGGCGTAGCCCGGCGCCGGGTCAGCGGGCCCGCCCGGCGTAGAAGCGGCGCAGCTCCTCGGTCCGCTCCGCCGGCCAGCCCGCCGGCGCGCGGCCCGAGCGCAGCCGCTCGGCGAGCAGCTCGATCCAGACGTGCCAGGCGGCCAGCAGGGTCGCGCGCCGCTCCTGCAGCGCGGCGGGGAAGCTCTGGGTCAGCACCAGGCGCGCGCCGCCCTGGCCGTCCGAAAGGTTCCAGCGGACCCGTCCGGCGTCGCGGTCGCCGGACCGCCAGGCGTACTCCAGCAGCCGCGGCGGCTCGACCGCGGTGATCGGTCCGGCGACCACGAACCTGTTGGTGAGCCCGGCCGGCGCGGGATCGCCGACCTTCGGCCCGGCCGCGCCGTCACCGCCGTCACCGCTTTGACCGCCGTCGCCGCGGTCACCGCCACCGCCGTCACCGCCGTCACCGCCGGCGAGCATCGCCGCCCAGACCTCGGCCGCCGGCTTGGTCAGCTGCCGCTCGAAGCGCAGGGTCCAGCCGTCGGCCGTCCGCTCCAGGGTGCCCTCCAGCAGGCCGAAGCGGTCGACATAGCCTTCGTGCAGTTCCTGCCAGGGCGGCGAGACCGCCTCGCCCGGGGTGCCCTCCAGCAGCGCCTCGAGCTGGTCGAGGCAGATGGTCCAGCCGGCCGCGAAGCTGGCGGACGCCGGCCGGTCGGCGAAGGTGTGGGTGAACACCAGGGTGCAGCCGTCGGGCTCGGGCAGCAGCTCGAAGCGGAGCACCGAGTCGCCCCAGCTGTAGGCGAGCACGCGCGGCGGGTCCAGCTCGAGGATCTCGCCGTCCATCGTCGGCCCCTCGCCCCGCGCGAACACGAAGCGGAGCTTGCCCCCGATGCGCAGGTCCACCTCGACCTCGCTCGGGAACCAGTGGGCGAGGTGGGCCGGCTGGGTGATCGCACTCCAGACCTTGTCGGCCGGGTGGGCGAGCCGGCGCTGGAAGCGGAGCACGCACTGGCCGTGCTCGGTCCGCAGGGTGGTGTCGGTCGCGTTGGTCAGGTTCATGCCTCAATCCTCTGATCGTCCCGCTGGCCGCTGTCGTCGCTTGGCGGCATGGCGTCGAGGTGGCGCTCCAGGGCGTCGAGGCTGCGCGTCCACAGCTTGCGGTAGGGCTGGAGCCAGGCGTCGACGTCGGCCAGCGCCGCCGGCTCCAGCTCGTACCAGCGCCGCTGTGCGTCGCGGCGGACCCTGACCAGGCCGGCCTCGCGGAGCACCCGAAGGTGCTTGGAGGTGCCCGGCTGGCTCTGCCCGAGCCGCTCGGTCAGTTCGCCGACCGGCCGCGGACGCTCCCGTAGCAGGTCCAGGATCCGCCGCCGCGTCGGCTCGGCGAGCACCTCGAACACCGTGTCCATGGGCTTAACATACTCGGCAGGTTATATACGCGCAAGGGCAAGTAGGGCCCGAGGGAGGGGAGGAGAGGGGCGCGCCGCCGCCGAGGACGAGGGGCGAGCGGCCCTACCCGTGGGCGACAGCGCAGGCGAAGCGGTTGCCGCTGTCCTGGTGCCAGGACTCGAGCTGCAGACCGGCGGCGGCCAGCTCGCCCTCGACGCCGGAGCGGGTGAACTTGGACGAGATCTCGGTGCGTAGCTCCTCGCCCCGCGCGAACCGGACCTCCAGATCCAGGGTCGGGAACTGGACGGTCAGCGGCCGCAGCGCGCGCAGGCGCATCTCGATCCGCTGCTGGGCGGTGTCGTAGACGGCGACGTGCTCGAAGGCGTCCACGGGGATGGCAGCGCCCAGTTCGCGGTTGAGCACCCGCAGCAGGTTGCGGTTGAACTCGGCGGTGACCCCGGCGCTGTCGTCGTAGGCGGCCAGCAGCACCGCCGGGTCCTTGACCAGGTCGACGCCGAGCAGGAAGCGGTCGTCCGGCCAGAGCGCCCCGGCGACCCCGCCGAGCAGGTCGGCGCGCTCGACCCTGGTGAGGTTGCCGATGGTCGAGCCGAGGAAGGCGAGCAGGCGCCGGCCGCGTCTCGGCACCAGCGGCAGGTCGGCGCTGAAGTCACCGACGAAGCCGTCGAACTCCAGCCACGGGTAGCTCGACGACAGCGCCGAGGCCGCACCCTCGAGCGCGTCCTCGCTCACGTCCAGCGGCGCGTAGCGGCGCCCGCCGTGGTGCCGGTGCATCGCCTCCAGCAGCAGTCGGGTCTTGCGCGAGGAGCCCGATCCCAGCTCGACCAGCTCGGCGGGACGCAGCGACGCCACCAGCCCGTCGGTGATCGAGTCGAGGATCTCGCTCTCCGCGCGGGTGAGGTAGTACTCGGGCAGCCGGGTGATGTCCTCGAACAGGTCGGACCCTCGGGCGTCGTAGAACCACTTGGGCGGCAGCCATTTCGGCGAGGCGGCCAGTCCGGCGCGGACGTCGGCGGCGAGCTGGGAGCGGCGGTCCTGCTGGGGGGAGAGCCGGGTGACGGACAGCGTGCGTTGCGCGGTCATCTGGGAGCGTGCCCCTTCAGTCGAGCGGCCAGGTTCGCGCCCCGGCCGCGCTGAGCTCGAGCAGGTGGCGGTCGGCGACCTCCACCCAGCCCTGGTGGTCGTCGATCGGCTCGGAGGCGACCATCGCCGCCTCGGAGCCGTCCCGGGTGAGCGCCCGGGTGAACAGCGGGTGCGAGGCACTGCCGATGGCGGCGCGCACCCCGGCGATCCGCTCGCCGTCGGCGGCGAGCAGCGTGAGCGTCGCCCGCTCGCCCGCGTCAGCGCAGGCCTTCTCGACCAACCGGACGGTGGTCGCCAGCGCCGCCGAGAGATCACCACCGCCGCGGAGCTCGGCGGCGACCAGCGCCGCCAGCACCGCCGAGTCGGTCAGCGCGGCCAGCTCGGCGTGCAGGTCGTCCGGCAGCCGCTCCATCAGCCGCCGCCCGATCGTGCCGCGGAACCCCCAGACGCGACCGTTGTGGGCGACCGCGGTGCGGCCGTGCACGAACGGGGCGACCGACCAGGCGCCGTAGGGCAGCCCGGGCGTCGCCGAGCGGACCAGCGCCAGCTGCATGGTCGCGGTCAGCCGCCCGGCCAGCCGTGGCAGGTTCGGGTCCGCCCACGGCGGCAGCTCGGTCACGTAGCGCAGCGGCGGCCGCCGCTCCTCGCCCGGCGGCCACCAGACCACCCCGGTCCCGTCGACGTTGACGGCGTTGGCGTTGCCAGGCCCCGGGATCCTGGGTCGCCACGCCAGCTCCTCCAGCGACCACGATGGGTCGGTCAGCAGCGCCGACAGCGGCGCGGCCGGCCCGGTGTATGCGGCCATCCGGCACATCAGGCCAACTCCCAGACGAGCCGGATCCCGGCGAAGACCTGCCGGCGCCTGGGGTAGTCCCAGTTCCGGAAGCTGGCGCGCGCGACCCAGCCGGCGGTCGCCCAGGACGCGCCCCGCAGCACCTTGTAGTCGTCGTCGCCGAAGAAGACCTCGCTGTACTCGGGATACGGGAAGGTGCTGTAGCCGGGGTAGCCGGTGAACGGCGACGAGGTCCACTCGTAGACGTCGCCGAGCAGCTGCTCGACGCCGTAGGCGCTGGCGCCGGCCGGGTAGCTGCCCACCGGCGCCGGGCCGAAGGCGACCTGGTCGAGGTTGGCCCGGTCGGGGCCGGGCGGCGCCTCGCCCCACGGGTAGGTGCGGGCGCGGCGCTCGGCCGGGTCCCAGCGGGCCGCCTTCTCCCACTCGGCCTCGGTCGGCAGCCGCGCGCCAGCCCAGCGCGCGAACGCCTCCGCCTCGAAGAAGCAGACGTGCTGCACCGGCTCGCGCGGGTCGAGCGACTCCAGGCGGCCGAAGCGGCGCACCCGCCAGCCGCCGGCGCCGTCCGGCGCCCAGCCCTGCGGCGCCCGCTCGCCCGACTTCTCGAGCCAGGCGCGCCCGGCCTCGGACCACAGCTCGGGACGGGTGTAGCCGCCGTCGGCGACGAACGCGGCGTAGCGCCGGGCGGTGACCGGGAAGCGCTCGATCGCGAAGCCGTCCAGCTCGACGGTGTGGCTCGGCCGCTCGTTGTCGTAGGCGCTGGTGCGGTCGTCGGTGCCCATCCGGAACGGGCCGCCCTCGACCACCACGCGCTCGGTGTCGTCGACCGGCCGCGGGATCGCGGCGACCTGGCGCGCGGCCGCCGGCGCATACAGGTTCGAGGCGCCCGGGGCGGCCAAGGCGCCGGAGCCCGCCGGGCCGGCGGCCCCGCCGGCGTCGCCGGCATCTCCGGCGTCGCCGGTCTCGCCGGCCTCGCCGCGAAGGTCCAGCGTCTGGAGCATGGTCTCCTGGTGCTGCGCCTCGTGCTGGACGATCATCCGGTAGACGTAGCCGTCCGCCAGCAGCGGCCGCTCGGGCCCGAGCTCGACCGTGCGCAGCACCTCCAGCGCCTCGGCGCGGACGTCGGCGAGGTAGGCGTCCGCCTCGCCGCGGCGCAGGATCTCCAGGTCGGCGCGGACCCAGCGCGGGTTCTCGAAGGGGTTGTAGACGCTGTCCAGCCGCTGGTCGTGCGCGGGCCGGCCGGCGACCTCGCGCAGCAGCCACAGCTCCTCGAAGTTGCCGACGTGGCCGACGTCCCAGACCAGCGGGCTCATGATCCGGTCGACCTGTCGGTGCATCGCCTCGTCGTCCAGGGGCGCGACCAGCCGCCCCAGCCGAGCGCGGACGCTGCCGAGGTCGCGGGCGAGCTGCCGGCGCAGCGTGGCCGGGTCCGCCGGGTTCGGGGTCTTGGTCTGGCGAGCTGATGTCATCGATACCTCACAGCGGAAGGGTCTGGTTCGGGACGGGCTCGCTGGCCCAGGCCAGGGCGGCCGCCGGGCCGGCCGCGAGCGCCTCGCGCAGCTCGTCGGCCGGGCAGCGCCGGCGGAGGGTGAAGCGGTCGAGGAAGTCGGCGGCCAGCCGCGGGCCGTCGGCGTCGAGGTAGCCGGCTGGCAGCCGCCCGGCGCCCTCGAGCGCGAGCTGCCAGACTTCGGCGGCGAGCGGGCCGAGCAGCGGGTCGCCGAGCCCGACGGTGGCGGAGCGGCGCAGCAGCGCCGGCAGCGCCGTCTGGTGGCGCTCCAGGATCGCCAGGCCCGCCGCCCGCGCGCGCGGGTCCTCGACGAGCCCGGCCAGCAGCACCACCGGGACCTGCCGCAGCCGGCCCGGCAGGCAGTCGATCGAGCGCTGCTCCATGAAGCCGCGCGGGCGGACCTCCAGGAAGATTGTGGTCAGGTGGTAGCGCAGGTCGTCCTCGGTGGGCCGCCCGCGCCCGCCGTGGCCGTCGCGGAGCCAGTCGGCGAAGGTCCAGCCGGGCACGCCCGGCTCCCAGGGCGGCTCCGGGTTGCGCAGCAGCAGCACGTCGGCCTCCAGCGCCGCGACCGTCATCTGCTCGGCCGGGGCGGCGCCGGAGCCGTCGACCAGCAGCCTGGGGAAGCCGGTCCTGGTCGGGTCGAGCCGCTGCCAGGTCAGCGCCCGCGACGACACCACCCCGGGGGCGGGGCTGGTCGCGAAGGTCGCGGTCAGCAGCGGCGCGGCGAGGTTGGCGAGCAGCCAGCGCTCCGGCAGGTCGCCGTCCGGGCCGAGGTCGAGGTTGACCTGGAGCGAGCAGGTGCGCCGCATCATCACCGCGCCGTCCGGCCCGCGCCGGTCGAAGTAGGCGGCCATGGCCGGGTAGCGGGGCGCGCGGAGCTGCTGCGGGACGTGGCCGTTCGGGAGCCAGACGTCGGTGCCGGCGCTGGCCAGCACCACGTCCTCGCCGCCGAGGATCTCGTCGACGGTGCAGGCCACCCGGTCGAGCTCGGCAAGCGCGCCGGCGGCGCCGTTGTGGATGGCGGTGGAGTGCTCCAGCTGCCCGCCAGGCTCGAAGTTGAGGCTGCCGCCGTCGCCGAGGCGGAACAGCGGCGTCGCGCACGGCTCGCGCAGCCAGCCGGACCGCGACAAGGCGGCGGGATGGTCGATCAGATCGGTGAGGGGCTCGATCGGCACGCGCTCCAGGGGCGTGCCGTCCGCCAGGACCCGGACGGGGAACATCTCGATCTCGAGCCCCACCCGGCCCGGGACGGGTGCGGTGGGCTCGCTCGGGAAGCAGGTCTCCGCGACGACCCGGCGGACGTGGTCCAGGTCACGGAGTGCCTGACTGGAGCCGTCGGTCACGGCGCGTTGGTCTGCAAGCCTTCGATGATCCGCTTCGGTCTGCCCTCTCGCATTGGAAACCCCCTGATCCGCCGCGGACCGGCCGCGGCGCTGCGACCCTGCCGACCATCATCCCCGAGGCCTGTGACATCTGCCCGGCGCGGAGATGGACCCTGGAAGCCGGGGCCCCCGGCCCCACGGGCATGGGTACCCCGAATTGCCACGCCTAGGCCGGTACCGCGAAGCCGGGGCGAACGCCGCGTTTCGCCCCAGCGCCGTCGTCGGTGCGATAGAACTCAAGTGTGCCGGACGGCTGGTCAGCGCGCTGACGCCGAGCCGATCCGCTCGGCCAGCTCGACGATGATTCCCTCCGGGCCGCGGATGTAGCAGAGGCGATAGACGTCCTCGTGGTCGTGGACCACATCCGCCTGGACATCCTCGAGTCCGATGATCTTCCCGACCCATTCGCCTTGGACCGACGTCGCTCCCTCCCGTTCAAGACCCAGGTCGAGGAAGAACTCTGTCGCGGCTTCGAGATCATCGACGACGATGCCGACGTGGTCGAGGCTTCGTGCGTGCGTCATGGCGGTTCTCCTTCATCGTCGAGCGGCCGGTCGTGGCGCTCGCGTCCCTTGGACCGAGCCACCGCCACATTCTGGACAGCTGACCCGACAACCATCCAAGGCACTCGACAGCTTCCCCTTCGTACCAGTACGGGCAGGCTGGGTTGACACGACCGGCCGGTCGATAGATTCCCTCCGAGGTCGCGCTCCCACCAGACGGCGTGCACAGAGGTAGGCGGGCGGCGGGCGGCTACTCCCCGGGCGGTAGTGGCCGCCGGCGCCGCTGCGCCGAGCGGGCGACCGAGGGAGCATCCGGCCAGGCGACGACGCCGGCGCCCCGGGACGGGACCATCGCTGCGACCGATTTCCCCAACCCGGGAGACATGCGGAATGGCATCGAACCAGACTCGAGCGACCTCGGCGACCTCGGCGACCTCGGCGACCTCGACGGCGGCATGGTCGGCGACGCGGCGGGCCGGAGAAAACGGCGCGGCTTCGGCGTGGGCCGCCGGCGCGGAGGCGCGGCCCGAGACCGGCACCGCGGTCGCGCGGACGGTCCGCGCCACCAAGGTCTATGGCTCCGGTCCCACCGCGGTGCGGGCGCTCGACGAGGTCTCCGTCGACCTCGAGGGCGGCCGCTTCACCGCCATCATGGGGCCGTCCGGCTCCGGCAAGTCCACGCTGATGCACTGCGTCGCCGGCCTCGACACGCTGACCTCCGGTCAGGTGTTCCTCGGCGGAGTCGAGCTCGGCGCCCTCTCCGACAAGGAGCTCACCCTGCTCCGCAGGGAGCAGGTCGGCTTCGTGTTCCAGTCCTTCAACCTGGTGCCGACCCTCAGCGCGATCGAGAACATCACCCTGCCGATCGCGCTGGCCGGCGGCCGGCCCGAGCGGGAATGGCTCGACAGCGTGGTCGACACGCTCGGCCTGCGCGAGCGCCTCGGGCACCGCCCGGCGGCGCTCTCCGGCGGCCAGCAGCAGCGCGTCGCGGTCGCCAGGGCGCTGATAACCCGGCCGCGGATCGTGTTCGCCGACGAGCCGACCGGCAACCTCGACTCGCGCGCCGGCGGTGAGCTGCTCGCATTCCTGCGCGGCGCGGTCGACCAGCTCGGCCAGACCATCGTCATGGTCACCCACGACCCGGTCGCCGCCGGCTACGCCGACTCGGTGGTGTTCCTGGCCGACGGGCGCGTGGTCGGAAGGCTCGCCGACCCCACCCCCGCCGCCGTCCTGGACCGCATCAAGTCGCTGGGGGAGTGATGCACGATGCTCTCGATCATCCTCAAGGGCCTCTGGAGCCACAAGCGCCGCCTCACCGGCACCTTCCTCGCCGTGCTCCTGGGGGTCGCCTTCCTCTCGGGCACGCTGGTGCTCGGCGACACCCTGCGGGCCAACTTCAACACCCTGTTCACCAGCGTGACCGGCGACACCGACGCGGTCGTCCGCAACGCCGCCAAGGTCGACAACAACCCGGGCACCCCCCGCGGCGGCATCCCCGCCTCGCTCCAGGACCGCGTCCAGTCGGCTCCCGGGGTCCGCGAGGTGGTCCCGTCGGTCGAGGGCCTGGCCCAGATCGTCGGCAAGGACGGCAAGGCGATCGACACCATGGGGCCGCCGACGGCCAGGAACTGGGTCGCCGACCCGGGCCTGTCCGCCTACCAGCTCGCCGAGGGCCGCGCGCCGCGGGCGCCCGACGAGGTGGTCATCAACCGCGGCGCCGCCAAGGATGCCGGGCTCGGCATCGGCTCGCGGGCCGCGGTCCTTGTGCCGCGGCGCGTGCCGGTGACGGTGGTCGGCATCGCGACCTTCCAGAACGCCGACGCCTTCGGCGGCAGCAGCTTCACCGCGTTCAGCCTCGACGGCGCTCGCCGCTACCTGACCAACCGTCCCGACCAGGTCTCGAGCTTCCTGGTGCGGGCGGCGCCCGGCGTCTCGCAGTCGCGGCTGGTCGACAACCTGCGGCCGCGGCTGCCAGCCGGGGTCCAGGCGATCACCGGCAAGCAGCTCAGCGACGAGAGCATCAGCGACATCAACCAGGGGTTCCTCGGCCTGTTCCGGACCTTCCTGCTGGTGTTCGCCGGGATCGCGCTGTTCGTGGCGATGTTCAGCATCGCCAACACCTTCTCGATCATCGTCGCGCAGCGCACCCGCGAGTCGGCGCTGCTGCGCGCGATCGGCGCCTCGCGGCGGCAGGTGCTCGCCTCGGTGGTGGTCGAAGCGCTGGCGGTCGGCGTGGTGGCATCGCTCGCCGGGCTCGCCGGCGGCATTGGCATCGCCACCGCGCTCAAGGCGCTGTTCACCGGGTTCGGGTTCCCGTTGCCGACCAGCGGGCTGGTGCTGAGCGGCGCCAGCGCGGCGATCGCCCTGGGCGTCGGGATCGGCATCACCCTGATCGCCGGCGTGCTCCCGGCCGTGCGCGCCTCACGGGTCGCGCCGCTGGCGGCGATGCGCGAGATGGAGGCCGAGCCGTCGGGGACCTCGCGCGCCCGGCTGCTCACCGGCGCCGGGCTGACCGGCGTCGGGGTCGCGGTGACGCTGGCGGCGGCACTGGCCGGCGGCGGCTCGGCGGCCATGCTCACCGGCGCCGGCGCGGTGCTCACCGTGATCGGCGCGGTGGCGGCCGGCGCGGTGGTCGCCGGTCCGGCCAGCCGGCTGCTGGGCGCGCCGCTGCGGCGGCTGCGCGGGATCAGCGGCGCGCTGGCCAGGGGGAACGCGATGCGCAACCCGCGCCGCACCGCCGGCGCGGCGACCGCGCTGATGATCGGCGTGGCGGTGGTCACCCTCTTCACCGTGTTCACCGCGTCGATCCAGGCGTCGGTCCAGCGCAGCGTCGACACCTCGTTCGGCGGCGACCTGGCGGTCACCTCGGGCGGCTTCACCGGCGGGCGGCTCGACCCCGCGCTGGCGACCGCGATCGGCCGGCTGCCGCAGGTCGGCCAGTCGGTCGGGATCGGCACCGGCACCATGCTGGTCGACGGCGCCAGCAAGGAGATCAGCGTCGCCGACCCGGCCAAGCTCGCCGGGGTGATGGACCTGGAGGTGTCGCACGGCTCGATCGCCACGCTCGGCGGCCAGCATCTGGCCGTCTCCAAGAGCGTCGCCGACGGCAAGGGCTGGAAGCTCGGCTCGGTGGTGCCGGTCCGCTTCGCCGACGGCGCAAGCGCCAACTTCACCGTCGGCGCGATCTTCGACGCGCAGGGCACCCCGGTCGGTGACTACCTGGTCCCCAGGGCGGCGTGGACGCCGCACTCGGCCAGGGACGCCGACGGGACCGTGCTGGTCAAGCTGCGTCCCGGCACCAGCCTGGCGGCCGGCCGGGGGGCGGTGGAGCGGGTCACGCCCGCCTACGGCGACCCCAAGGTCCAGGACCGCAACCAGTACGCCGACACCGTCTCGAGCGGCGTCAGCGGCTTCCTGACGGTCGTCTACGTGCTGCTGGCGCTGGCGATCCTGATCGCGCTGATGGGCATCGCCAACACCATGTCGCTGTCGATCCACGAGCGCACCCGCGAGCTGGGACTGCTCCGCGCGGTCGGCCAGACCCGCGGGCAGGCACGGGCGATGGTGCGCTGGGAGTCGGTGATCGTGGCGCTGTTCGGCACCGCCGGAGGGCTCGGGCTGGGGGTCTTCCTCGGCTGGGCGCTGGTCCGCGCCGTGTCGCCGGCGGGGATCGGCTCGTTCGCGGCCCCGCTGCCGCGGCTGGCGCTGATCCTGCTGGTCGGGGCGCTCGCCGGGGTGCTTGCGGGCCTGCGTCCGGCGCGCCGCGCCGCCCGGCTCGACGTGCTGACCGCGATCGCGACCGAGTGACCACGCAGGTGGCGAGGCGGTCCACGGCCGGGCCGCCTCGACCTCCGTTCGCTCAGCCTCCGGTGGAGGTCGTGGAGGTCGTGGAGGTCGTGGAGGTCGTGATGGTGGTGCCGGCGGGGGTTCGCCAGCCGGCACGCTCGGCGGGGGCGAGCGGGGCGAGGATCCGCCAGCCGGCCAGGGCGAGCAGCGCGAGCAGGGCGTAGGCGGCCGGCCAGGCGACGTGCTCGGCGATCGCGCCGAACACGATGGGGGAGACAGCGCCGGAGGCGAACAGGGCGGTGTTCTGGAGTCCCATCGCGCTGCCGGCCCTCGCCTGGCCGGCGATCTCGCCGGTGGCGGTGAAGGCGAGCCCGTTGGAGCTCATCGACACCACCCCGGTGACGATCAGCACCGGCAGCACCAGCGCGGCGGGACCGTCGGCCACCGCTGCGGTCAGCGCGAACAAGATCGTTCCGGCCAGCGCCAGCTCGCGCATGGGCGCGATCCGCACGCCGCGGCGGTCGGACCAGAGGCCGGCGAGCACCCGCACGGCGGCGCCGCCGAGCTGCACCACCGCCAGCACCGCCGCGGCGCTGCCCGGCGACCAGCCCCGCTGGTCGTGCAGGAACAGGGTGAGGTAGCCGACCAGGCTGAGCTGGCCGGCGACGATCAGCGCCCCAGCGGTGCCGAGCCGCCAGATCCGCCGGTCCTTGACCGGCGTCGGCGTCGGGGCGGTCTCGACCGCGGCGCTCAGGGCCCCGGTCGAGCCAGGCGCCGAGCCGTCGCGGACCCCGGCCCCGGCCGCCCCCGCCGGACCGGCGCCCTCGGCGGGCGGGGTGCGGATCCAGATGGCGGAGGCGACCGCGGCGGCCATCACCGTGGCGGCGAGCGCGAGCAGCGCCGCACGCAGACCGCCGCCGGCGGCCAGGGCCGGCAGCGCCAGCGCGGCCAGGCCACCGCCGAGCGGAGTGGCCATCTGCCGGATGCCGAGGGCGGTGCCGCGCTCCGACCGCGAGAACCAGCCCATCACCGCGCGGCCGGTGGCGGCGTTGGAGCAGGACCCGGCCATCCCGGCGCCGACCAGCACCGCCGCCAGCGGCCAGAAGCCCATCACCAGCGCGCCGATCGCGAGCATCCCCGCCGCGCCGGCCAGCCCGGCCGCCAGCACCCGCCGCTCGCCGACCTTGTCGGTCAGCACGCCCCAGGCGAGCAGGGTGACCAGCACCCCGGCGCTGACGCTGGCGAACAGCACCCCGGTCTGGGTCAGGCCGATGTGGAAGGTCGACTGGAGGCTCGGCCCCAGCGCCGGCAGCCCCTGGTTGTACGCGGCGAACGCCCCCTGCGCCCCGACCCCGACCGCCAGCACCGTCCAGCGGCCCTTGGGACCACGACTCGCAGCGTCCGCCACACGCCCTCCGCCGACCGATCCGATCCGATCCGTCCAGAATGCTTCGAACGACCCCGGACCACCGTAGCAGTGTGGTAGGTTCCGGGCCCTTGCACCGTTGGTCACGACGGTGCTCGCCGCCACTGGAGGAGAGATGCCCGGCTTCCCGACGCTCGCCAAGGCGCCGACGATCGCCAACCTGGTGCCCGTGGCGGTCCTGGTGCTGCTCGGCCTCTGGGCGCTCCGCAAGCTCGCCAAGCTGGCCGTGGTGCTGTTCCTGCTCGCCGGTCTGGTCGCGGTATTCCTGTGGGCGCGGGGCGGTCTCTGAGCCGAGCGCCCGTAGGACGCGAAGGCCGCTCCCCGCCCACAGGAATGCGGACGACCACCCGGCCCGGGCCCCGGCGCCGCCTCGACCAGGCGCCGGGGGGACCCCGCGGCCCTACGGGATGACCTTGATCGCCTCGGCGAAGTGGCAGGCCGATGGGTGGCCGAGCCCGCGCTCGGCCAGCTCCGGCTCCTGCTCGGCGCAGATGTCCTGCGCCTTGACGCAGCGGGTCCGGAAGCGGCAGCCGCTCGGCGGGTCGGTCGGGCTCGGGATCTCGCCGCCCAGCACGATCCGCTTGCGCTGGCGCTCCAGGACCGGGTCGGGGATCGGCACCGCCGAGACCAGCGCCTGCGTGTAGGGGTGCAGCGGGCGGCTGTACAGCTCGTCGCGCGCCGCCACCTCGACCAGCTTGCCCAGGTACATCACCGCGACCCGGTCGGCGACCTGGCGGACCACCGAGAGGTCGTGCGAGATGAACAGGTAGGTCAGGTCGAACTCACGCTGGAGGCTGGCCAGCAGGTTGAGGATCTGGGCGCGGACCGACACGTCCAGCGCCGACACCGGTTCGTCGCAGACGATCAGCTTTGGTCGCAGCGCCAGCGCGCGGGCGATCCCGATCCGCTGCCGCTGCCCGCCGGAGAACTCGTGCGGGAAGCGGTTGGCGTGGTCGGGGTTGAGCCCGACCCGCTCCAGCAGCTCGGCGACCTGCGCGGGCCCGCCGTTGCGCCAGCGGCCCCAGATCACCAGCGGCTCGCCGACGATGTCGCGCACGGTCATGCGCGGGTCGAGGCTGGCGTAGGGGTCCTGGAAGATCATCTGCATCTCTTGGCGCGCATGGCGCAGCTTGGCGCCGCTCGCCGCGGTGATGTCCTCGCCCTCCAGCTCGACCTTGCCGGCGGTCGGCTCGATCAGCCGCAGCACCAGCCGGGCCGTGGTCGACTTGCCGGAGCCCGACTCGCCGACCAGGCCGAGGGTCTCGCCCTTGCGGATGGTGAAGGAGACGTCGTCGACGGCGTGCACGGCCGCGAGCTGGCGGCGGAGCACGATCCCCGAGGTGACCGGGAAGTGCTTGACCAGGCCGGTGACACGGACCAGCTCCTGCCCGGCCTTGGGGTCGACCTTCTCCGGCTCGGTTGCGAGGCTCATTTCACCTCCTCGGTGCGGCGCACCTGGGAGGGCGGCAGTCCCGGCTCCCAGCCGTCCAGGTCGATGAAGTGGCAGGCGGCGATGTGGTCCCGCTCCGCCGTCTCGCGGAGCTCCGGGTACTCCTCCCGGCAGATCGTCTGCGCCCAGGCGCAGCGCGGTGCGAACCGGCAACCGGACGGCGGCGAGAGGAGGCTCGGCGGCGCGCCGGGGATCTGCGCGAGCTGCTCGAGCCGGGGACGGTCGACCCGGGTGGTCGAGCCGAGCAGCCCCCAGGTGTAGGGGTGCTTGGGGTTGCCGTAGAGGGTGTGGACGTCGGCCTCCTCGACCCGCTTGCCGGCGTACATGACCATCACCCGGTCGGCGATGCCGGCGACCACGCCGAGGTCGTGGGTGATCAGGATGATCGCCATCCCGAGGCGTTCCTGGACGTCCAGCAGCACCCGCAGGATCTGCGCCTGGACGGTCACGTCGAGCGCGGTGGTCGGCTCGTCGGCGATCAGGATCTCCGGGTCGAGCGAGATCGCCATGGCGATCATCACCCGCTGGCGCATGCCGCCGGAGAAGTGGTGGGGATAGTTGCGCGCCCGCTGCGCCGCGTTGGGGATGCCGACCAGCTTCAGCAGGTCGACCGCCTGGCGCCAGGCGTCCTTGCTGGTGACGTCGCGGTGCGCCTCGATCTGCTCGGCGATCTGGTGGCCGACCCGGTGCACCGGGTTGAGCGCCGTCAGGGGGTCCTGGAAGACCATGGCGATGCGGTCGCCGCGGATCGCCCGGTGCTCGTCGCGGTGCATCTTGAGCAGGTCCTTGCCCCGGTAGCGGATGCTACCCGAGGTGATCTTGCCCGCCGGCGTCGGGATCAGGCCCAGGATCGACAGGGCGGTCACGGTCTTGCCGCAGCCGGACTCGCCGACCACCGCGAGCACCTCGCCGGCGGCCAGCGAGAAGCTGACCCCGTCGACGGCGTGAACGACGCCCACCTCGGTGTGGAAGACGGTCTTGAGGTCCTCGACCTCCAGGACGGTCTCGCCGGCCGGCCGCCGCAGCGGCGCCGCGTCGACCCGCTCGGCCGTCATGCGCGGACCCGCCGCTGGGTCGGGTCGAGCGCGTCCCGCAGCCCGTCGCCGAGGAAGTTCACGGCCAGCACGGTCACCAGGATCGCCAGGCCCGGGAACCAGACCAGCCAGCCGGCCAGCGTCATCAGCCCACGGCCGTCCTCCAGCATGTTGCCCCAGGACGGCGTCGGCGGCTGGATGCCGAAGCCGAGGAACGACAGCAGCGACTCGGTGAGGATCGCCAGCGCCACGGTGAGGGTGACGTTGACGATGATCACGCCGAGCGCGTTCGGCACCAGGTGCCGGAAGATGATCCGCCGGTTCGACGCGCCCAGCATGCGCGCCGCCTCGATGAATTCCTTCTCCTTCAAGGACATGAACAGCCCTCGCACGATCCGCGCCAGCGGCGTCCACAGGAACAGCGACAGCACCACCACGATGTCGAGCAACCCGCCGGAGGTCACCCGCGAGGCGATGATCAGGATCACCAGCAGCGGGATCGACAGCACCAGGTCGGTGATGCGCATGACGATGTTGTCGAGCCGCCCGCCGTAGTACCCGGCCGCCGCGCCGATCAGGGTGCCGAGCACCCCGGACGAGAAGGCGACGCCGAGCCCGACCAGCAGCGAGATACGCCCGCCGTAGAGCAGCCGCGAGAACTCGTCGCGGCCGAGTGTGTCGGTGCCGAGCAGATGGTGCGCGCCGGGACCGCGCAGGGTCGCTTCGAGGTGCTGTTCCGAGAAGCCGTAGGGGGCGACCACGCCGGCGAAGATGGTCACCAGGGCGATGAACACCAACACCACCAGGCTCGCCATCGCCAGCTTGTGGCGGCGGAACCGGCGCCACGCGAGCGCGGTCTGGGAGAGGCCGTGCTCCTCGAGGCCGAGCGCCTCGGTGGTGGCCGGCGCCTCGATGCTGGTCGTGACCGGGCTGAGCAGCTGCGCCGGCGGGTGGTCGAGGGTCCCGTCAGGCATAGCGGATCCTTGGGTCGAGGACGGCGTAGACGATGTCGGCCACCAGGTTGAACAGGATCACGAACGCCATGGTGAGCATGACCCATGGCAGCGCGATCGCATAGTCCCCGTCGCTCATCGCCCGGACGAACAGGGCGCCCATCCCAGGCCACTGGAAGATCGCCTCGGTGGCGATCAGCCCGCCCGCGATGCCGCCGAGGTCGATCGCCGCCTGGGTGGTGATCGGGATGAGCGCGTTGCGCATGCCGTGGTTGACGATCACGTGCCGCTCGCGCACGCCCTTGGCCCTGGCGGTGCGGAGGTAGTCGGAGTTCAGGACCTCGAGCATGCTCGCGCGCATGTAACGGCTGTAGACCGCCAGTAGCTGGACCGCCAGCACGATCGCCGGCAGCACCAGGTGCCGCACCCGGTCGAGCAGGTCGAAGCCGATCGACCCGGGCTGGACCATCCCGGCGGTGAAGAAGATCGGCTCCTGGAGATGGAACCATCGCACCAGGTACAGCCCGAACAGGAGCTGGAGGATGAGCGCGAACCAGAAGACCGGGATCGACAGCGCCACGAAGGCGCCGCTGGTCGACAGATAGTCGAACACCGAGTACTGCCTGACCGCGGCGATCACCCCGATCGCGACCCCGAACACCACGGCGATCAGCCAGCCGACGATGCCGAGCACCATCGAGTTGACCAGCGCCTCGCGGATCTGGCTCGAGACGGCGATGCCGCTGAACAGCGAGGTCCCCCAGTTGCCCCGCACGAAGTTGCCGAGCCACGCGAAGTATTGGGCGGGACCGGACCGGTCGAGCCCGAGGTCGTGGCGGTACCGCACCATGTCCGCCGCGCTGATCCGTGGGTTCAACCGGAGGCCGGCGACCGGGTCGGTGGTGAGGTGCATGACGGTGAAGACCAGCACGCTGGCCACAAACAGCAGCGGGATCGAGATGAGCAGGCGCCGAAGGATGAAGCGCAGCATCTTCGCTCCGATCGTCGCCGGTGGGCGGGCGGCATCAGCCACCCGCCCACCGGCCGCACGTTGGTTACTTCAGTGACCAGTCGTACATGTTGAAGAAGCCGCCGTAGCTCGAGGTGGTGTACTCACCGATCGGGCCGGTCAGCCGGTCGTCGTGCCACGCGAGGATCAGTGGCTTCTGGAACATCGGGAACCACGGGAGGTCCTGGCGCTCCAGCTTGTTGATCTGGAGGATCATGTCACGCCGCTTGGCGTGGTCGATGGTCTTGTCGCTCTCCTTCATCAGCGCCGTGGCCTGCGCGTTCTTCCAGCCGTAGAAGTTCTGGCCGCTGTTCCCGTTGGCCGCGCTCGGGATCTGGTCCGCGGCGAGGATGGAGGTGACGCTGGGGTCGGAGGAGGCGACCTGCGCGAACTCAGCGAGGGTGAAGTCGCGCTTCGGCAGCTTGTCCTCGAAGAGCTGCGTCGGCGGGAAGTTCTTGATCACCAGCTCGATGCCGGCAGCCTTTGCCTTCTCCTTCAGCAGCGCTTGGGTGTCCTCGCGGTTCTTGTTGCCGGCGGTGGTGTTGAACTGGACCGAGAACCGCTTGCCGCCCTTGGCGTAGATGCCGTCGCTGCCCTTGGCCCAGCCGGCGCCCTCGAGAATCGACTTGACCTTGTCGGGCTGGTAGCTGATGTCCGAGAAGTCGTCGCCGCACCAGTCGCTGA
>JBEDUQ010000160.1:0-4696 GCA_040414855.1 Actinomycetota bacterium
CGGCTGCCGCAACCCCGGCGGCTGCGGCCGGCGCGCCCGCGGCCCGGCCGGCCGCCCCGGCGCGCGCGCCGGGAGGCAACGGCGGCAGGCTCACCCCTGAGGAGCGCGCCGCGCGGGTCGCCGCCGCGGTGGCCAGTCGGGGCGTGCCGGGCCAGGTCGGCGCCCAGGGCAAGTTCGGCGAGACGCACCGCCTGCTCGCGATGGTCCCGCCCGAGGGCATCCAGCGCGCCGAGCCGCGCCAGGAGGACAAGGTCAACGTCTGGCCGCACCTGCTGATCCGCGAGGCGGTGGCCGCGTTCGCCATGTTCGCCTTCGTCACCGTGTTCTCGGTGCTGGTCAACGCGCCCCTGCGCGAGCTGGCCAACTCGAACCTGACGCCGAACCCCTCCAAGGCGCCGTGGTACTTCCTCGGCCTCCAGGAGCTGCTGCGCTACTTCCACCCGATGGTCGCCGGCGTGACCATCCCGGGTCTCGGCCTGCTGGCGCTCGCCGCGACGCCGTACTTCGACAAGAACCCGTCGATGCGTCCCGAGAACCGCAAGCTGGCGATCCTGCTGTTCACGATGTTCATGATGTTCTGGGCCGTGCTGGTGCTGAACGGCTCCTTCTTCCGCGGCCCCGGCTTCAACTGGGTGTGGCCGTGGCAGGAGACCTGCTCGTCGGTCACGCACCCGGACAAGGCCTGCTTGTTCTTCGAGCTCTAGGCGACGAGAGGGGACAGGAGTAGCAATGGCGATTACCACGGGGGTCCGGCCCGCCGCACCACGGCCGGCCGCCAAGAAACCGCGGGTCAGCCGGCGCTCGTTCCTTCGAACGGCGTGGCTCGCGGCTCTCGGCGCCAGCGTGACCGGCTTCGGTCTCGGCAGCGTGTACTTCCTGTGGCCGAACTTGTCCGAGGGATTCGGCACCAAGATCAAGGCCGGCACCAAGTCCAAGATCGACGGCGACATCAAGGCGAACAAGGGCTACGCCTACGTGCCGGACGGCCGCTTCTACCTGGTGCCCTACGACGAGTCCAAGGACTCGCAGGGGCTCTACAAGGGCGTCAGCGAGGGCGGCTACATGGCGCTGTACCAGCGCTGCGTCCACCTCGGCTGCCGGGTGCCGTGGTGCGAGACCTCGCAGTGGTGGGAGTGCCCGTGCCACGGCTCCAAGTACAACCAGGCCGGTGAGTACAAGGAGGGCCCGGCGCCGCGCGGGCTCGACCGCTTCGCCGTCAGCGTGTCCGGTGACCAGGTCACCGTCGACACCTCCAAGATCGTCACCGGGCCGCCGCGTGGGACCAACACCACCGGCCAGGAGCTCGAAGGCCCGCACTGCATCGGCGGCAGCGTGCAGGAGGGCGCGTGATGAGCAAGGGTGCCGTCCTCCTCCTGCTGTTCGCCGCGGCGATCATCATCCTGGTGCTGCTGATCGTCGGCATCGCCTCCGCCCGCCAGAAGGCCGTCAGCGCCGGCCACCTCCCGCCGTCGCGCCGCCCGGGCCCGACCGACGAGGCGCTCGAAGGCCCGCTGATGGAGAACTACCAGGCCGCCGGCGTGGTGCTGACCGTCCTGCTGGCGCTGCTGCTGCCGTTCCTCTACATCCGCGAGCCCGTTCGCCAGCGCGAGGCGAGCTCCCGGTTCACCACCGAGTCGGTCGAGCTGGGCAAGCAGACCTTCGAGCAGTTCTGCGCGCGCTGCCACGGCCTGAACGCCACCGGCGGGGTCGTCAAGCGCTACGTGATCCCCGGCGTCAAGGACGCCAAGCCGGCGGACTTCCCGGCGCCGAACCTGCACGAGATCTGGCAGCGCCACCAGGGCCAGGACGTCGGGCAGGTCGCCTGGAACACCATCCAGGAGGGCCGCCCGCCCACCCCGATGCCCGCCTGGGGCGTCCGCTACGGCGGGGCCATGAACGACCAGCAGGTCACCAACCTGGTCAACTACCTGCTTTCGATCCAGAGCGACGGCAAGAAGCGCCCGCAACTGGACTTCAAGGCACTGAGCAACCGCGACGCGATCGCGCTGGTGCGCGCGCTGCGCGCCGGGTAGGCCGATGATCGCGACGATCGCGACAAGGAGGCAGACGGTCCCGTGAAGGGTGCCCTGGTTCTCGCCATCGCCGTCCTGCTGTTGCCGGGATCGGTGATCATGCTGCTGTCCGCCAACTTCGGCGTCCTCAAGGGCTACCTGATCGGCGGCGCGGCCTTCTTCGGCTTCGTGTTCGTGCTCTCGCTGATCTGGACCTTCGGCCTGCCCGGGACCCCGGCGCTGACGGGCCCCAAGGGCACCGACCCGTCCTTCAAGCCGTTCGCGACCAACAGCGCCACGGCCGCCAAGTACTCCGCGATCCAGCAGTTCCAGGGCGGCGCGGGGAACGGCTGGGAGGAAGAGCCGGCCGAGCCGGTCGGCGGCGCCAAGCTGTCCGCCGCCGAGGAGGCGCGTCGCGCCGACCTCGAGACCGCAAAGCAGGCGGTGATCCAGGAGTTCATCACCGAGAGCAACAAGGACGTCAAGGACTCCAGCAAGGAGCTCGACGTCACCAACCTCGACCAGAAGGTCTTCTTCACCAACCAGAACGGCACCGAGCTGGTCGCCGTGGTGGTGAGCGGCAAGGAGCCGCCGGCCGGCTCGGGTCTCGAGAAGCCGACCTTCGCTCCCAAGACCTTCTTCTCGTACCGCGACCCCGGCGCGCCCTACGTGCCGAGCCTGATCGTGATGGCCGTCTCGCTGCTGCTGTTCCTCGGCCACATGCTCGGCCTCAGTGCCGCCGAACGCGCCCGCCCGCTCGGCCGCGCACCGCGCACTCCGGAGGAGACCGCGGCACCGGTCAGGGCTCCCGCGCGATAGCTCAAGTTGAGTGGCTCGGCGGCCGCCAGGGGAGTCGCGTCGGGACCTCCGGGCGGTCGCCGATGAGCAGGCGGTCCAGCAGCGGCGGCAGGCCGAACGGCATGATCGGCTCGCCGCCGGACTCGATCGCGGCGACGATCTCGTCGCGCGACCACCAGCGGTGGCCGGTCAGCAGGCTCCGCTCCAGCGGCATGAACCCGGTCGTGTCCACCGTGAACTCCGGCACCCGCACCCAGAAGAACGAGTCGACCGCAAGGTAGCGCCGGCGCAGGCCCCACTCCCCGCTGGAGACCGCCACCACCGGGCCGAGGTCGGCGGGGTCGAGCGACAGCCCCGTCTCCTCTCGCAGCTCGCGGGCTCCCGCCTCGGCGAGCGTCTCGCCCTGATGCACCCCGCCACCCGGGGTGATCCACATCTGTCCGTGCCCCGAGCCCTCGCCGTCCAGCCAGCACCGGAACAGCAGGATCCTGTCCAGCCCGTCGGCCAGCAGGATGCGGGCGGTCCGGCGCTCCGACAGTTCGTGCGCTGCCATCCTCACCTCGTTTCGCATGGGATCATCGGAATCGTATGCGAACCCTGGTCGTGGTCACGGGCCCGCCCGGCAGCGGCAAGACCACTTTGGCCGTGCCGCTGGCCCGTCTGCTCGGGCTGCCGCTGGTCAGCAAGGACGTCATCAAGGAAGCCCTGTTCGACAGCCTCGGCGCCGGCGACCGCGAGTGGTCGCGGCGGCTCGGTGTGGCCAGCTTCCAGGTGATCTTCGCGCTGCTGCCCGACCTTCCCGGCGCCGTCGCCGAGGCGCCGTTCGAGCCGGTCTCCTCGCCCCACCTGATGGCGGGCGCCGGGGGCGTGCCGCCGATCGAGGTGTTCTGCCGCTGCCCGCCGGACGAGGTGCTGCGCAGGTTCCAGGCGCGGGCCCCGCGACGCCATCCTGGCCATCTCGACGACCAGACCGTCCACGAGCTGCGAGCGAAGCTCGAGCGGGGGGCCGAGCCACTCGGGCTCGGCGGGCCGCTGCTCGAGGTGGACACCGGCGCCGAGGTCGACGTCGAGGCCGTCGCGAAATGGGTGCTGGCGCAGCCGGGGGTCCCGGGGGCATGGCAGACTTGAGCTGACCGGCTGTCGGGAGGTGGGAACCGGCATGCGGATCCGTTGGCTGTCCGCGATCGCGCTGGCGCTCGTGCTGCTCCAGGTTGCGCTGGCGGGTTGCACGGGCGGCGGTGGGTCGGGCGGCGCGGGGCCCAGGGGGACTCCGCCGGCGCCGACCTCGACCGGGTCATCCGCCAACGGGCCGCCACCGAAGCTGACCGGCTCGGGACCGTGCCAGGGCGTGACCGGGTTCACCTGCTCGACCTTGTCGGTGCCGCTGGACCACTCGGGGCGGGTCGGCGGCCGGCTCGACCTGAAGGTCGCGGCGCGGGACGACGCCAATGCGCCGCGCGGCGTGCTGGTGCTGCTGACCGGTGGGCCGGGGCAGCCGGGCGTGCCGTTCGTGCCCCGCCTGTCGGAGGCGCTGGCGACACTGTTCCGGGGCTACCGGCTGGTCATGTTCGACCAGCGGGGGACCGGAGCCGGCGCGCTCCAGTGCCCGGCGCTCCAGCGGGCGATGGGCAGCTCGGACCTCCGCGCCCCGCCCGCTGCGGCGGTCCGGAGCTGCGGCACCGCGGTCGGCGAGAAGCGCCGCTTCTTCAGCACCGCGGACACGGTCGCCGACCTCGACCTGCTGAGGCAGGCGCTCGGCGCCGCCAAGCTGACCCTCGACGGGGTCTCCTACGGGACCTTCGTCGCCGAGCGTTACGCGCTGGCGCACCCGGACCGGGTCGAGCGGCTGGTGCTCGACTCGGTGGTGCCCCACGACGCCCCGCTGC
>JBEDUQ010000161.1:0-2768 GCA_040414855.1 Actinomycetota bacterium
CTCCGCCGCGGCGGTCCGGCCGAACCCGCGGCGGTCCCGGAGGCGGTGAGCGACCGGACCGCGGCGGTCGAGGCCCCCGGCGACCCGGCGGGCGCCGGGTCCGGCGACCCCGGCGTGCCCCGCGACCCGACGGCCGCCGCCGGCGCGACCCGGGACCAGACGGTCGCCTCCGGCGCCCTCAGTGACCCGGCGAGGGCGGGGACCGGGGGTGGCCCGAGCGTGGCGCCGCCGGGCATGCGGGTGATCCTCGGGCTCGCCCTCGGGTACGCGGTCTATTGGGTGCTCACCGGGCTGGCGTTCGCGGCGCTGGTCCGGGCCATGTTCCCGCTGCCGGCGTCGGACGTGCCGCTGGCGATCGCCGGGTACTCGGCGAGCTACGCGGTCGGGTTCCTGTCGCTGCTGACCCCAGGCGGCCTCGGGGTGCGCGAGGGGGTCCTGGTGCTCGCCCTGGCGCCGGTGATGCCGGCCGGGCCGGCGCTGGTGGTCGCGCTCGTCTCGCGGCTGTGGATGATGCTGTTCGAGCTGCTGGGGGCGGTCGCGGCCTATGCGCTGGAACGCGCGGTCAGCGGTCGGGTTCGTCTTCGAGCCGGCGCTCCAGCCGTTCCACCCGCTCGGAGACGTTGACCACCAGCTCGGCGAGGAACCCGACCAGGACGACCAGCAGCCCGGCGAGCATGGCGATCCCGGCGACCAGCATCAGTGGCCGGTACTGCGTGTGCGTGCTGAGGAACGACCACAGCAGGTAGGCCCACAGCAGCACGCCGGCGCCGATCATCCCCGACCCGAGCGCGCCGAAGAAGATCGCCGGGCGCCGCTGGAAGGTCAGCAGGAACTTGAGCGTGACCACGTCGAGGAACGACACCGGCAGCCGCGAGAAGCCGAATTTCGACCGGCCGCTCTGCCGCGGCTCGTAGGGCACCTTGACCTCGCCGATGCGCCAGCCCTCGTTCTGGGCCATCACCAGGATGTAGCGGTGCCACGACGAGCGCAGCGCAAGCGAGTCGGTGACCTCGCGCCGGAACGCCTTGATCCAGTTCATGTCGTGGACGTCGAGCCCGAAAAGCGCCCGGCAGGTGAGGTTCGCGAGCCGGCTGGCGTAGCGCTTGCCGTCGCGGCGGCCCTGGCGCCAGCCGGCGACCACGTCGTAGCCCTCGTCGAGCTTGTCGAGCAGCAGCGCGATGTCGACTTCCGGGTCGGATTCCAGGTCCGCGGGGAGGAAGACGATCAGCTCGCCCTTGGCCTCGCGGAAGCCGCGGTTCAGCGCCTCGGTGAGCCCGAGGTTGCGGCGCTGGCGGATCAGCCGCACGCGCGGCTCGGCGGCGGCGGCCGCCTCGACCGCCGCGCTGGTCCCGTCCGTCGAGCCGTCGTCGACGTAGAGCAACTCCCACGCGCGGCCGAGCGCGGCGAACGCCTTGGCGGTCCGCTCCACGAAGACGGCGACGGTCGCCTCCTCGTTGTGCGCCGGCACAACGACGGAGACGAGGCAGTCCCGCTGATCCGTCATGGTCGCATCATCCCTGGTCGGGTCATACGCTACCGGATCGGCAACCGCTCATGCCGAGAAGAAGTCCCGGACCGCGGCGATCACCCGGTCCTGCCAGGCCTCGGGCAGCTCGGGGTAGAGCGGCAGGCTCAGGCACTCGCGCGCCCACGCCTCGGTGACCGGCAGGTCGCCCGGCGCGTAGCCGAGGTGCTCGAAGGCCGGCTGGAGGTGGAGCGGCAGGGGGTAGTGGACGCCCGCCTGGACCCCGGCGGCCCGGCAGTGCGCGAGCAGGGCGTCGCGCTGTCCGGTGCGCACCACATAGAGGTGCCAGGAGCCGCGGCGGCCCTTGGGCTCGGCCGGCACCGTCAGGTCGCCGACACCCTGGAGCGCCTCGCCGTAGCGGGCCGCCTGCCGCCGCCGGCTGGCGTTGCCGGCCTCGAGCCGGCGCAGCTTGACCGCGAGCACCGCGGCCTGAAGGGCGTCGAGGCGCTCGCCCCAGCCGACCTCCGCGTGCTCGTACTTGCCGCTGCGGCCGTGGTCTCGCAGGCGCGCGATCCGGTCGGCGAGCCCCGGGTCGGCGGTGAGCACCGCGCCGGCGTCGCCGAACGCCCCCAGGTTCTTGCCCGGATAGAAGCTGAGCGCCGCGAGCGCGCCAAGCGATCCGGCGCGGCGCGGCGTCCGCTCGCCCGCCATCTCCACAGTCGCGCCGTGCGCCTGCGCGGCGTCCTCGAGCACCGGCACGCTGGCCTGGGCGGCAATATCGCCGATCGCTGCCATGTCGACCGGCAGCCCGTAGAGGTGGACCGGCATCACCGCGGCGACGTCGCCGCCGAGGCGGTCGAGCTCGGCGGCGAGCGCCTTGGGGTCCATGCCGCCGGTGGTCTCGTCGACGTCGATGAAGCGGGCGGTCGCGCCGGCGTGCTCGACCGCCTCCGCGGTGGCGGCGAAGGTGTGGGCGACGGTGACCACGGTGTCGCCGGGCCCCACGCCGAGCGCGGCCAGGCCGAGGTGCAGCGCGGCCGTGCCGGAGGCGACCCCGACCGCGAACGGCACGCCGTAGAAGGCGGCCAGGTCGCGCTCGAAGGCCTCGACCTCGCGGCCGCCGATGAACGCGCCGGCCCCGACCACCCGGGCGATGGCCTCGTCCAGCTCGGCCTTCTGGGACAGGTAGGCGGCGGGCACGTCGACCAGCGGCACGGTCGCTCCCGCGCCGGGGCCGCGGGCGGCACCGGCGGCGGGGCTCGGCTCAGGCATCGACGACCACCTCCACCTGTTGGCCACCCTT
>JBEDUQ010000162.1:0-27184 GCA_040414855.1 Actinomycetota bacterium
GGCGCCACACCGGTGCTGGCGCTGGCGTTCGGCCAGGTCTCCGTCGCGGGTCTCGTGGCGAACCTCGTGGCGGTTCCGGTCGCCACGGCGCCGATGCTCTTCGGCGTGGTCGCGGCCACCGCGTCCGCCGTCCCACCGCTGGGCGCGGTGGCCGTGCTCGCGTGCCGGCTCGCCGACCCCTTCCTCGCCGCCCTGATCGCGATCGCCGAGCGCACGAGCACCCTGCCGGCCGCCTCGGTCGCCCTGGCCGGCCCGGTCCGACTCCTGCCATGCGTGATCGTGGTGGTGGGCGTGGTCGTCGCCCGCCGCCGCGTGGCCGCGCTGGCCGCCGACGGGGGGCGCTCGCGATGCGGTGACCGGGGGACGACCGACGGGGGCTGGACCGGTAGGATCCGAGCATGAGCACTCGAACGGGGTTTGCGCCCACCACGCTGGTGATCGGCGAGGAGGAACTGCTCGCCGAGCGGGCGGTGGCCGAGGCGGTCGAGGCCGCGCGCGCGGAGCTCGGTCCCGACACCACTGTCGAGGAGGTGCAGGGCGGGTCGCTGCCCGACGGGTTCGCGATGGGGCTGGCGACGGCGTCGCTGTTCGGCGGGGGCAGGGTCGTGGTGATCGAGGGCGCGGACACGCTCGACACGGCCGGGCGGCAGGCGGTGCTGGCGACCGCAAAGGACCCGAGCCCGACCACGGTGCTGGTGCTCCGGGCGGACGGCGTGGGCCGGCAGGCGAAGTTCTTCAAGGAGCTTCAGGAGCACGCCAACGTGGTCACCGTGCAGCGCCTGAAGGCGTCCGAGCGATCGAGCTGGCTGCGCAACGAGGTGCGGCGGCTCGGCCGCAAGGCCGACGAGGGCCTGATCGCGGCGCTGGTGGACACGGTCGGGCAGGACCTTCGCGAGCTGGCCGGGGCGATCGCGAAGCTGCACGTGGCGGTGCCGCCTCCCGCGCCGCTCGAGCGGCGGCACGTCGCCGAGTTCCTGACCAAGACGGCGGACCGGCGCGGCTACGAGCTGACCGACGCGATGCTGGCCGGCGAGCCGGCGACCGCGCTCAGCTATCTCGACGCGCTGTTCGCGCAGGGCGAGGAGCCGATCATGCTGCTCGGCATGCTGGCCCGCCAGCTCCGCAACGTGCTGTACGTGAGCGAGCACTCGTCCGCGGCGAGTGGCGAGGTCGCCCAGGCGCTGGGGATACGCGACTGGCAGGTCCGCAAGCTCGGGTCGCAGGCGCGGCGGTTCCACCCCTCGGTGCTGCGCCGCGCGCTCGACCTGATCGCGGAGACGGACGCGCAGATCCGCAACGGCAGCCCGTCGCCGTCGATGGCGCTGGAGCTCGTGGTGGCCCGCATCGCGATCGCCGGCGCCGGCCGCTGAGGCCCGGGGCGAGGACGGGGCAAAACGAAAGGGCGGCCGGTGGCCGCCCGCCTCGTTTCGGCTCGACGCCCGGTTACTCGGAGGTTTCGCGGGCGAGCGAGCGGGCCAGGCGCGACTTGTGGTTGGCGGCGTTGTTGGGGTGAATCACGCCCTTGCTGGCCGCCTTGTCGTAGGCACGCGCCGCGCGCCTGACCGCCTGCTCGGCGGCCTCGGCGTCGCCGCTGGCCATCGCCTCGTGCGCGCGGCGCCGGTAGGTCTTGAGCGCCGAGCGGACCGACTTGTTGCGCAGCCGGGCGGCTTCGTTCTGCCGGTTGCGCTTGATCTGGGACTTGATGTTGGCCATTGGGCTCTTTTCGATGCTCGGAACAGTTCGTTCGCAGTCAACGGAGGCTAGCACAGCCGCTCTTCGGCGCTCAACGAACGCGAGGGCCGTCACCTGGGCGGATGGTATGCTCGGGAGGTCGCTCCCGGCGGAAGCGGACGGATCCTAGCCCGCCGGAGACAAGTCCTCCTCGAGACACCCACGGGACCAGATGCCGACCGACCTCGCCCGCCTGCGGAATTTCTGCATCATCGCCCATATCGACCACGGCAAGTCGACGCTGGCCGACCGTTTGCTCGACCTCACCCACGCGGTCAGCGAGCGGCAGATGCGCGCCCAGTACCTGGACAAGATGGACCTGGAGCGCGAGCGGGGGATCACCATCAAGGCCCAGGCGGTGCGGCTGGCGCACACGGCCTCGGACGGCATCGACTACGTGCTGAACCTGATCGACACGCCCGGCCACGTCGACTTCACCTACGAGGTGTCGCGGGCGATGGCGGCCTGCGAGGGCGCGGTGCTGCTGGTCGACGCGGCCCAGGGGATCGAGGCGCAGACGCTCGCCAACCTCTATCTCGCGCTCGAGGCGGACCTGGCAATCATCCCGGTGATCAACAAGATCGACCTGCCGGCCGCACAGCCGGAGCGGGTCGCCCGTGAGATCGAGCAGGTGGTCGGCACCCCGGCCGACGAGATGCTGCGGGTCTCCGCCAAGACCGGCGAGGGCGTGCCCGACCTGCTGGAGGCGATCGTGCGGCGGGTCCCGCCGCCGAAGGGCGACCCCGGCGGTCCGACCCGCGCGCTGATCTTCGACTCGCTCTATGACTCGTACCGTGGGGTGATCACCTACGTCCGCATGGTGGACGGCAGCATCCGCAAGGGCGACCGGGTGCGGATGCTGGCGGCGGGCTCGACCTCCGAGGCGGAGGAGGTCGGGGTCTTCGCCCCCGAGCCGGTGGCGACCCAGGAGCTGGCCAGCGGCGAGGTCGGCTACATGATCCCGGGCCTCAAGGACGTCGCACAGGCGAAGGTCGGCGACACGGTGACCGTCGCCGGCCAGAAGGTCGAGCCGCTGCCGGGCTACCGCGAGCCGCGACCGATGGTCTACGCAGGGCTCTACCCGATCGAGGGCGACGACTTCCCCGACCTCCGCGACGCGCTGGACCGGTTGCGGCTGAACGACGCGGCGCTGGTCTACGAGCCGGAGTCGTCGGCCGCGCTCGGGTTCGGCTTCCGCTGCGGCTTCCTCGGGCTGCTCCACATGGAGATCGTCCGGGAGCGGCTGGAGCGCGAGTTCGACCTGGAGCTGATCACCACCGCGCCGAACGTCGCCTACCTGGTGACGGTCTCGACCGGCGAGACGATCACGGTCTCGAACCCGAGCGAGCTGCCGGACCCCGGCAACATCGAGCGGATCGAGGAGCCGTACGTGGCGGCGATGATCCTCTGCCCATCGGACCACATCGGCGCGGTGATGGAGCTGTGCCAGAATCGCCGCGGCACGCTCACGACCATGGACTACCTCTCGGAGACCCGGGTCGAGCTGCGCTACCAGCTCCCGCTGGCGGAGATCATCTTCGACTTCTTCGACCAGCTGAAGTCGCGCACCCGGGGCTACGCGTCGCTCGACTACGAGCCGAGCGGCTACATGGAGGCGGACCTGGTCAAGGTCGACCTGCTGCTCCAGGGCGAGCCGATCGACGCCTTCTCGGCGATCGTGCACAAGGACAAGGCGTACGCGTACGGCCGCTCGATGGCGACCAAGCTGAAGCGGCTGATCCCGAGGCAGCTGTACGAGGTGCCGATCCAGGCGACGATCGGCTCGCGGGTGATCGCCAGGGAGACGATTACCGCCAGGCGCAAGGACGTGCTCGCCAAGTGCTACGGCGGCGACATCACCCGCAAGCGGAAGCTGCTGGAGCGCCAGAAGGAAGGCAAGAAGCGCATGAAGCAGATCGGGCGGGTCGAGGTGCCGCAGGAGGCGTTCGTCGCGGCGCTCCGCACCGACGATGAGGCCCCATCGCGATGACCGCCCCGGCGCCGGCCACAGCGACCATCGCGCGGGCCGCGACGGCCCCCGCGACGACGACCCCACCGGCGACGGCGCCCGCGACGGGCGGGCCCTTGGTCGACCGGCGGCGGTTCGGCGTTTACGTGCACGTGCCGTTCTGCCAGACGCGCTGCCACTACTGCGACTTCGTGACCTACACCGGGATGGAGTCGCTGCGGCGGCCGTACGCGGCGGCGCTGGTGAGCGAGGCGGAGCTTGCGGTCGCCGGGCTCGGCGCCGCCGGGCCGCCGCCGCGGGTGAGCAGCGTGTTCGTGGGCGGTGGAACGCCGACGCTGCTGCCGCCCGCCGACCTCGCCGCGGTGTTGCGGCGCCTGCGCGACCTGCTCGACCACGCTCCCTCGGTCGAGATCACGGTCGAGGCGAACCCGGAGACGGTCGACCGTCCGCTCGCCGACGGCTTGGTCGCCGCCGGGGTCACCAGGGTGTCGCTGGGCGCGCAGAGCTTCGACGACCGGGTGCTGACCGCGCTCGGGCGACCCCACGACTCGCGGCGGGTCGGCGCGGCGGTGGCGACGCTGCGCGAGGCGGCCGCGGCGGCACGGCGCCCGCTCGACCTGAACCTGGACCTGATCTTCGGCTGCCCGGGCGAGGACGCCGCCTCGTGGGAGCGGACCCTGCGCGCGGCCGTCGCGATCGCGCCGCAACACCTCTCCGCGTACGCGCTGACCATCGAGGCGGCGACCAAGTTCGGCCGCCTGGTGGCCGCCGGGCGCATGGAGGAGCCGGACGAGGACCTGCTGGCCGACCGCTACGAGCGGACCTGCGCCGCGCTCGGCGACGCCGGCTACGCCCACTACGAGGTGTCGAACTGGGCGATGGGCCCGTGCGACCCCGACGGCATGCCGGCCCACGCGAGCCTCCACAACCGGACCTACTGGCGCCGCGGCGGCTACCTCGGGATCGGCGCCGGCGCCCACGAGTTCGAAGCCGACCCGGCCGGCCACGGGGTGCGCCGCTGGAACCTGGCCGGGGTGCCCGAGTACCTGGCCGAGGTCCACGCCGGCCGGCGGCCGACCGCCGGGCACGAGGTGCTCGACGCCTCGCAGGCGCGGTTCGAGGCGCTGGCGCTGCGGCTGCGCACAGTGGACGGGCTCGAGCCGGCCGAGGCCGCCGCGCTGGGTGTCGACTCGGCGGGGGCCGGGGCGGCCGAGCTCCGCGCGGCCGGGCTGCTCGGTCCGGGCCCGGGCCTGCGGCTCACGGAGCGGGGCATGTTCATGCACGGCGAGGTCACCAGCCGTCTGGCCCCCTGAAGCCCGACCCGACGAGGAGGCCGCCGTGCGACTGGAAGCCATCCGGACCGAGATCGCGGAGACCGGCCGGGAGCTGGAGGCCGCGAGGCTCCTCCAGGGGACCTCGGGCAACCTGAGCGTCCGCGACCCGCGGAGCGGGAGTGTGGCGATCACGCCGAGCGGGGTGCCGTACCGGAGCACCGGGCCGGCGGACGTGCTGCTGGTCGGCGCCGGCGGCGACGTCGAAGAGGGCGAGCACCGGCCCTCCAGCGAGCTGAGCATGCACCTGGCGATCTACCGCGACCGGCCCGACGTCGGCGCGGTGGTCCACACCCACTCGCCCTGGGCGACCACCTGGGCGGTGCTCGGCCGCGAGATCCCCGCGGTCCACTACGTGATCGCGCCGATCGGGGATGTGGTCAGGGTCGCTCCGTATGCCACCTACGGCACCGCGGAGCTGGCGGCGTACGTCGTCGGCACGCTCGGCGCCGACAACGGCGTGCTGCTCGCCAGCCACGGGGTGATCACCGTCGGCGCCGACCTCGCCACCGCGGCGCACAACGCGATCCAGGTCGAGTTCCTCGCCGAGCTGCTCTGGAAGGCCTCGCGGGTCGGCGAGCCGGTGATCCTGCCCGCCGAGGAGCTGGAGCGGGTCCGTGCCCAAACCCGGGCGAAGGCGGGCCAGCCGCCCAGTCCAGACGTTGCGCCAGAGGCCTCCGAGCGACCTCGGCCTGCTTAGCACTCGCCTTGTCAGACTGCTACGCTCGGTTGAATTGAGGGTCGATCGTCGGGGAGGGACTGGTGTGAGCCTCGATGACCGCAAGGGCAGGCTCTTGCGCGCCGTGGTGCGCGAGTTCATCCAGACGGCCGAGCCGGTGGGCTCCAGGGCGCTGGCCGAGCGGTACCAGCTCGGGATCTCGTCGGCCACCATCCGCAACGAGCTGGCCTCCCTCGAAGAGCAGGGCTTCCTGTCGCACCCCCACACCAGCGCCGGCCGCGTGCCGACCGACCAGGGCTACCGCTACTACGTCGACTCGATCTCGGGGGTTGGCGAGATGGCGCGCTCCCAGCAGGACGCGGTCATGCGCTACCTGGAGGGCGCGGCGGGGCTCGAGGAGACGCTCCAGCGCACCTCGCTGCTGCTGGCGAGCCTCACCCACTACACCGCGATGGTGGCGCCCCCGGCGCTGGACCGCTCCAGGGTCCGGCACGTCGAGCTGGTCCGGCTCGGCACCCACGTGGTCATGCTGGTGCTGATCGCCGACACCGGCCGGGTCGAGCAGCGGCTCGTCGAGACCGACGCCGAGGTCGGCGTCGAGCAGCTCGAGGAGCTGCGCCGGCGGATCAACGAGAAGCTCGAGGGCGAGCGGCTGAACCGCGCCGAGCTGGTCCTGTCCAGCATGGAGGAGTCGCTGCCGAACGAGCTGCGCTGGCTGTTCACCGTGCTGGCCGACGCCATCGGCCAGGTGGTCAGCGACCGCACCTCGGAGCGGGTCTGGCTGGGCGGCCAGGCGCACCTGTCGGGGACAGGCGGCTTCGAGGAGCTCGAGACCATCCACCGCGTCTACCAGCTGCTGGAGCAGCAGGTCATGGTGCTGCGCCTGCTCCAGATGTCGTTCACCGGCGGCGGCGCGATCTCGGTCGTGATCGGCTCCGAGAACCAGATCGAGGCGATGCAGGCGTGCTCGCTGGTCACCTCCACCTACCCCGCAGGCGATACCATCGGCACCATCGGGGTGCTCGGCCCGACCCGGATGGACTACCTTCGCGCGATGGCGGCGGTCCAGGCCGTGGCCAGCTATCTCGGTGACGTGCTGGACGACGTCGAGCGGTGACGCGGACAATCGGGACCTGAAGCCGTTCCGCCCGAACGCTGCCGGACGAGCGTCGGAGCAGGAAGTACGAGCAGGGGAGACGCTTGACCGACTACTACGAGTTGCTCGGGGTCACGCGCGACGCGAGCGCGGAGGAGATCAAGCGGGCCTACCGCCGGCAGGCCCGCAAGATCCATCCTGACGCGAACCCCAACGACCCCCAGGCCGAGGAGCGCATCAAGGAGCTGAACAAGGCCTACAGCGTGCTCGCGGACCCGGAGAAGCGGCAGCGCTATGACGCCTTCGGTCCCGAGGGCGTCGAGGGCCTCGCCGGCGCCGGCGCGGGCGACCCGTTCATGACCACCTTCGAGGACCTGGTCGGCCAGTTCTTCGGCGGCGGCTCGCCGTTCACCAGCCGCCGTCCGCGCTCCAGGTCCAGGCGTGGCGCGGACGCGGGCGTGCGGGTCGAGCTGGAGTTCGTCGAGGCCGTCTTCGGCACCAAGAAGGACGTGTCGCTGCGGCTCGCCGGCCCCTGCGACGAGTGCCACGGCTCCGGCGCCGCGCGCGGCACCGAGCCGATCGTCTGCGAGCGCTGCGGCGGGACCGGCCAGCAGCGCACCGTGCGCCAGTCACTGCTCGGCCAGATCGTCACCGCCTCGACCTGCCAGGTCTGCGACGGCAGCGGCCAGGAGATCCGCACGCCGTGCACAAAGTGCCGCGGGCGCGGCCTGATCGCCACCGAGTCGACGATCACCGTCGACATCGCCGCCGGCGTCGAGGACGGCGTCCGCGAGCGCCTCCCCGGGCGCGGCCACGCCGGTCAGTTCGGCGGTCCGGCGGGGGACCTGTGGGTGGAGCTGTCGGTCGCGCCGCACCCGGTCTTCAGCCGCCGCGGCGACGACCTGTTCTGCGGCGTCTCGGTGCCGATGACCATGGCGGTGCTCGGCGGCAGCGTCCAGTTCGAGACCCTGGAGGGCGACGATCTGACCATCGAGGTCGACCCCGGCACCCAGCCGGGCACCCTCAAGCGCTTCCGCAAGAAGGGCGTGCCCGGCGCGGACGGCTGGGGGTCGCGGCGTGGCGACCTGCTGGTCGAGCTGCGGATCGACATCCCCGCGAGCCTCTCGGAAGAGGAGCGCCGGCTGATCCGGCAGCTCGCCGAGCTGCGCGGAGAGGCCGTCGACGGCTCCTCCGGCGGGCTGTTCGCCCGCCTCCGCGGCTCCACCCGCTGACCCGCTGTCCCGCCGCGGTCCCGGGCCCGCCTCGCCGCCGGCCAGGGCACGTCGGCCACGGCCTCCAGCGGCCGCGGCCCAGCGATGACCGGCCATCACCCGTTTCGCTTTCTCCCGGTGCGGTATTCCACCAGGCAGTGGACGTCATCTCGCGCCGAGGGGGCGACTGTTGGAGTTCAGCCGGGTGCTCGGGTCGTTGCCGCTGGTGCGCCAGGTGCGCGCCGGGGACGTGCTCGGGCTTGGAAAGGGAGCGCAATCGAAGGGTTCGCGGGTCCTGGCGCCGCGGACTGAAGCGGCGGATCGGGTGGTCCAGTCGATCTGCCCTTATTGCGCGGTCGGTTGCGGGCAACGGGTCTACGTCAAGGACGAGCGGATCACCCAGATCGAGGGCGACCCCGACAGCCCCATCTCGCGCGGGCGGCTCTGCCCCAAGGGCTCGGCGACCAAGGCCCTGGTGGCGGGCCCCGGCCGCGAGACCAAGGTGAAGTACCGGCGGCCGTTCGGCACCGAGTGGGAGGAGCTCGCGCTCGAGGTCGCGATGGACATGATCGCCGACCGGGTGATCAAGACCCGCGAGGAGACCTGGCAGGAGCGCGACGAGCAGGGCCGCCGGGTGAACCGCACGCTCGGGATGGCGAGCCTGGGCGGGGCGACCCTGGACAACGAAGAGAACTACCTGATCAAGAAGCTGTTCACGGCCCTCGGCGCGATCCAGATCGAGAACCAGGCGCGCATATGACACTCCTCGACCGTCCCCGGTCTGGGGACCTCGTTCGGCCGCGGCGGCGCCACGACCTTCCAGCAGGACCTTCAGAACGCTGACTGCATCCTGATCGAAGGGTCGAACATGGCCGAGGCCCACCCGGTGGGCTTCCAGTGGGTCATGGAGGCGAAGCTGCGCGGCGCCAAGATCATCCACGTCGACCCGCGCTTCAGCCGCACCAGCGCGATGGCCGACACCTACGTGCCCATCCGCGCCGGGACCGACATCGCCTTCCTCGGCGGGATCATCAACCACATCCTCCAGGGCGGCCACGAGTTCCGCGACTACGTCGTGAACTACACCAACGCGCCGGTGATCCTCCGCGAGGAGTTCAAGGACACCGAGGACCTGGACGGCTTCTTCTCCGGGTTCAACCCCGACACGGGGCGCTACGACACGAAGAGCTGGATGTACGAGGGCATGGAGGTCCGCTCGGGCATGGGCGAGCGGTCCACGCTGGAGGCCACCGCGACCGGTGACTGGTACGGCTCCCGCGGCGCCACCCTGGTGCACGGCCACCCACCGAACGTGGACCCGACGCTGGAGCACCCGCGCTGCGTCTTCCAGGTCCTGAAGCGGCACTACTCGCGGTACACGCCCGAGCTGGTCGAGCAGGTCTGCGGCGTGCCCAAGGAGCAGCTCCTCGAGGTCGCCGACGCGCTGGTACGCAACTCTGGCAGGGAGCGGACCAGCGCGATCTGCTACTCGGTCGGCTGGACCCAGCACTCGGTCGGCGTGCAGTACATCCGCACCGCCTCGGTCATCCAGCTGCTGCTCGGCAACATGGGCCGGACCGGCGGCGGGATCCTGGCGCTGCGCGGCCACGCGTCGATCCAGGGCTCGACCGACATCCCGACCCTGTTCAACCTGCTTCCCGGCTACCTGCCGATGCCGAACCTCGGCGACCACGACAGCCTGAAGGCCTACCTGGACGACGTGCGCCTGCCCGGCGGCTACTTCGGCAACGCCGACGACTACATGATCAGCCTGCTGAAGGCCTACTTCGGCGACGCGGCCACGCAGGAGAACGACTACCGCTTCGACCACCTGCCCAAGCTGACCGGCAACCACTCGATCTTCCCGGCGGTCATGGGCATGCTCGACGGCTGGTGCAAGGGCTTCTTCCTGCCAGGGGAGAACCCGGTGGTCGGCTCGCCCAACGGGCGCCTGCACCGCAGGGCGATGGCCAGGCTCGACTGGCTGGTGGTCCGCGACCTCCGGCTGATCGAGAGCGCCACCTTCTGGCAGAACGGCCCCGAGATCGAGACCGGGCGGACGCGTCCGGAGGAGATCCCGACCGAGGTGTTCTTCCTGCCGGCCGCGGCGCACACCGAGAAGGAGGGCTCCTTCACCAACACCCAACGGCTGCTCCAGTGGCACCGCAAGGCCATCGACCCGCCCGATGACTGCCGCTCGGACCTGTGGTTCTACTACCACCTCGGCCGGATCATCCAACGCAAGCTGGCGTCGTCGACCGACCCGAAGGACCTGCCGGTCAAGGAGCTGGCCTGGGACTACCCGGTCGAGGGCCGGTACGACGAACCGAGCGCGCCCGCCGTGCTGCGCGAGATCAGCGGCTACACCGCGGACGGCAAGCCGCTCAGCAGCTATACGGAGCTGAAGCGGGACGGCTCGACGACCTGCGGCTGCTGGATCTACTCGGGCGTGTACGCCGACGACGTCAACCAGGCGGACCGGCGCAGGCCCGGTCAGGAGCAGAGCTGGGTCGCGCCCGAGTGGGGCTGGGCGTGGCCCCTGAACCGCCGCATCATCTACAACCGCGCCTCGGCGGACCCGGACGGCAAGCCATGGTCCGAGCGCAAGCGGTATGTCTGGTGGGACGAGGAGAAGGGCCGCTGGACCGGCCTGGACAACCCCGATTTCAACGCCACCAAGCGGCCGGACTACCAGCCACCGGAGGGCGCCACCGCCGACTCCGCGCTCGACGGCAAGAGCCCGTTCGTCATGCAGTCGGACGGCAAGGGCTGGCTGTTCGCGCCGGCCGGACTGGCGGACGGGCCGATGCCGACCCACTACGAGCCGCGCGAGTCTCCGGCCATGAACCCGTTCTACCGCCAGCAGACCAACCCGGCGATGGAGACCTTCGACCGGCGGGGCAACCGCTACAACCCCTCCGACTCGGAGCCGGGCTCGGGGGCCTACCCGTTCGCGATCACCACCTACCGGCTCACCGAGCACCACACCGCCGGCGGCATGACCCGGAGCCTGCCGTATCTGGCCGAGCTCCAGCCGGAGCCATTCGTCGAGGTCAGCCCGCAGCTGGCCGAGCTGCGCGGCCTCCGCAACGGCGACTGGGCCACGATCCTGACCAGCCGCACCGCGGTCGAGGCGCGGGTGCTGGTGACCAGCCGGGTCCGGCCGCTCCAGGTCGAGGGCCACACCGTCCACCAGGTCGGCGTCCCGTACCACTGGGGTCCCAACGGGCTGGTGACCGGCGACTCGCCCAACGAGCTGATCGCGATCCTGTCGGACCCCAACGTCCACATCATGGAGAGCAAGGCGTTCACCTGCGACATCATGCCCGGGCGCCGTCCGCGCGGGCCGGCGCTCGACGAGCTGGTCGAGCGGCACCGCCAGAACGGCGGCAACGCCCACGGAGCCGGCGCCGGCGAGGGAGGGAGCCAGTGAGCGCCACGACACCACTGCCGACGCCGACCTTCGGAGCCGGCTACACGCGGGACGAGGCCCACCCGAGGATGGGGTTCTTCACCGACACCTCGGTGTGCATCGGCTGCAAGGCCTGCGAGGTGGCCTGCAAGGAATGGAACATGGTGCCGCAGGACGGCCCGCTCGAGCTGACCGGCAGGTCCTTCGACAACACCATGGAGCTGAGCGCCGACACCTGGCGGCACGTCGCCTTCGTCGAGCAGGAGGTCCCGGCCACCACGCGGATCACCTCGCAACCGATGGAGCCGGAGCAGCCGATTCAGCCCGCCGAGGTGGGCGCCAGCGGCGTCCGCTGGCTGATGAGCTCGGACGTGTGCAAGCACTGCACCTCGGCGGCGTGCCTGGAGGTGTGCCCGACCGGGGCGCTGTTCCGGACCGAGTTCGGCACGGTCGTGGTCCAGGAGGACATCTGCAACGGCTGCGGCTACTGCGTCCCCGCCTGCCCGTTCGGGGTGATCAGCAGGCGCGAGGAGGACGGGCGCGCCTTCAAGTGCACGCTCTGCTACGACCGGCTGAAGGGCGGCATGGAGCCGGCCTGCGCGCACGCCTGCCCAACCGACTCGATCCAGTTCGGCGAGCTGGACGAGCTGCGCGAGCGGGCGGCGAGCCGGCTCGGCACCCTCCACCAGCAGGGCGTCGACGACGCCCGGCTGTACCTGTCGGGCAGCGACGACGGCATCGGCGGCGCGGGCGCGTTCTTTCTGCTGCTGGACGAGCCGGAGGTGTACGGGCTGCCGCCGGACCCGGTTTCGACCACCAGGGACCTGCCGGCGATGTGGCGCGCGGCGGGCATCGCCGCCGGGGCGCTCGCCGCCGGCGTGGCCGCGGCGTTCTTAGGAGGCAGGCGATGAGCGGTCAGCCGGAGTCCAACGGGCAGCGGCGAGCCGACGGGCAGCCGCGGTCGTACTACGGCCAGCCGATCGTCAAGACGCCGCCGTGGACCGACGAGGTTCCCTGGTACATGTTCACCGGCGGCCTGACCGGCGCATCCGCCGCGCTCGGGCTGGGGGCCAGGGTCGCCGGCAACGACCGGCTGGCGGCCAATGCCATGACCGCCTCGGCGGCCGGCGTTGCCGTGAGCCTGCCGCTGCTGGTGCACGACCTCGGGCGGCCGGGGCGCTTCATGTACATGCTGCGCATGTTCAAGCCGACCTCGCCGCTGAACATCGGCAGCTGGATTCTGGCGTCGATCGCGCCGGCCGCGATTGGCGCCACCGTTGCCAACCGCCTCGGCGTCTTCCCGAGGCTCGGGCGGGTCGCGGAGGTGGCGGCCGGGATGCTGGGCCCGGCGCTGTCGACCTACACCGGCGTGCTGATCGCCGACACGGCCGTGCCGACCTGGCACAGCGCCGGCAACGAGCTGCCGCTGCTGTTCGCCAGCAGCGCGGCCGCATCGGCCGGCGGCATGGCGACGATCGTCACCCCGTACGAGGACGCGGGCCCCGCCCGCCGGCTGGCGATCGGCGCGAGCGCGGTCGAGCTGGCCACCGGCATCTTCATGCGGCGCCGCCTCGGCCCGCTGGCCAAGCCGTACCGCCAGGGCCCGGCGCGACGCTTCAGCGTGCTGGCCGGCGCGTCGGGGGTCGGAGGCTCGCTCCTGGTCGGCCTCGCCGGTCGCCGGCGTGCGGTGGCGGTCGCCGGCGGGGCGCTGATCGTTGCCAGCTCCGCGTTCCAGCGATTCTCGGTCTACCGCGCCGGGATCGAGTCGGCGGAGGATCCGGGCTACACCGTGGCGCAGCAGCGGGCACGCATCGCCAGCAGCGGCAACGAGCCAGCGACCCGGCGCTGATCTCCTCTCGGCGCAAGGACGGGCGAGTCCGGCACGAAGCCCCGAAGTACCCGCATAGTGTGCATTGGGCGCCTTTTGTCATTGAAGGGCTTAGGGGGCAATGCTAGAGTCCGCCCACCGTCAGCTCGGTCGGGAGGGTGCGTATGGCGTCCTACGCGGAGCAAGTGGGTGAGCGGCTCCGCGACGTCCGGGTCCAGAGAGGGCTGTCGCTGCACGACGTTGAGGTCGGTTCGGAGGGGGAGTTCAAGGCAAGCGTGCTCGGCGCCTACGAGCGTGGCGAGCGGAACGTCTCGGTGAACCGCCTCCAGCGGCTCGCCATCTACTACGGGGTGCGGGTGGACGGGCTGCTGCCGCGGATCGGCCGGGTGCCCGGCTCGACCTCCGGCTCGATGAGCATGCCCGACGAGGGGCTGTGCATCGACCTCCAGACCCTCGGCGCCAGCCAGGAGCCGGAGGCAAGGACCCTGGAGAGCTTCGTGGCGCTGCTCCAGGTGCAGCGCGGCGATTTCGCCGGCAAGATGCTCACCATCCGGCGCGAGGACATCCGCGTGCTCGCCGCCGTGCTCGACCACTCGCCCGAGGAGCTGCTCGACCGGCTCTCCGCGCTCGGCCTGCGGCGCCGGGCCGGGTAGGCTTCTGGGTGCACGCGCAGGCACCCGCGAGCTGGAGGGAACGTGGACCGTCCGCTGACGATCGTCGGCTGCTTCGCCCATCCTGACGACGAGACCTGGGTCATGTCCGGCTCGCTGGCGATGCTGGCGGCCAAGGGCGCCCGCTGCGCCGTCTGGACGGCAACCCGCGGCGAGGCCGGCGAGATCTCCGACGGCACCGGGGTCACCCCCGAGCGGCTCGGCGAGGTCCGCGAGGCGGAGGAGCGCGAGGCCATGGCGTTGCTGGGCGTCCACGACGTCGAGTTCGGCGACTTCCGCGACGGCGAGGTGCCCAACGCCGACCAGGGCGAGCTGGTCCGTCAGATCCACGACTTCCTCGAGCGCACCCAGCCGAACGTGGTCGTCACCATGGAGCCGGGCGGGGTCACCGCCCACGCGGACCACATGGCCGTGACCGCGGCCACCACCGCCGCCTTCGCCGCCTACGCGTGGACCGCCGAGGCCGCGGGCCGCCGGCCGCGCCTGTACCAGGAGGGCGCCCCGGCCTCGAAGCTCCGCCAATGGCGCGAGTTCGCCACCTCGAACGGCTTCGAGATCCCCGACGAGGACGCGCCGTTCGCGCCGAAGGGCACCCCCGACGAGCGCTTCACCTGCCACGTGGACACCTCGTCGGTCGCCAAGCTGCGCGGCGAGGCGCTGCGGCGGCACCGCACCCAGATGGGCGTCGGCCCCTACGCGATGCTGGCCCTGCGCGACGAGGTCATCGGCGGGGTGCTCGGCGAGGAGAGCTACATCCGCGTCCACCCGGCGCCCCGGGACGGCGAGCCGCGCGAGACCTCGCTGGTCGAGGCGTTCACCGGCGGGGCCGGGGACCGGAAGGCCGATGGCTGAGGCCGCCGCGGCGCCGAAGGTCGCCTTCAAGACCCTCGGCTGCCGGCTCAACCAGGCCGAGAGCGAGAAGGCTCTGGAGGCCCTGGGCGCCCGCGGCTTCGACCTCGCCCACGCCGGCGAGCAGCCCGACGTGGTGGTGATCAACACCTGCACGGTGACACGCGAGTCGACCGCCTCGTCGCGCCGGCTGATCCGCAAGACGGCCGAGCAGCACCCCGGCGCGACCGTGGTGGTGACCGGCTGCTACGCGGTCTCGGACCGGGCCGAGGTCGAGGCGATCCCGGGGGTCGACCTGGTGGTCACCAACGACGACAAGGACCGCATCGCTGACCTGGTCGCCGGCGTGCCGGCGGTGAGGCGGCTGCCGCTGACGGTGAGGGAGGCGCCGCGCGAGCGTCTGCGGACCCGGGTGGCGATCAAGGCGCAGACCGGCTGCGACGAGTGGTGCACCTTCTGCATCATCCCGCGCACCCGCGGCCCGCTCCGCTCCTACCCGGAGGAGCAACTGGTCGCCGACGTGCGCCGCCAGGTAGACCGCGGCGTCCGCGAGGTGGTGCTGACCGGGGTGCACCTCGGCAAGTACGGCGACGACCTCGGCGAGCGCGACGGGCTCGCCAGGCTGGTCGACCGCCTCACCGCCATCGACGGCCTGCTGCGCCTGCGCCTCTCCAGCGTGCTCCCGGTCCAGGTGACCCCGGCGCTGCTGGCGCGCGTCCGGGACGACCCGAAGGTCTGCCGCCACCTGCACGTGCCGCTCCAGGCAGGCGACGACGAGGTGCTGCAGCGCATGCACCGGCCCTACCGGATCGCCGAGTTCCTCGAGCGGGTCGAGGGCGCCAAGGCCGCGATCCCGGGGCTGGGGCTGTCGACCGACGTGATCGTCGGCTTCCCCGGCGAGACCCGCGAGCAGTTCGCGGCCACGCTCGCGGTCACCGAGCGGGTCGGGTTCTCGAAGCTGCACGTGTTCCGGTACTCGCAGCGGCCTGGCACGCCGGCCGCGGACATGGCCGGCCAGGTGCCAGACCCCGAGCGGAAGGCCCGCGCCCGCGAGCTGATCGCGCTCGGCGCCGAGCTGCGCCGCCGCTTCCACGAGGCGCACGTCGGCGAGCGGCTCGAGGTGCTGGTCGAAGGGGCCGGTGAGGGGCTGGCCGAGGGAACCAGCGACAACTACATCAAGGTGCGCTTTCCCGGTGGCCCCGAGCTGGTCGACCGGCTGCTGGCCGTCCGGGGCACGCGCGCCGACGCCGAAGGCATGGAAGCCGAGCTCGAGGAGGTGCCGGTCGCTTGACCTACGATCCCAACTGCCCGTTCTGCCGGATCGTCAAGGGCGAGATCCCCGCCGACGTGGTGCTGGAGACCGACGACGTGGTCGCGTTCCGGGACCTCAACCCCCAGGCGCCCACCCACGTGCTGGTGATCCCACGGGACCACCTCGAGAGCCTGGAGGCCCTCACCAGGGACCACGGCGAGCTGCCGCTGAACCTCGTCGAGGCGACCAACCAGGTCGCCAGGCAGGAAGGCGTCGCCGGCGGCTTCCGGGTGGTCACCAACATCGGCCCCGCCGCCGGCCAGTCCGTCAACCACCTGCACCTGCACGTGCTCGGTGGCCGCTCGATGCGCTGGCCCCCGGGGTAGCCGCCATGACGAGCATCCTTCCCTACGGCTCCTGGCCCTCGCCGATCAGCGCCGAGCTGATCGCCGGCTCCGCGGTCGGCCTCAACCAGATCCTGGTCGATGGCGACGCCGTCCTGTGGCTGGAGAGCCGGCCGCTCGAAGGCGGCCGCCAGGTGGTCTGCCGCTCGGTCCCGGCCGGCGACGGCTGGAGCGAGCCCGAGGACCTCACCGACCAGGGCTTCAACGTGCGCACCCGCGTGCACGAGTACGGCGGCGCCGCCTGCGCCGTCCACCGCGGCACCCTGTTCTTCTCCAATTACGCCGACCAGCGCCTCTACCGGCAGGACCCCGGCGTGCAGGCACGCCCGATCACCCCGGAGCCGTCCGTGCCGGCCGGCCTGCGCTACGCCGACGCCAGCTTCGACCCCGACGGCAGGTGGCTGGTGTGCGTGCGCGAGTCGCACGACGGCGGCGAGGTCGTCAACGAGCTGGTGATCATGCCGGCGGACGGCTCCGCCGCGCCACGCGTGCTGGCCACCGGCCGCGACTTCTACGCGGCGCCGCGGCTCGACGAAGCGGGGGAGCGGCTCGCCTGGCTGGAATGGGACCACCCGCGGATGCCGTGGGACGGCACCGAGCTGCGGCTCGCCGGCTTCGACCGCTCCACCGGCGAGCTGCGCGGCCAGCCCGCCACGGTCGCCGGCGGCCCGGACGAGTCGCTCGCCGAGCCCCGGTGGAGCCCGGACGGCGCCCTGCACTTCATCAGCGACGCCAGCGGCTGGTGGAACCTCTATCGCATCCGAGACGGCGGGCCGGTCGAGCCGCTGCAACCGATGGACGCCGAGTTCTCGACCGCGCAGTGGGTCCTAGGGATGTCGAGCTACACCTTCCTTCCTGGCGGCGCGATCGCCTGCGCCTACGGCCGCGGGCCGGTGTGGCGGATCGGCGTGATCGAGCCGGACGCGGATTCGGGCGGTGCGACCCCGCCGATGCGGACGCTCGACCTGCCGTTCACCACCTTCGGCCCGCCGTTCCTACGGACCACCGCGGACTGGCGGATCGCCAGCTTCGCCGGCGGCCCCACCACCTCCGGCGCGCTGGTGGTGATCGACCCGGCCAGCTCCGGCTTCGAGGTGCTGCGGCGCAGCCGCGAGCCGGTGGTGGACCCCGCCTACTTCTCGGTGCCGAGCCCGATCGAGTTCCCGACCGAAGAGGGCACCGCGCACGCGCTGCACTACCCGCCGGCCAACCCCGACGCCCGCGCCCCCGAAGGCGAGCTGCCGCCACTGATCGTGGTCAGCCACGGCGGCCCCACCGCGCAGGTCGTGGACCAGCTCGCCCTCAGCGTCCAGTACTTCACCAGCCGCGGGTTCGCGGTGGTCGACGTGGACTACGGCGGCTCGACCGGCTACGGCCGCGCCTACCGGCAGCGGCTCGACGGGCAGTGGGGCGTGGTCGACACCCGCGACTGCATCAACGCCGCACGCCACCTCGCCGCCGAGCGGCTCGCCGACCCCGAGCGGCTCGCCATCCGGGGCGGCAGCGCCGGCGGCTACACAACGCTCTGCGCGCTGACCTTCCACGACCTGTTCGCCGCCGGCGCCAGCTACTTCGGCGTCGCCGACGCCGAGGCGCTCGCCAGGGACACCCACAAGTTCGAGTCGCGCTATCTCGACCGGCTGATCGGCCCCTATCCCGAGGCGGCCGAGCTGTACCGCGAGCGCTCGCCGATCCACTACACCGAGCGGCTCTCCTGCCCGGTGATCCTGCTTCAAGGCCTCGAGGACCCGGTGGTCCCGCCGGCGCAGGCGGAGCTGATGGCCGGCGCGCTCCAGGCCAAGGGCATCCCCTACGCCTACATCTCGTTCGAGGGCGAGCAGCACGGCTTCCGCAAGGCCGCCAGCATCCGCCGCTCGATCGAGGCCGAGATGTACTTCTACGGCGCCATCTTCGGCTTCGAGCTCGCCGACCCGGTCGACCCGGTCGAGATCCACAACCGCTGAGGGCCGGCTCCCACGGCTCCCAGCCGCTGCGCGATTCGACCGCTTGGTGACAGAGGGGTCGATCTCGCGCAATCATGACGGCAGTTCAAGCGGCTACAGGTTCCGGTATGACCGGGTCAGACGGACCCACCCCCTGGAGGTCCGTCCCCGTGGGACGCGCGAGGAGGTGCATCCCGTGGTGTCGCAGAGCACGCCGTCGCCCGGGCTCGCCCGCGAGGCGATCGGCCTCAGGGAAGTCCTGTTCCAGTCCATCACCCATATGGCACCGGCGGCGGCCGTGGCCTTCTCGATCATCGTCGGCGCGCAGTTCGCCGGTGGCGCCCTGCCGCTGGCGGTGGTGCTCGCCCTGATCGCCTGCCTGCTGGTCGCCGTGTCGATCGGCCAGCTCGCCAAGCACCTGCCCTCGGCCGGCGGGTTCTCGACCTACACCGCGCGCGGCCTGCACCCCGCGTTCGGGTTCCTGGTGGCCTGGGGCTACGCCTTCGCGGAGCCGTTCGTGGCGCCGCTGCTGTACCTGATCTTCGGCAACGTCGTCGGCGGCGTGCTCAACGCCGAGTTCGGCTGGTCGTTCGAGACCTGGTGGGTCATCTCAGCGATCGTGGCGGCGGTGGTGGTGTTCGTGCTCGGCTACCTCGGCGTGACCATCAGCGCCGGGACCGGCACGGTGCTCGGGATCTTCGAGATCCTGGTGTTCCTGGCGCTGGCGCTGTGGCTGATCGTCAAGGCCGGCGACGCCAACACCCTGTCGGTGTTCACCACCGGGCAGGCGAAGGTCGAAGGCTTCATAGGCTTCTCGGGAATCGCGGCGGCGTCGATCTATACCATCCTGGCCTTCATCGGCTTCGAGGCCGCGGCGCCGATGGCCGAGGAGGCCAAGGACCCCCGCCGCACGATCCGCCAGGCGGTGATCTACTCAGCGCTCGGCATAGGCGTCTTCTACGTGATCACCACCTACGCGGCCGCGGTGTTCTTCGGGCCCGACAAGATGGCCGGCTTCGCGAAGTTCGGCGGCGGCAACCCCTGGGACGGTATGGCGCGGCAGGTCTGGGGCGTCGGCTGGGTGGTCGTCTTCCTCGCCATCGCCAACTCGGCGATCGCCAACGCCAACGCGGCCGCCAACGCCACCACCCGCACCTGGTACGCACTGGGCCGGATCCGCCTGCTCCCGTCGGCGTTCGCGCGGATCCACCCGACCCGGCGCTCGCCCCACGTGGCGGTCACGGTGCAGTTCGGGTTCGCGCTGGTGATCTCGCTGTGGCTCGGCAGGCAGTACGGGCCGCTGACCGCGTTCGCGCTGATCGCCACCATCGACACCGCGATCATCATCACCATCTACATCCTGGTGAACCTCGCCTGCACGGTCTTCTACGCCCGCGAGCGCCGCTCCGAGTTCAACGTGCTGCTGCACGGGGTGGTGCCCATCCTGGGGATCCTGGCGTTCGTGCCGGCGTTCTTCACCGCGCTCGGGATCGGCAAGTCGCTGTTCAAGTTCGTGAGCCCGCTGCCGTACCCGATCAGCCTGACCGGCCTGGTGGTCGGGATCTGGGCGGTGCTCGGGGTGATCTACCTGGTGTTCCTGTATCAGCGCCACCCGGAGCGGGTGCGCGCGACCGGTCGCGTGTTCCTGGAGGAGGCGCCCGAGACGGCCGCTCCGGTGACCGACGACCGCCTCGGCGAGGGAGGCGCCTTCGAGCCCGGCGGGACCCGCTGAGGGAGCCGGGTCGTCCTCAGGTCCTCGGGGTCCTCAGGGCGGAGCGTCGCGCAGGCCGTTGCGCTCCGCCCAGAGGGCGGCCTGGGTTCGGCCGGTGACGCCGATCCGCTGGAACACGTTGGTGAGGTGGGACTTGACGGTCCGCTCGCTGATGCCGAGGTGGCGGGCGATCTGCTTGTTGGCGAGGCCGCCCGCGACCAGCGCGAGCACCTCGCGCTCGCGGTCGCTGAGCTGCGGGTCGACCGGCCGCTCGAGGCGCCGGTCCAGCAGGGTCCGCGCGACCCTGGCGTCGAGCGGCGACTCGCCGACCGCGGCCGAGCGGACGCCGCGCACCAGCTCGCCCGGCTCCGAGTCCTTGAGCAGGTAGCCGATCGCGCCGGCCTCGACCGCGTCGAGCACCAGGTCCTGGTCGCTGAACGAGGTCAGCACCACCACCTGGACCTCAGGGTTCTCGGCGACGATCAGCCGGGTCGCCTCGACGCCGCCCATCTGCGGCATCGACAGGTCCATGAGCACCACGTCGGGCTTCATGCCGCCGGCCATCTCGCAGCTGGGTCGTGTCCCAGCGTCGCGCGGCGCCGGTAGGAGCCGAACCTGCACATTGGTCGTAGGACCCCAGGGCGCCGGCGTCCGGCGATCGGCGGCGCCTGGCGCGGCGGTTGTGGGGCCGCTCGGCGGCCGGCCATACTTGGGCAAACCGTGATCGCGGCAATACCGGTCTCTCCGGCACCGTCGCCGCAGCGTCCGTGCGGAGGAGCCAGCGTGACCAACCTCGAGGTCGTCAGCTTCCGTCCAGACCCGTCGCAGTTCGCGTGGACCTTCGGCGGCGTCAAGCCGGTGACGGCGGTCAAGCCGGGCACGGTCCTGGAGGTGTGGACCGAGGACGCCTTCGGCGGCAAGGTCCGCGGCGTCGACGACGTGGTCTCGCGGACCGTCGACTTCCGCTTCGTGAACCCGCAGACGGGCCCGTTCTACGTCGAGGGGGCCGAGCCGGGCGACACGCTCGCGGTCCACTTCGTCTCGATCGAACCATCGCGGGACTGGGCGGCCTCGACCACCGTGCCGCTGTTCGGCGCGCTCAGCGCCACCCACGCGACCGCGATGCTGCACGAGCCGCTGCCCGAGGTCGTCTGGATCTACGAGGTCGACCGGCGCCGCCGCACGGTGACCTACCGCGCGGCCAACTCCGACCACAGCGTCGACCTGCCGCTGGACCCGATGCACGGCACCGTCGGCGTGGCGCCGGGCGGCTTCGAGGCGCGCTCCTCGCTGGTGCCCGACGCCCACGGCGGCAACATGGACACCCCCGAGATGCGGGCGGGCACCACCTGCTACCTCGGCGTCAACGTCGAGGGCGCGATGTTCTCGCTCGGCGACGGCCACTGCCGCCAGGGTGAGGGCGAGACCTGCGGGGTCGCGGTCGAGGCCGCCATGGACACGGTCCTGGTCCTCGACCTGATCAAGGGCGTCGCGACGCCGTGGCCGCGGCTGGAGTCCGACACCCACGTGATGACCGCCGGCTCCGCGCGGCCGCTCGAGGACGCCTTCAGGATCGCCCAGGCCGACCTGATCCAGTGGCTGGCCAACGACTTCGGGCTCCACCCCCTGGACGGCTACCAGCTGGTCACCCAGGCGAGCGAGTCGCCGGTCGCCAACGTCTGCGACCCCAACTACACCTTCGTCGCCAAGCTGCGGAAGCAGTACCTTCCCGCCCGCGAGGTCTACGGCGGGATGCACGCGCGCATGCGCGACGTCGGCCGCGCCTACCTGTCCGAACGCGTCTAGCTAGGTGTCGGCGGTCTCAAGCGGTCGTTCCCGGAGCTTTCGCCCCGGTCTTCGCTACCCTCGTCCGGGTGCCCGGCAGGCGGTCGGGCACGGAAAACCCTGGGGCATCGGGTCCCGCCAGCCGGCTATACTCGGCTGGTCCCGGCGATTGTGGCCGGTCGATCTGTCGTCCCCGAAGGAGGGGGCATCCAGCCAGCGTGCAACAACCCACACAAGTCAAGGAATCGACGACTCAGATCAAGGTCAACGTCCAGGTCCCGGGCAGCCATTCGATGGTGAGCCTGCTCGGCGCGCGGGACGAGCTCCTCAAGCTGATCGAGGCCGCGTTCGAGAGCACCGTGTTCGTTCGCGGGAACGAGATCACGATCACCGGCGAGCGCAAGGACGCCGAGCGGGTCGCGCGCCTCTTCCAGGAGCTGATCAGCCTGCTCGACCGGGGTAGCCCGCTCACCGCCGAGACGGTCGGCCGCTCGATCGACATGGTCCAGGACGGCAGCGGCGAGCGTCCGTCGAACGTCTTCGGGGACGCGGTCATCACCGTGCGGGGTGGCCGCTCGATCACTCCCAAGACCACCGGACAGAAGCGCTACGTCGACGCGATCCGCAACAACACGGTCATCTTCGGGATCGGTCCCGCCGGGACCGGCAAGACCTACCTGGCGATGGCGGTCGCGGTCCAGGCGCTCCTGACCAAGCGGACCAATCGTCTGATCCTCACCCGACCGGCGGTCGAGGCGGGCGAGAAGCTCGGCTTCCTGCCGGGGACGCTCTCCGAGAAGATCGACCCGTACCTGCGCCCGCTGTACGACGCCCTCTACGAGATGATGGACGCGGAGCAGATCGCCAGATACATGGAGCGCGGAACGATCGAAGTGGCCCCTCTGGGGTATATGCGCGGGAGAGCGCAACCGTACGACCGGGAGGTTCTTACGCCCTGGGGGTTCCGCCCCATCGGCAACCTTCAGGTGGGTGACCTGGTCATCGGCTCCAACGGCCTGCCCACTCCCGTCCTCGGCGTCTACCCACAGGGCCGCAAGGAGGTCTTCCGCGTCACGGCGCAGGACGGCGCCTCGACATTGTGCTGCGGGGAGCACCTGTGGGCGGTCGCCACCCGCCATGACCGGATGCGCGGCAAGCCCCGGCGCGTGTTGGAGACCCGCGAGATGCTTGGGCAGCTCAGGGCGGCGCACTACCACCGCTTCGAGTTGCCGCTGGTCGCGCCGGTCGAGTTCGAGCCCCGCGAGGTCCCGATGGACCCCTACGCGCTGGGCCTGCTGCTCGGCGACGGCTGCATCACCATCTCGACCACGCCCTCGTTCACGACGGCCGACCCGGAGCTGGCCGTCGCCCTGGGGGGCGCCCTGGACGGCATCGAATTGCGCCGCAAGAGCCAGGTCGACTACGTGCTCCGCCACACTGCCGGCCATCGCGGAGGGGTGATCATCTCCAACCCCGTCACGATCGTCCTCCGGGAGCTCGGTTTGGCCGGGACGCGGTCGAACACGAAGTTCGTCCCGGCAGACTACTTGCTCAACTCCTCCGAGGTCCGCCTGGCCGTGCTCCAGGGCCTGCTCGACACCGACGGTGGGCCGGTGACCCAGGACGCACGGACCTGCCGCATCCAGTACGGCACCTCCTCGGAGCGGCTGCGCGACGACGTGCTGTTCTTGGTCCGGTCGCTCGGTGGAGTCGCCTACTGGCGGACCCGGCCCGCCGCCGGTCGAACCCCCGGACGCGCCAGGGGGCGGGACGTTCACCACCGCAACGACGCGTACATCCTCGACATCCGCCTCCCGGAGGGTATCGAGCCCTTCCGGCTGGCGCGGAAGCGGGATCTCTACCGGCAGTCGGGTGGCGGCCGCCCGATGCGCTTCGTCCACAGCATCGAGCCCGCCGGCGAGCAGGACACTCTCTGCATCCAGGTCGCCGCGGAGGACTCGCTCTACGTGACCGACGACTTCCTAGTCACCCACAACACCCTTAATGACGCGTTCATTGTGCTCGACGAGGCGCAGAACACCACGCCGGAGCAGATGAAGATGTTTCTCACCCGGCTCGGGTTCAACTCCAAGGCGGTGGTCACCGGAGACGTGACCCAGATCGACCTGCCGAACGGGCAGCACTCCGGGCTCAACGTGGTCCGCGAGATCCTCACCGGCATCGATCAGCTCGCGTTCATGTACCTGTCGTCGCGGGACGTGGTCCGCCACCGCATCGTTCAGGACATCGTCGAGGCGTACCGCCGCTACGACGAGGCGAGGTCGTAGTGGACGGCTCGGAGCCTCCAGCGGCGCCGGGTCACCATCAGCGCCTCCGGGTCCGCGTCGAGGGTCCGGCATGAGCGTGTTCGTCGCCAACGAGCAGGTCGACCAACCGGTCGACGAGGAGTCCCTGGCCAAACTGGCCCGGCTCGCGATGCAGGCCGAGGGCGTCGAGGAGTCCGAGATCTCCATCCTGCTGGTCGACCGCACCGTCATGACCCAGCTCAACGGCCGCTACATGGGCGAGGACCGTCCCACCGACGTGCTCGCGTTCCCGATCGACGGGCCGTCGCCGGCCTCCGGGCCGCCGGACGGGCCGGTCGGGCCGCGCGGCTTCGCCAGCGACCGCTATGGCGACGGCGCCGACGACGACCTCGACGACGAGGACGACGAAGAGGACGACGACGCGCCCTGGCTGCTCGGCGACATTGTGCTGTGCCCGTCCTACGCCGCCGAGCAGGCGGCCAGGGCCGGCCAGAGTCTCCGGGCCGAGCTCGAGCTGCTGACGGTCCACGGCATCCTGCACCTGTGCGGCCTCGATCACGCCGACCCCGACGAGGAGCGCGAGATGCGAGCACGGACCGACGACCTGCTGGCGCGCTGGCGGTCGGAGGCGCGCCGATGAGCATTTCCCCTGGCGACATCTGGTCGCTGGTCGCGGTCCTGCTGCTGACCGTGATCGCGGCCTTCCTGGCCATGTCCGAGACGGCCGTCACGCGGACCAACCGGATCCGCGCGATCCACCTGGAGGAGGAGGGCCGCCGCGGCGCGCGGCAGCTCCGCGCCCTGGTCGAGAACACCCCCCGCTCGCTGAACCTGATCCTGCTGCTGACCCTGGTGGTCCAGTTCGGCGCGACCTCGCTGTTCACCTCGGTGATGGAGCGGCTGGTCGGCGGCGGGCTCGGGGTCGCGCTGGCCGCGCTGATCATGACCGTGGTGACCTTCATCTTCGCCGAGGTCGCCCCCAAGACCTACGCCGTCCAGCACACCGACCGGGCGGCGCTGACGGTCTCGCCGCTGGTCTGGTCGCTCACGCGCCTGCCGGTCCTCGGGCCGCTGACGCGGCTGCTGATCGGGCTCGGCAACGTCGTCACCCCGGGCAAGGGCCTTCCCACCGGCCCGTTCGTCTCCGAGGACGAGCTGCGGGCGATGGTCGACGAGGCCGAGCGCGAGGAGGTCATCGAGGAAGAAGAGCGCGAGATGATCCACTCCATCTTCGAGTTCGGCGACACCATCGTCCGCGAGGTGATGGTGCCCCGGCCCGACATGGTGGTGGTCCCGTCGGACTACTCGCTCCAGCAGGTTCTCGACGTCATCCTGCGCACCGGCTACTCGCGCATCCCCGTGTTCGGGCGCGACATCGACGACGTCGTCGGCCTCGCCTACGCCAAGGACGTGCTCCGCAGCCTCCACGACGGCCAGACCGACAAGCCGCTCCAGGAGATCCTGCGCCAGGCCCCGGTGATGCCGGAGTCGATGCGCGCCGCCGACTGCCTGCGCGAGATGCGGCGGCGCAAGAGCCACATGGTGATCGTGATCGACGAGTACGGCGGCACCTCGGGCCTGGTCACCATCGAGGACCTGCTGGAGGAGATCGTCGGCGAGATCACCGACGAGTACGACCGCGAGGAGCCCAACGTCGAGCCGCTGCCCGACGGTGGCTGGCGGGTCAACGCGCGCATGTCGATCGACGAGGTCAACGAGCTGCTCGACATGGAGCTGCCGTCGACCGAGTGGGACTCGATCGGCGGGCTGGTGCTCAACCTGGTCGGCGACGTCCCCAAGGAGGGCCAGGAGGTCGAGTTCCAGGGGCTGTCGCTGCGTGCCGAGCGGGTCCAGGGCCGCCGCATCGGCCGCGTGCGAATCCACCGGGTCGCCAGGGAGACGTCCGCCGACGAGCAGGCGACCGCGGAGGCCCGCAAGCAATGAGCACCCCGAGCGCTCCCACCGATCTGGAGCTGGTCGCCGCCGCCAGGGCCGCGAGGCAGCGGTCGTACGCGCCCTACTCCGGCTACCACGTCGGCGCGGCGCTGCTGACCGACACCGGCGAGGTGATCACGGCGGCCAACGTCGAGAACGCCTCCTACGGCATGACCATCTGCGCCGAGCGGGCGGCCGTGGTCGTGGCCGTCGCCGCCGGGCACCGCCGCTTCACCGCCGTGGCCGTGGCCGCCGACGGCACCGAGCCGGCCTCGCCCTGCGGCGCCTGCCGTCAGGCCCTGCTGGAGTTCCCCGCGGGGTCGGCGCTGCGGGTGCTGCTGGCCGGCGAGTCCGGCGACGAGCTGATGGCCACCACCCTCGGCGAGCTCTTCCCCGGCGGGTTCGGGCCCGAACGGCTGATCCCCGACCCCGAGGACCGGTCGTGAAGTCGGGCCTGGTCGCGCTCGTCGGCAGGCCGAACGTCGGCAAGTCGACCCTGCTCAACACGCTGCTCGGGCAGAAGGTCGCGATCATGTCCGCCAAGCCCCAGACCACCCGCTCGGTGATCCGCGGGGTGCTGCGCCGGCCCGAAGGCGAGGCGGTCCTGGTGGACACGCCGGGCCTGCACAAGCCCCGCACGCTGCTGGGCCAGCGGCTCAACGACCTGGTCCGAGGCACCCTCTCCGAGGTCGAGCTGATCTGCTTCATCGTCGACGCGGAGGCGGGGATCGGCCCCGGCGACCGCTTCCTGGCCGGCGAATTGTCCAGGATCGACACGCCCAAGCTGGCGCTGGTGAACAAGATGGACGCGGCGGCGCGCCAGCGGATGGTCGAGGCGCTCCAGGCCGTCAGCGAGCTGGGCGAGTTCGACGAGGTCGTGCCGATCTCGGCGCTGACCGGCGAGCAGCTCGACGTGCTCGCCGGACTGATCTTCGCGCGCCTGCCCGAGGGCGAGCCGCTGTTCCCGGAGGACCGGCTCAGCGACGAGCCCGAGCTCCACTTCGTCGCCGAGGTGATCCGCGAGAAGGCGATCGCCCTGCTCCGCGAGGAGCTGCCCCACTCGGTCGCGGTGGTGGTCGAGGAGATGGGGCCGCCGGAGGAGGTCCCCAC
>JBEDUQ010000163.1:0-2039 GCA_040414855.1 Actinomycetota bacterium
GACGACAGCGTCCGCGCGAACACCGCCTCGGTGATCGCGGTGATCGGCACGCCCAGCTCGAGCGCCGACTGGGCGGTCCAGCGGCCGGTGCCCTTCTGCTCGGCCTCGTCGAGGATCAGGTCGACCAGCGGGCGGCCGGTGGTGGCGTCGACCTGGCCCAGCACCTTGGCGGTGGTCTCGATCAGGAACGACTCGAGGTCGCCCTGGTTCCAGCGGGCGAAGATCTCGGCGAGCCGCGGCGCCTCGAGCCCGAGCGCGGCGCGCAGCAGGTCGTAGGCCTCGGCGATCAGCTGCATGTCGGCGTACTCGATGCCGTTGTGGACCATCTTGACGTAATGGCCGGCGCCGTCCGGGCCGACGTGGGTGCAGCACGGCGTGCCGTCCACCTTGGCGGCGATGGTGGTGAGCGCGTGCTCGACCTTGGCGTAAGCCTCGGCCGAGCCGCCCGGCATGATGCTCGGCCCCTCGAGGGCGCCCTCCTCGCCGCCGGAGATCCCGGTGCCGATGAACTCGATGCCGCGGTCCCGCAGCTCCCTCTCGCGCCGCCGCGTGTCCTCGAAGAACGAGTTGCCGCCGTCGATCAGCACGTCGCCCCGGTCGAGGTGCGGCGCGATCTCGCCGATCACCTGGTCGACCGGCGGGCCGGCCTTGACCATGATCAGGATGCGCCGCGGCGACGCCAGCGCGGAGACGAACTCCTCGATGCCGCGGGTCGGGGTGAACGGGCCCTCGCCGCCGTAGCGCTCCATCAGCTCCTGGGTGCGCGCCTCGGTCCGGTTGTGGATCGCCACCGGGATCCGGTTGCGGGCCATGTTGCGCGCGAGGTTCTGGCCCATCACGGCCAGGCCGGTGATACCGAACTCACTGCCTTGGCGCATGTCGCCCTCCTTCCTGGAGGCTGCTGCCTGGTCCGGCTGGAGAGGATGGCACAGGTCCGGCTCCGGCGGGCATCCTTGCGTCGGGCATTGTGGACAACCGAGGAGGAACCGTGGCCAGCAGCCTCCACCGCGAAGCGGACCTGCCGCCGGTCGAGCAGGTGCGGACCGGGCTGTGGAGCCTGCCCGTCCCGATCCCTCGAAGCCCGCTCCGCTACGTCCTGAGCTACGCGTTCGAGGTGCCCGCCGGGGTGGTGCTGGTCGACCCGGGCTGGAACGCCCCCGAATCCCTGGCGACGCTCGAGGCGGGCCTCGCCAGCATCGGCGCGGCGCTCGCCGACGTGCGCGGCGTGCTGGTCACACATCTCCACCCCGACCACTACGGGCTCGCCGGCAAGGTGAGGGAGGTCTCCGGCGCCTGGGTGGCGCTGCACCCGGCCGACGCGGCGCTGGTCAACGACCGCTACGAGCAGGTCGACGAGCTGCTCGACCGCACCGCCGCCTGGCTCCGCGACGCCGGCGCGCCCGACTCCGAGCTGATCTCGCTGCGGGACGCGAGCATGGCGCTGCGCAGCGTGGTGGTGGTCGCGCCGCCCGACGTCCTGCTGTCCGACGGCGACCACCCCGACGTGCCCGGCTGGCGGCTCGAGGCGGTCCACACCCCGGGCCACACCCCCGGCCACCTGTGCTTCTACGAGGAGCGGACCGGTCTGCTGCTGAGCGGCGACCACGTGCTGCCGCGGATCACCGCCAACGTCTCGGTCAACCCCCAGTCGGACCCCGACCCGCTCGGGGACTACCTCCAGTCGCTCGAGAAGCTGCGCAAGTACGCCGACAACCCGGTGCTGCCCGCCCACGAGTGGCGGTTCGACCGCCTCGGCGACCGGATCGACGTCATCGCCGCCCACCACGAGGAGCGGCTGGACGAGGCGGCCGCCCTGGTGGCGAGCGGTGCCGGGACGGTCTGGGAGGTCGCCGGTGCCCTGACCTGGTCGCGCGGCTGGGACGAGATCAAGGGCTTCATGCGCCGCGCCGCGGTCGGCGAGACCCAGGCGCACCTGGTCGTGCTGGAGCGGCGCGGGCGCATCGTCCGCACCGGCGAGCACCCGCTGCGCTGGCGGAGCGCCGGCGGCTAACGCCGCTCGGGCGTCCGCCGCTCGGGCG
>JBEDUQ010000164.1:0-2008 GCA_040414855.1 Actinomycetota bacterium
TCGGCTCCGTCGCGTTCACGATCCCCGTCGGCACGCTGATCATCTTCGTGTTCGCCGCGATCATCGCCGGGCTCATCGCCGCGATCTGGCCCGCCCGGCGCGCCGGCAAGCTGAACGTGCTCGAAGCCCTCTCGTACGAATAGGGGCTGGGCTGCGCCCAGCGTCCATGGGGCCGGTTCCGCACGGCGTCCTTGCCGCGCGGCCACCCGCCGCGCCACCTCAGCCGCGCATGACCGCCAGCGACGTGGTCGCGTGGCCGACCAGCTTGCCGTCTGCCGTCCGGGCGTCGGCCTCGGCGAATGCCACCTGCCGGCCCAGGCGGAGCACCCGCCCGGTCGCCTCGATCGTCCCCATGCCGGCCCGGACCGCAGCCATAAAGCTGACCTTGATCTCGATCGTGGAGTAACCCACCCCGGGCGGAAGCATCGTGTGCACGGCGCAGCCGGCGGCCGAGTCAAGCAGCGTGCAGAGCATGCCGCCGTGGACGAGCCCGATCGGGTTGTAGGTCGACTCGTCCGGCACGCACTCGAAGCGAGCGCTGCCCTCGCCGATCGAGACCAGCCGCGCGCCGAACAGCTCGGCGATCGGCGGGCGGGGGAGCCGGCCGTCGACGATCGCCTGCAGCAACTCCCGTCCGGACATCGAGGCCATAGCCGCAGCCGAGATCGACGGGTCTTCCCAGGCCACGGTCTTGGTCCGCGTCGTCGAGGTGCTCATGCGGCGGCCGGGACGTTCTGCAGCCGGACCTGCCCGCGGGCCACCAGCTTCCGATCCTCGGGCCGGCGGATCTCGACCTGCCAGAGCTGCTGGGTACGGCCCTGGTGGACCGGGACCGCCACCACCTGCAAGCGCCCGCTGCGATGCGGGCGCAGGAAGTCTGTGTGGTTGGACACGCCAACCGCCTGCATGCCCTGGTCCTTGACCGCCTCGAACGCGCCGGTGGTGGCGAACGACTCGATCACGGTCGTGTACAGACCGCCGTGGATCAGCCCCCACGGCTGGTGGTGGCGCTCGTCGGCCGCGACCGAGCCGCTGACCCGGGTAGGGCCGCGCTCCTCGAACTCGATCTCGAGCAGCCGCATGAACTCGCTCGGGGCCGACAGGTCAGGCGTCATCGCGCGCAACGCTAACTGCTTGTGGCGATTGCCGGCGCGTCGACGTGGGCCCGCCGCCGCGCGGTGAGCAGTCTGAGCGCGACCAGCGCGCCGGCCAGCGACATCGCGGCCGTGACCACCCAGGCGCGCTGGTAGGCGGCCAGCGTGGCCGCCGGCGATCCGGGCGACCCGAGCACGGCGATGAACACCGCGACCCCGATGGCCAGCCCGACCTGGCGCAGCATGTTGACCACCGCCGAGCCCGTCGCGAACGAAGTCGGCGGGAGCGACGCGGCCGCCGTGGCCATCAGCGTGGGGAGGGTCAGCCCGACGCCGATGCCGGTCAGGATCAGGCTGCCCAGCACGTCGCCGACGTAGTCCGAGTTCAGCCCCGCGGCCAGCGCCGCCCAGACCATCCCGGCCGCGAAGATCGTCGAGCCGGCGGCGGTCACGGCCGCCGCGCCGAACCGGTCGATCAGGCGGCCGGCGACGAGGAAGGAGATCACGGGCACCATGATCGGGCCGGGGACGATCGAGACCCCGGTGGCCAGAGCCGACCAGTGCCACACGTCCTGCGCCCACAGCACCCGGGACAGGAGCATCGCGCCGAACGCCATCGAAAACAGGACGGCGACCGCGGAGGAGCCGGTGAACGGCCGGACCCGGAACAGCGCGCGGTCGATCAGCGGGTTGGCATGCCGCGCCGTGTGTGCGGCGAACAGAGCGAGTCCGACCACCGCGAGCCCCAGCACCGCGATCGTCCGGCCGTCGCCCCAACCCCAGCTGCCGCCCTGCACCAGCCCAAGCGTGAACGCCCCGACGCCGCCGGTGATCAGCAGCGCGCTGAGCGCGTCCGGCCGGCGAACCGGGTGCCCGGGGACGTCGGGCAGCAGGCGCCAGCCGGCGAGCAGCGC
>JBEDUQ010000165.1:0-28247 GCA_040414855.1 Actinomycetota bacterium
CCGTACATCGGCGGGTCCCAGACCAACAGCGTGCTGGAGCTGACCTTCGGCTACAACGGCTTCGGCCGCATCACCGGCAACGAGCGCGGGAGCGTCGGCTTCGGATTCCTCGCCAAGATGCTCCAGGCGCTCCTGGTGGTGCCGGCGTTCGCGCTGGTCTACCTGGTGGCCGCGCCGACCTCGCTACGGCGCAGGATCTGGCAGCTGCTGGTGGCGGGCGCCACGTTGGTGGCGGCGGCGGGGTGGTGGGTGGCGATCGTCCAGCTGATCCCGGCGTCGAGCCGCCCGTACATCGGCGGGTCCCAGACCAACAGCGTGCTGGAGCTGACCTTCGGCTACAACGGCTTCGGCCGCATCACCGGCAACGAGCGTGGGAGCGTCGGCTTCGGCAACGGCACCGGACCGGCGTTCGGCGGTCCGGCGCGGCTGACGCGCCTGTTCGGCTCCGAGATGGGCGGCCAGGTCAGCTGGCTGCTCCCGGCGGCGCTGATCCTCTTGGCCACCTTCCTGTGGCTGACACGGCGCTCCTGGCGCGGCGACCGGATGCGGGCGGCGATGCTGCTGTGGGGCGGCTGGCTGCTGGTGACCGGGGCCGTCTTCAGCTACGCGCGCGGCATCATCCATCCCTATTACACGGTCGCGCTGGCGCCGGCGATCGGCGCGCTGGTCGGCATCGGCGCCGCCACGCTGTGGCGGGCCTGGCACCTCGCCTGGGCGCGGTACCTGATGGCGGCGATCATGGTGGTCACCGGCGTCTGGTCCTTCGCGCTGCTCGGCCGGGCGGAGGGCTGGCACCCCTGGCTCGCGCCGCTGGTGCTGATCGCGAGCCTTGCGGCCGCCGCGCTGCTGCTCAACGTGACCAGCTTCGGCCGCCGCGCGGTGCTCTTGATCGCGGCCGCGGGCCTGGTGGTGGCGCTGACGGGCCCGGCGGCGTTCGCCCTCGACACCGCCGCGACCCCGCACAGCGGCGCGATCCCGTCGGCCGGTCCGACCGTGGCGGCCGGCCCCTTCGGTCCGGGCGCCCGCGGCGGTGGCGGCGGCCTGGGCTTCGGGCAGCGCGGGCTCCCGTTCGGCGGCGTCCCCTTCGGCGGCGGCAACGGAGGCGGCAACGGCGGCTTCCCGGGCGGCCCCTTCGGCGGTGGCCCGTTCGGCAACGGCGGCGTCCCCGGCGGCGCCTTCGGCAACGGCGGCGGCGGGCAGGGTGGCGCGCTCGGCGGGCTGCTCAACGGCGGCAACCCGAGCGCGGACCTGGTCCAGCTCCTGCGGCAGGGGAGCGCCGGCTACACCTGGACCGCCGCGACCGTCGGCTCCAACTCGGCCGCAGGGGTCCAGATCGCCAGCGGCGAGCCGATCATGGCGGTCGGCGGCTTCAACGGCACCGACCCGGCACCCACGCTCGCGCAATTCCAGCAGTGGGTCGAGCAGGGGAAGATCCATTACTTCCTCGGCGGCGGCGGGTTCGGCGGCGGCCGCTTCGGCGGGTTCGGCGGCGGCGACGGGAGCACCTCGGGGCGGATCGCGGCGTGGGTGGCCGCAAACTTCCCGTCGGCCACGGTCGGCGGCACCATTGTCTACGACCTGAGCACGGCGCAGCCCGCATAACCGCCCTTGACAGCGACCGGCCGCGCACCGGACAACAGCGGGACAAGCGTGTCGACCACCGAGGGAGGGGCCGATGGGCGCGTACGAGGACGCCGTCCGCACGCTGGAGATCGAGCTCGAGGGCGTCGAGCGGACCTTCCGGGGGCTCGGCCTGGAGCGGTGGGGCGCGCCGACGCTGCTCCGGCCGCTCGACGAGTCGCTGCCCCGCTGGACCGTGTTCGAGCTGGCCGGCCACTTCGACATCTCGATCGGGCTGACGCGGATGCTGATGGCCGAGCCGCAGCGCGGCCAGGTCGGCCGCGACCGGGTCAGCTTCTTCATCTTCCCGCGGTCCGAGGTCGCCCCGGTCGTCTACGACTACGCCTACACGATGGTGAAGGACAGGACTCCTCAAGAGATGCCGGACGTCCTCCACGAGACCTTCAGCAAGACCATCTCTGGGGCGCGGTCGATGGCGCCGGACACGGTCGGTCCCGGCTACTACGCGCTGATGCGGCTGGACGAGTTCGTGCCGAGCCGGGTGGTCGAGGCGGTGGTGCACGGTCTCGACCTCACCGACGCGCTCGGGCTGCCGAGCATCGCCACCAGGGACGGCCTCGCGCTCACCGCCTCGATCCTCGACCAGCTGCTGGCGCGGCGGACGGTCACGGGGCGCCCGCCGGACCTCGCCGACGACATGAGCTGGGTCCGGGCGGCCTCGGGCAGGGCCGAGCACCCCGACCCGCGCCTGCCGATCATAGGCTGAGGTGGCGCGCCGGCCAGGAGGCGGGGGACCGGACCGGCGGCACCAGCTCGGGCGACGCGGCCGTGGCGCCGGCGGCGCAGCGACCGTCCGGCGCGCCATCCTGGCCGTCGTCGAGCTGCCCAGGGCCCGCTTCCGGCGCTGGCACGCCGGCCGTGCTGGCGGTGTGGTGGCGGACGAAGCCGCTCAGGTCCGGAGCGAACTCGGCGAGCACCTCGCGCACGCGCACCTCCGCGAGCGGGCCGAGGCCGTTGTAGACCTCGGCGAAGATCGCCCTGGCGCGCTGCCGCGGCCAGCCGTCGGGGAGCAGCTCGTCCGGCAGCTCGGGGTCGAGGTTCGGGAAGTTGCGCCAGGTGTCCATCACCGCGGTGCGGGCGATCAGCGCCTCCGAGGCGCCGACCGAACCGTGCCGGACCCGCTCCAGCATCGGCTCGTAGGCGGCGATGACCTCCTCGTACAGCTTGCGGAGGTAGTCGAGGTCCCAGGCCGCGATCGGCTCGCCCTTGACCGGCCCGTCGGGCGCGACCGTCGCGGTCAGCACGGTGGCGCGCTCGACCTCGACCTCGGCGAGCGCGTCCAGGGCCGGCTGGACGGCGTCGCGCGGCGACACCCACATGCCGTCGTAGAGCGGCGCGAAGCCGAGCCAGCGCAGGCGGGTGCGCAGCGCGTGGCGCAGGTCGCGCTGGTCCTCGGGCACCGAGAAGGCGGCGATGGTCCAGCGGCCGTCCCACGGCTCGCGGCCGGTCCCAAAGGCCATGATCCGCTCGCGGCCCTCCTCGAGCAGCTTCGCCGCCCGGCCGGTGAGGCCGTAATAGGTACGCCTGCCCGATTTCGAGGAGGTCAGCAGGCCGCGCCGGGTGAGCCGGCTGAGCGCCGCGCGCGCACCGACCGGCGTGACGCCGAACTCGCCGACCAGCCGCACCAGCGCCGCCGACGGCAGGTGCTCCTCGTGGCCGAGCCAGTAGTCGCCGAGCAGGGTCGTCAGCAGGTGCTGCGGCTGCGAGCCGGTCTGCGCGCGCGGCAGGTCCACCTGCTCCGTCGCCCCGCGCACCGTCGCGTCCAGCTCGGGCTTGCTCATGGCACGAGTGTACAAATGCGAAGGCAAGCCGGGGCCGCCGCGAATGGTGGGATGCTCATTTGGCACCTATGTTGTGATCTGACCCGCTTCGCACCGGCGAGAACAGTGCAGCTCATGAGCCGGACCGGCAGCCCGGCGATGACCGGCGCCGCCGTCGTGCCGGCCGGTCGGCTGAGCGGCGGCTACGCCTCGAGCTGGTGAACGCGCTCGGGCAGGAACACCGAGAGCACGTCGCGCAGTGAGACCACGCCCAGTGGCTGGTCCTGCTCGACAACCAGAAGGTGACGGATCTGGCGGTGGGTCATCTCGGTGGCGGCGACGGTGACGTCCCAGTTGGTGGAGGCGGTGACCAGCGGGGCGGTCATGTGCTGGCTGACGGTGGTGCTGTCGAGATTGGGATTTGCCGCGGCGGCGTGGAGGACGTCGCGTTCGGTGAGGATGCCCACCGGTTGACCCGAGCGGGTGACGATGAGCGAGCCGATGTTGTGGTCGCGCATGACCTGTGCGGCGGTCCGGACCGACTCGTCGGGTTCGATGGTGACCACCGGGCTCTTCATGATGTTGCGGACCTGCATGGCTCGCCCTCCTCACTGTGGGGCAAACGGCCCACGTCCTGCTGATGCCACTACCGGCGCTATCGGACAGGCGGACAGCCTACTGGAGCGGCGGGCGAGCGTCGTGTCGGGGCGGTCGGTGGCGTCCGAGGATCGTTGCGCATGGGTCGCACGGGCACTACAGTTGCTGTCGAATCATAGTTGCAACCTAGTTGCATGTAGCGCCGTGGCAGCACGGCGAAGCTCGCCGCCACTTGGACGTCTCGGGCTACGGACCAGGTGAGGAGGGGTGCGTGCACATTCCCGACGGGTACCTCAGCCCCCAGACGTGTGGGGTGCTCGGCGCGGCGATGGTGCCCATGTGGGTCACGGCCGGGCGCCGGGTCCGCAAGATCGTCAAGAACCGCTACGTGCCCCTGGTGGCGGTCGGCGCCGCCTTCAGCTTCCTGGTGATGATGTTCAACGTGCCGATCCCCGACGGCACCACCGCGCACGCCATCGGCGCGACTCTGGTCGCGGTCGTGCTCGGCCCATGGGCGGCGGTGATCGCGGTCTCGATCGCGCTGCTGATCCAGGCACTGTTCTTCGGGGACGGCGGTGTGCTCGCCTTCGCCGCCAACGCCTTCAACATGGCGCTGGTAGCGCCGTTCGTCGGCTATGGCCTCTACCGCCTGCTGGCACGACGCGCCCCGCTGACCGCGCCGTGGCGCGCGGTCGCCGCCGGCATCGCCGCCTACGTCGGCATCAACGCCGCGGCCCTCTGCGCGGCGATCGAGTTCGGCATCCAGCCGGACCTGTTCCACCGCGCCGACGGCACCCCGCTGTACTCGCCGTTCCACCTGTCGCAGAGCATCCCGGCGATGATGTTCGCCCACCTGACGGTGGCGGGGCTGGTCGAGGGCGTGGTCACCGCCGGTGTGGTCGCCTACCTGGCCCGCGCCAACCTGCCGCTGCTGGCCGTCAACCACCGGGCGGTGCCGGCGACCGAGGCGGACAAGGCCCCGCCACGCAGGCTGGGCTGGCGTTGGGCGCTGACCGGCCTCGGCGCGATGGTGCTGCTCACCCCGCTCGGTCTGCTCGCCCCGGGCGGCGCCTTCGGCGAGGACGCGCCCGGCGATCTCAACCTCGGGAAGTACGGGCTGGGCGCGGTCCCGGCCGGGTTGGAGCGCTACTCCCGCTTCTGGAGCCACACGCTGCTGGGCGGCTACGGGTTCAACTCCGGCGATCACGCGGTGATCGGCTACCTGGTCTCGGCGGTGACCGGCATCGTCGTGATCGGCGTGGTCTTCCTGGGCGCCCTCGGGATCGTCAGGTTGCCGAGACTGCCGCGCTGGCGTCGCCGGCGTGCCTCGGTGCGCGCCCGGGCGAGCGCGCCGGCGCCGCACACGCCGGCGCGGAGGAGCCAGCCCGCCACCCCGCAGTGGCTGCTCCAGGGCGAGGTCGCGATGTGCCCCTGCGGCTGCATCGGCAAGCGGAGGAAGGGCGGCTTCGTCGAGAAGACCATCAACGGCGGTGCCAGCGTCCTGCGTCAGGCGATGTTCGGCGACGAGGTCGCGCGGCGCGGCGGCTTCCTCCAGCGGGTCGACGCGCGCGTCAAGGTGGTGAGCCTGGTCGCGTTGCTGGTGGTCGCGGCGCTGGCGCACCAGATCCCGGTGCTCGCGGGGATGTACGCCGTGACCCTGGTGCTCGCGGTCGCCTCCGGGCTCGAGCTGGGCTTCTTCATCAAGCGGGTGTGGCTGTTCATCCCGATCTTCACCGGCATCGTGGTGCTGCCCGCGACCTTCAGCTTCATCACCCACGGCCACGTGGTGCTGACGCTGTGGCACTGGCACGGCCAGCCGGTCGGGCTCACCGCGCAGGGGCTGACCAGCGCCGGGCTGATCATCAGCCGGGTGGCGACCTCGATCTCGCTGGTGGTGCTGCTGACCCTGACGACGCCGTGGGTCAAGCTGCTCGCCGCCCTGCGGGCGCTGCTGGTGCCGAGGATGTTCATCCTGGTGATCGGCATGGCCTACCGCTACATCTTCCTGCTGCTCAGCGCCGTCACCGAGATGTTCGAGGCGCGGAAGTCCCGCGCCGTCGGCGGCGACCGGGACGCCCGCCAGGGCCAGCGGTTCGTGGCGGCGACCGCCGGGGCGCTGTTCGGCAAGTCCCACGCGCTGAGCGAGGAAGTCCACCAGGCGATGGTCGCGCGCGGCTACCGCGGCGACGCCAGGACCCTGGACGGCTGGCGACCGGGCGCGATCGACGGGCTGTGGGCGGTCGCCTGCGTGGCGCTCGCCGTGGCGGCGCTGGGAGGTGACCGGCTCCTTGGTGGCTGAGCCGCGGGTGGTCCCCGCCGAGGGCGCGACGCGCGACCCGGAGGAGCTGCTGGTCTGCAAGGACCTGAGCTACTCCTACCTTGGGCGCTTCCCGGCGCTGGACGGCGTCTCCTTCACGGTCCAGCGCGGCGAGAAGGTGGCGCTGCTCGGCGCCAACGGCTGCGGCAAGTCGACCCTGCTCAAGATCCTCGACGGGCTGGCGTTCCCGGACTCGGGCAGCTACCAGGCGTTCGGCGAGCAGGTGACCGAGGACAACCTCGAGGACGAGCAGTTCTCGATGGGCTTCCGGTCCAGGATCGGGTTCATCTTCCAGAACTCGGACGCCCAGGTGTTCTCGCCGAGCGTCCGCGAGGAGATCGCCTTCGGCCCGCTCCAGCTCGGCCAGTCCCGCGACCAGGTCGCCGCCCGGGTCGACGACGTGCTCGCCATGCTCGACATCGCCGACCTCGCCGACCGCGCGCCCTACCAGCTCTCCGGCGGGCAGAAGAAGCGGGTCGCGATCGCCTCGGTGCTGGTGATGAACCCCGAGGTGCTGCTGTTCGACGAGCCCACCGCCGCGCTCGACCCGCGCAGCCAGCAGTGGCTGGTCGAGCTGATCGCCGAGCTGTCGGCCGCCGGCAAGACGATCGTGCTGGCCACCCACGACCTCGACGTGCTCGACGTGGTCGCCGACCGCTGCCTGGTCTTCTCGGAGTCGCACCAGCTGGTCGCCGAGGGCGGGGTGGCCGAGATCCTCGGCGACCGCGAGCTGCTGCTCGACGTCAACCTGGTGCACCAGCGCAGCCGCTTCCACCGGCTCGGCGGCGCGCCGGGCGCCTGAGCATCCCTGAGGACGCCTGAGCACACCTCAGCACGCCTCTGGCTCAGCCCAGCTCGGCGCGCAGAGTCGCGGCCGCGGCGGTCATCGCCCGCAGCTTGCCGTCGGCGACCTCGCGCGGCAGGTACTTCATGCCGCAGTCGGGCGCGAGCACGATCCGGTCGGCGTCCACGTACGGTAGGGCGCGGCGGGCGCGCTCGGCGACCAGCTCCGGTGTCTCCACCCGCGTGTCGCCGAGGTCGAGCACACCCAGGATGATCGTCTTGCCGCGCAGTCCGGCCAGCACCGAGCAGTCGAGGCCCGACTGGGCGGTCTCGATCGAGACCTGGTCGCAGGCGCAGTCCTTCAGCTCGGGAAGGAACGAGTAGCCGGCCGGGCGGTCGTGGATGATCGCGGCGTACCCGAAGCAGATGTGCACCGCGGTGGTGCCCTCGATGCCGTCGAGCGCGCGGTTGAGCGCGGCGAGCCCGTAGCGGCGCGCCGCGTCCGGTCGCGCCTGCATGTAGGGCTCGTCGAGCTGCACCACGTCGGCTCCGGCGGCGAACAGGTCGCGGATCTCCGCGTTGCAGGCGTCCGCGTAGGCGATCGCCAGCTCCTCGTCGCTGCCGTACCAGTCGTTCTGGGCCTGCTGGCTCATGGTGAACGGCCCTGGAATGGTCGCCTTGACGGTGCGGTCGGTGTTGGCGGCGAGGAACTCGACGTCGCGGACCTCGACCGGCCGCGTGCGGCGGATCGAGCCGACCACCCGCGGCACCGGGTTGGGATGGCCGCTGCGGTCGATCGCCACGCCCGGCCGCTCGACGTCGACGCCGTCGAGCGCGGTGGCGAAGTGGTTGGAGTAGCTCTCGCGGCGGATCTCGCCGTCGGTGATGACGTCCAGCCCGGCGCGCTCCTGGGCGCGGATCGCCAGCAGGGTCGCGTCGAGCTGCGCCTGCTCCAGCAGGGCGGGCTCCACCCGCCACAGCTCGGCGGCGCGGACGCGCGGCGGGAGCCGGTCGGCAAGCCTGGCGCGGTCGATCAGCCACTCCGGCTGCGGGTAGCTGCCGACCAGTGAGGTGGGGAAGAGCATGGCTGGACTCCGGGGTCGGGGCTGGCTGGGCGGGTGCCCGCCGCTCAGCCAGCGGGCTCGGAGCGGTCCTCGATCTCCCAGGCGTGGTCGAGGACGTGCCAGGCGATCCGCCGGGCGGCGTAGCGGGACGTCCAGCCCTTGGGGGTGAACCTCGACCCGTCGCTGGGCTGGCGCAGCACCTGGAGCAGTTCGTCGCGGAGGGCGCCGATCGCCTTGGCGTCGCCGGCGTCCGGCTGGGGATGCTTGACGCCCACCTGGCGGGCGTACGACGCCTCGGCGCCGAGCACGTGGTCGACGACCTTGTCGCGGTCGCGCCCGCCGCCGCGAGGTCCCTTGCGCAGCTCGGCCGGCGCACCGGCGACCACGCGGTCGAACACCTCCCACGACGCCGCCATCAGCTTGGCCTGCCGCTCGGCCTCGGCCTTTGGCAGCGGCTCGGCGTCGGCGTCGACGACCTCGTACGGGATGCCGAAGTCGGTCGCGCCCGAGCCCTTGACCCGCTCGACGACCTCGAAACCGTCACCGGACTCGCCGGCCCGCGCAGGGAAGCGGACCCCGGCCTGCCTGGCGACCACCGCGTAGCGCGGGGCGTAGGACGCGAGCGCCTCCAGCGCCTGCTCCTCGGTCTTGCCGGAGCGGGCCCAGCCCGGCCAGCCGATGGCCCATGCGAACACGCGCTTGCCGCCGGTCTCGATCCCGACCGGGATCGACGGCGGCCGCGCTGGGGTCGATGCCATACGGAGCATTCTGCCAGACGCCCCCGACGGCGCACGGGCCGGGTGGCCGGGCGGCCGGGCGCGGAGGGCGACGAGGGCGGCGGGCGCCGCGGGCGGTGTGGGCGGTGGCGCGCGGGGCGGGCGCGTGGTCAGGCGGCCAGGCGCCGTCTGGCGTGGGGGGCGAGCATCCCGAGCAGCACCAGCACCAGCGCCACCAGCTGCACCGCGCCGGCGACCCAGATGCCGAGGGCGATGGTGGCCAGGGCGGCCATGGCGGCGACCGCGCGGGCGGCGACCGGGCCGATCCGCAGCGCCGTCCGGAAGGCGACGTCGCCGCCCAGGTAGAGCGCGACGCCGGCGCCGAGCGTGACCGCCGGCGCCACGTCGAGACGGTGCCCGATGTGGCCGATCGACTCCTTGACGCCGGCGGCGAGCGTGATGATCCCGAGCAGCATCGGCAGGTAGGCGAAGAAGTACGCGGCGATCGCGAGCCGCAGCTGGCGGCCAACCGGCTCGGCGGCGGCCAGCGCCTGCTCGGCCCGTTCCTCGTCGCTCGCGAAGTAGGCCCACCACAGGGTCGCCGCCAGCGCCAGCCCGAGCAGCACGGCGCCGAACAGGCCGACGCTCAGCGGCTCGTGACCGACGCCGATGCCAACCGCCACCACCGACTCGCCGAGCGCGATCAGCAGCAGCAGCCCGTGCCGCTCGACGAAGTGGTCGGCACGGATCCGCGGCCGGTCTTCGGACCGGCTCATGAAGGGGGTGACGAACTGGATCAGGATGGCCGCCACCCACAGCGCGTAGGCGGCCGGCCCGCCGAACACGCCGGCGAGGATCACGCACAGCGCGGAGGCGAGGTTGAACGGGCCGATCCAGCGGGCGATCGTGGCGCCGTACGCGGACGCGTAGAGCCCGAGGTGGACCAGGACGACCAGCAGGTAGCCGAGCCCGAAGACCACGCCGCCGTCGTCGAACGCCCGCGGGACGGCCAGCGCGCAGATCAGGAACGCCGCCATGCCGAGGATCAGCAGCATCCGCCTGGCCGGGCGGGTCGGCGGCACCTGGTTGGTCAGCCAGGCGTAGCCGCCGTACATCCAGAACAGCACCACGAAGATCAGCGCGACCCTGATCCCGCCGATCAGCGACGGGTTGCCGGCGAGCAGGCCGGTGAGCTGGGTGAGGGTGAACACGAACACCAGGTCGAAGAACAGCTCCAGCGAAGTGACCCGCTGCGCTTCGGCGTCCGCCTCACCGGTGGTGCCAATGCTCAGGGCTTGCCCCACTCCCAAGGCCAGACGTGGAGGTTGTGGTCGCCGTGGTAGTAGACCAGCGTCCCGTAGAGCACCACCAGCATCGCCAGCGCCGCGAAGCCCAGGATCGCCACCTGGAGCCAGACGGCGCGGCGCAGCTCCTTCCAGTCCGACCGCCGGCGCGAGCCCGCGCGGTGGCCGCTCGCCTTCCAGAGGTCCCTCGGTGTCACCGCGCGCTGCACCCGCGTCAGCCGGCGGTCCAGCTCGCCCCGGTCCAGCTCACCCGCGTCGAACGCCTCCCTGAGCAGCCGGGCCGCCCGGTGCTGCTCGTCGAGCGAGATCAGCGTCGAGCGCTCGTCGCCGTCCGATCCGCCGGCACCGGTCGCATCGGATGCATCGGTGGCACCGGCTGGACCGGTGCTCGCGGATGTTGAGTCCCGCCGCCCAGGCATCGTCCACCTCGTGAGGAAGCTCGGCGCAGATTACCGTGATCCCGACAGATTCGCTCAGCGATCATGACGATCCGGACCGGGCGGTGGCAAGCGCATATCCACTCGTGCATCCAGGAACCGGCCGACGTCGGCCGCCTCGGCCTCGACCCGGTCGCGGAGCCCCGCTTCGACCGGCGAGAACGGCTCGACCGTGAGCTCGACGCGCCGGCCGCGGCGTTCGCTCCGCCAGATGCCGACCGCCCAGCCGTCGACCGTCAGGGTCGGCTTGATGAAGCCGCCGCCGGTCCAGACGGTGCGGGCGCGATCGGCGGGAACGGCCAGCGAGCGGTCACGGTAGCCGAGCAGATACACGTCGAACCCGGCGAGCAGGTGGACCAGCGGCTCGCCGGGCCCGGGCTCGTCGAGCCAGCCAGCCCGCGACGCCGGCAGCCAGGCCGGCTCGCCGGCGACCGTGACCTCGGCCAGCTCGGCGGCGATGCCGCCGACCGCCGACCTCGCCTCGCGGACCGGAATGCCGGACCAGGCGGCCAGGTCGGCCGGGCCGGCCGGGCCGTAGGCGGCGAGGTAGCGCCGGGCCAGCTCGGACAACGCGGCCTCGCGCTCCAGGCTCGGCCCGAGCCGGTCGCCCGCCCAGTCACGGAGCAGCACCAGGGTCGGCTCGGCGCCGCGGTCGGGACCATGGCAGAGCACGCCCTCGATCCCGGCGCGCTGGACCAGCGCGGCGATCCGCTGTCCGGCCGGGTCGACCCCGCCGCGCCGCAGCCGCTCGGCCAGCTCGGGGCGGGTCAGCGGGCCATCCGCCAGCGCCCGGCGCATGATCCCGAGTGCTCTGGCGTAGGTGTCGTCGTCCAGGCCGAGCTGGGCGTGCCTGCGCCGCGTCCCGGCGACCACGACCGGGGCGAGCAGCGGCAGCAGCCAGCCGGCGTCCTCGGTCGCGATCAGGTGGAAGGTCCCGCGCATGACCCAGGTGCGGACCAGGGCCCGCCGCTCGACCCTGGCCTCCTCGACCGCCGTGGCGTCGAGCCCGGTGGTGCGCGGGCGCAGGGTGAGCGCGCTGGAGGACGGCAGCTGCGCGTGGACGCCGCACAGCTCGCGGACGGCCTCGACCGCGTCGGCGGACCCTCTCCGAACCGGGTCCAGCCGCTGCGAGCGGAGCCGTAGCAGCCGCGCCTCCCGGTCGCCGAGTGCCCTTGTGGACATGTCGCGAATCTAGGGAGCCCGCCGGATCGTGTCCATAGAGGGGTGGCCGGGGCGCGGTAGACTGCCCGCGTGGAGCTTGGGCGATTCGGCATCTGGGGTAGCGGGCCGTGGCGGCTCGACGAGCGCGCGGCCGAAGGCGGCGAGGTCGCCGCGGAGCTCGAATCGCTCGGGTTCGGGGCGCTGTGGCTCGGCGGCGGCCAGCGGCGCGGCTTCCCGCCCCGGTTCCGCACCCTGCTCGACGCGACCTCGCGCATCACCGTTGCCAGCGGGATCCTCAGCGTCTGGCTCGCCAGCCCCGAGGAGGTCGCCGCCGGGGTCGCCGCGCTCGAAGCGGGCCACCCGGGGCGGTTCCTGCTCGGTCTCGGCGTCAGCCACGCGCCGCTGGTGGAGCGGCTCGGCGAGCGGTACCAGCGGCCCTACCGCCGCATGGTCGACTACCTCGACGCCCTCGACCAGCTCGACCAGCTCAACCAGCTCGACCGCGAGCGGCCGCCGGTGCCGGCCGACCGGCGGGTGCTGGCGGCGCTCGGCCCGCGCATGCTCGCCCTCGCCGCGGCCCGCGCGGCCGGCGCGCACCCCTACTTCGTGCCGGTCGAGCACACCGCCAGCGCGCGCGAGACGCTCGGCCCCGGTCCGCTGCTGGCGCCGGAGCAGGGCGTGGTATTGGAGCGCGACCCCGACCGCGCGCGCCGGATCGCCAGGGCGCACGTGGTCCGCTACCTGGCGATGCCGAACTACACCAACAATCTGCGGACGCTCGGCTTCGGCGACGACGACCTGAAGGGCGAGGGCAGCGACCGGCTGGTCGACGCGGTGGTCTCCTGGGGCGATCCCGAGACGGTCGCCCGGCGGGTCCGCGAGCACCATCAGGCTGGCGCCGACCACGTCTGCGTCCAGGTGCTGAGCGAGCGCACGGAGCGAGAGTTCCCGCGGGCCGAGTACCGCGAGCTCGCCGCCGCGCTGTTCGGCTGACCGGCCCGGCGGTCCCGCCGGCCGCTACGGCCAGTGCCGGCCCTGGAGGCTCATGTCCTCCTTGGCGATGGTCTCCAGGATCATCGCTGTGCTGCTCGGTCGCGCGGACCGCACCGAGATCGACTCCATCACGTGCAGGTACTGCTGCACGTCCTCGCGCTTGTCGAGGTACATCGCGCCGGTCAGGTGCTCGAGGTAGACCACGTCGGGAAGGTCGCTGTCGGCGAAGCGGAGGATGCTGAACGCGCCGACCATGGCCGGGTGCGCTCCCGCGCCGTAGGGGAGTACCTGAAGGGTCACGTTGTTGAGCCGCGAGCACTCGATCAGGTGGTCGAACTGCTCGCGCATCACCTCGGGACCGCCGACCGGCCGCCGCAGCGCGGCCTCGTCGATCACCGCCCACAGCCTTGGTGCGTCCTTGCTCGTCAGCAGCGCCTGGCGGGCGATGCGCAGGTTGACCCGGCGCTGGATGTCGTCGGCCGACTCCTCGAGCGCGCCGCCCATCACCGCGCGGGCGTAGGCCTCGGTCTGGAGCAGGCCCGGGACGAACTGCGCCTCGAAGGCACGGATCAGGGTCGCCGCCTGCTCCAGGTCGACGTAGGCTCGGAACCACTGCGGCAGCACGTCGCTGTAGTGGTGCCACCAGCCCTGCTCGTTGGCCTCGCGGGCGAGCGACACCAACGCGGCGACCTCGGCCGGGTCGGTGACACCGTACAGCTCCAGCAGGTCGACGATGTCGCGTTCCTTGAAGCCGACCTGGCCGTTCTCGAGCCGGTGGATCTTCCACTCGGAGGCGCGGATTGCCTCGCCGGCCTGCTCGCGCGACAGGCCGTTCTGGACGCGGAGACGCCGGAGCTGCGAGCCGACCAGCATACGGCGGACGGTTGGCCCGCTTCCTTGCTGCCCCTCAGCCACGTCATTCCCCCGGTCGGCATGGTCCTGCCGCCAACTCTGCCACTTCGCCATGATATGCAACTGAACGCGAGTTGCGAGCGACCTGAGGTTCTGCAATAGCTACGGCATGGTCGCGCCGCGAGGAACCTACACGTTCTGGCACTGGCCGGCACTGGCGAGTGGTGCCGAGTCGCTCGAATGGGACCTTACCGTGCTGCACGACCCCGGTGCGACAACCTATTTCTGGGCGCACCAGTGGTGGTTCCAGGGCGGCGAGGCCGCCTACTTCGGGCTCCAGGCGCACGACCTGCGCGACGATGGCAGCAGGGGCAAGCTCGCCGTCTTCTCGATCTGGTCGGCGACCGGCTGCGCCGACAACCCGGGCTGCCACGGCGGCGTCGAGGGCAGCGGGTTCTGGACCTGCCGGCTCGCCTACGACTGGGAGCCCGGGCGCACCTACGGCCTGCGGGTCGCCCGCCGCGCGGACCTCGAACCGGCCCCGGCTCAGGAGCGCAGGCGCTGGTGGCGCCCGCAACCGCGGGAGCCGGCCTGGTGGAGCGCCTGGATCACCGACCGGAGCAGTGGCGAGGTGACGCTGGTCGGCAGCATCCAGGTGCCGCCCCGCTGGCGCGGCCTGGACCTGATGGCGCGCGGCTCGTCGGTGTGGACCGAGTTCTACGGCGCCAACGTGCCCGGCGGGGTGGCCGGTCCCGACGCGGTGCCGCACGCGACCGTGCGCTTCGGCGTGCCGGTGGCCGGCGGGCCGGCGGGCGAGGCCGCGCCGGCCGGTCACGCCAACCGCCTGGGGCAGGGCGACCTCGACAACTCCAGGGTCGGCGACGACGGCGACGGTGTGCGGCACGAGATGGGCATCCCCGGCGAGTCATGATCTTGATGACATGTCAACTACCGGCGTAGCCTGTGCCGGTGGACGACCCCCGGTGGCTCGATCAGGACGAGATGCGCGCCTGGCGCGGCTACATGCGCATGCGGACGCTGCTCAACGCCCAGATCGTCCGCGACCTCGGGCGTGACACCGGCCTCTCGGAGCCCGACTACGACGTGCTGTCGACCCTGTCCGAGATCGACGGCCGCCGCTGGCGGCTCCAGGAGCTGGCCGACCACATGGCCTGGTCCAAGAGCCGCCTCTCGCATCACCTCACCCGCATGGAGCAGCGCGGCCTGGTGGTCCGCGAGGGCTGCCCCGGCGATGGTCGCGGCGCGCTGGTGGTGCTCACCGACGAGGGCGTGCGCGCGATCGAGGCGGCGGCGCCCGGGCACGTCGCCTCCGTCCGCCGCCACTTCATCGACCACCTGTCCAGAGAGCAGCTCGACGCGCTCGCCGAGATCGCCGATGCGGTACTCGTGAACCTGCCCCCGGCGCGTGTCCCGTAGCACCGTCTAGCACCGTCGAAGTCGAAGAGGAGTCGCCCATGGCAGCCACGGCCTCGAGCTCGATGCTCGGCCGCGCCCGCAGTCCGCTCGCGTGGGTCCGCCTGCTGATCGGGCTGTGGCTGTTCGCCGCCGGCATCGTGCTCGGCCTCCGCTCCGGCATGGGGGTCGGGCCATGGGACGTGCTCCACGACGGCATCCGGAAGGTGACGCCGCTGTCGTTCGGGGTCGCGACCATCGTGGTCGGCCTGGTGGTGATGGTGGCCGGGGCGGTCGCGGGGGTCCGGCCGGGGCCGGGGACGCTGGTCAACATGGTGATCGTCGGGGTCTTCTCCGACGCCATGCTCGCCAGCGGCGTCGGCGCCGGGATCGGGTCGGGGGCGATCGTGCCCCGCCTGGGGGCGGTGGTCCTCGGGGTCACGCTGGTGGCCGCCGGTTCGGCGCTGTACATCGGCGCCGGCCTCGGCTCGGGACCGAGGGACTCGCTGATGCTGGCGCTGTCGGCAAGGACAGGAGTGCGGGTCGGGATCGTGCGCGCGGGCATCGAGGGCGCCGTGCTGGTGACCGGCTTCCTGCTCGGCGGCTCCGCCGGCGTGGGCACGATCCTGTACGCGTTCGGCATCGGGCCGGCGGTCGAGGTCGCCTTCAGGCTGTTCCGCGTCGAGGTTCCTGGCGGGCGGCGGGCCGCGCACGGTCCCGTGCACGGGGCCGCGCACGGGGCCGCGGACGCGCCGCCAGCGCCGCCGGCACCGCCGGAGGTGGCCGAAACGCCGTGCGCGACCGGTGAGAGCGGTTGAGACGACGAACCTGGAGGAGTTTCGGTGACCGCAGACGAAGTCCGTGAGTTCCTGGCCGACAACCACCGCGCGGTGCTGGTGACCCGGCGGTCCGACGGCGGGGCGCAGACCTCGCCGGTGACCGTCGGCGTCGACGCCGACGGCATGGCCGTGATCAGCACCAGGGAGACGGCCTACAAGGTGCGCAACCTGCGCCGCGACCCGACCGCGACCCTGTGCGTGATGAACGACGGCTTCTTTGGCAGGTGGGTGCAGCTCGAGGGCAGGGCCACGATCGTCTCGCTGCCCGAGGCGATGGAGCCGCTGGTCGACTACTACCGGAGCATCAGCGGCGAGCATCCGGACTGGGACGAGTACCGGCGCGCCATGGAGCAGCAGCGGCGCGTGCTCCTCCGGATCCCGCTGGAGCGGGTCGGCCCCAACCAGATGGGCTGACGCCGGGCCGAAACCCGGAGCGGACCGGGCGAGCCTCCCAGCCCGGATCGCCGACGCGCGCCGGCCGAATAGGTCAGGATGGTCGGCGCACGCGAGGCGACACCAGCCGCGCCGAGGTCAACCCGGAAGGAGATTCGCATGGCCGACGCAGTCAACGTCGGGCTGCTCGTCCGCATCGAAGCGCTGCCTGGCCAGGAGGCGGAGGTCGAGAGCTTCCTGCGGCGGGCGCTGCCGGTGGTCCAGGACGAGCCGGCGACGACCACCTGGTACGCGATCCGGCTGGGACCCTCGACCTTCGGCATCTACGACACCTTCCCGGACCAGGAGGGCAGGGAGGTCCACCTCCACGGCCCGGTCGCGGCCGCGCTGATGGACAACGTCGGCAAGCTCTTCAGCGAGCCGACCATCGAGCGGGTCGACGTGATCGCCGCCAAGGTCCCCGGCTAGAACCGGTCGAGATCCCACACCAACGCCGCCCGTGCCACACCCGGCATGGGCGGCGTTTTTGTGCGGCCAGGGCAAATCGCGTCTTGACTTCCAACACAGACGGGCCTATACACAGAGAAACACAGATAATCAGACGGAGAACCAACATGTACGCGGAGCAGCGACAGCAGCTGATCGTCGAGCGGGCACGCGGCGCGGGGCGGGTCGACGTGGCCAGCCTCGCCGCCGAGCTCGAGGTCACCGCGGAGACGATCCGCAGGGACCTGACCGTGCTGGAGCGCCACGGCCTGCTGCGGCGGGTCCACGGCGGGGCGATCCCGGCCGAGCGGCTCGGCTTCGAGCCGGCGCTCGCCGACCGCGACGTGGTGATGACCCACGAGAAGCGGCAGATCGCCAAGGCCGCCCTCCAGGAGCTGCCCGCCGGCGGGTCGGTGCTGCTGGACGCCGGCACCACCATCGCGCGGCTGGCCGAGCTGCTGCCGGGCGACCGCGGCATGACGGTGGTCACCAACGCGCTGCCGATCGCGATGACCCTGGCGATCCGCCCTGGGCTGTCGCTGCTGCTGGTTGGCGGGCGGGTCCGGGGCGCCACCATGGCCGCGGTCGACGACTGGGCGCTGCGCGCGCTGGGGGACACCCTGGTCGACGTCGCCTTCGTCGGCACCAACGGCATCTCGGTCGAGCGCGGGCTGACCACGCCGGACCCGGCCGAGGCGGCGGTCAAGCGGGCGATGCTCGCGGCCGCGCGGCGGGTGATCGTGCTGGCCGACCACACCAAGGTTGGAAGCGACCACTTCGCCCGCTTCGGGGCCATCGGCGAGGTCGACGTGCTGGTCACCGACTCCGGGCTCGCGCCCGCCGAAGTGGAGCGGCTCGAGGCGGCTGGACCGAGGGTGGTGCTCGCATGATCGTCACCCTGACCCCGAACCCCAGCGTCGACCGCACCATCGAGGTGGACGAGCTCGTCCGGGGAGCGGTCCTGCGGGCGGTGGCCTCGCACGTCGACCCTGGCGGCAAGGGCGTCAACGTGGCCCGGGCGCTGGCGGCCAACGGCCACAAGGTCCGCGCCGTGCTGCCCGGGGGCGGATGGGAGGGCGAGCAGCTCGCCGCACTGCTCGCCCCGGCCGAGGTGGCCGCGGTGGTGGTCCCGGTCGCCGGCTCCGTCCGCGCCAACGTCAGCGTGGTCGAGCCGGACGGCACCGTGACCAAGCTCAACGAGCCCGGCCCGGCGCTCAGCCCGGATGAGATCGAGGCGGTGGTGACCGCCACCGTTGCCGCGGCCGCCGACGCCGACTGGGTCGCGGTCTCCGGCAGCCTGCCTCCGGACACGCCGGTCGACTTCTACGCCCGGCTGATCCGGCTGCTGCGGCAGGTCGGCGCGCGGGTGGCGGTCGACACCAGCGGCGCGCCGCTGCTGGCCGCGCTCGCCGCCCGGCCCGACGTGATCAAGCCCAACCGCGAGGAGCTGGAGGAGGCGACCGGCCTGCCGGTGCCCACCCTCGGCGACGCGGTCGCCGCCGCGCGCCAGCTGTGCCGGCGCGGCGCCGTCTCGGTGCTCGCCAGCCTCGGCGCCGACGGCGCGGTGCTGGTCGACCGCGACGGAGCGATCCACGGCGAGGCGCCGGTGGCCACGCCGCGCAGCGCCGTCGGCGCGGGCGACGCCACCCTCGCCGGTTTCCTCGCCGGCGGCGGGAGCGGGCCGTCCGCCCTGGTCGAGGCGCTCGCCTGGGGCGCCGCCGCAACCAGCCTGCCAGGCAGCCGCATGCCGGAGCCGGCCGACCTGGACCGCGCGGCGGTCCGGCTGTCGAGCCGCATCGACCCCGACCGACTCCTCAGAGAACGGAGCTGAAGCCCATGGGCGACCTCATCACCGCTGACCTCGTCGACCTCGACCTCGAAGCCCCCGACCGCCATCAGGCGACCCGGCGGCTCGCCGAGCGGCTGCACGCCGCGGGGCGGGTCACCGACATCGACGGCTTCCTCGCCGACGTCCGCGCCCGCGAGGCGCAGATGCCCACCGGCATCGAGGGCGGGATCGGCATCCCGCACGCCCGCTCCGCCCACGTCACCGAGCCCACCCTCGGCTTCGGCCGCAGCGCGGCCGGCGTCGACTTCGGCGCCGACGACGGTCCCGCGCACCTCATCTTCCTGATCGCCGCGCCTGAAGGCGGCGGCGCCGAGCACATGACCGTGCTCGCGTCGCTGGCTCGGCGCCTGGTCCACGCCTCGTTCCGCGAGGCACTCCACAACGCCTCCGACCCGGAGGCGGTCGTCAACCTGATCCAGACGGAGGTGCTGGGACAGTGAGAATCGTCGCCGTGACCTCATGCCCCACCGGCATCGCGCACACCTACATGGCGGCCGAGGCGCTCGAGCAGGCCGCCCGCGAGGCCGGCCACGAGATCCACGTCGAGACCCAGGGAGCGGCCGGCGCGGCGCCGCTGGCGGCCGACCAGATCGCCGGCGCCGACGTGGTGGTGTTCGCCGCCGACGTCGAGGTCCGCGACCGCGAGCGGTTCGCGGGCAAGCCCCTGGTCCAGGCCCCGGTCAAGCGGGCCATCAACGACGCCGCCGGCCTGGTGGCGGAGGCGGAGGCGGCCGCATCGGCCGGCGCTCCGGCCACCGGCACCGGCGCCGCGGGTGCCGCGGCGGCCGCCGCCGGCCCGATCCCGGACGCGGCGCCGGCGCCGGCCACCAAGGTCGACCAGCAGGCCGGCATCGGCACTCGCCTCCGGCAGTGGCTGATGACCGGAGTCAGCTACATGATCCCGTTCGTCGCCGCCGGCGGGATCCTGATCGCGCTCGCGTTCCTGTTCGGCGGCGCCGAGGTCGCCAGCAAGGTCAACGGCGGCAGCTTCGAGGGCGTCAACTATCCGGGTGTGACCGACCTCTCCAAGCTGGTCTCGGCGGCCGGCTACGCTGGCCTGCTGTTCAAGATCGGCGCCACCTCGTTCTCGATGCTGGTCCCGATCCTGGCCGGCTTCATCGCCTATGGCATGGCCGACCGCCCCGGCATCACCCCCGGCATCGTCGCCGGCCTGCTGGCCAGCACGATCGGCGCCGGCTTCCTCGGCGGCCTGATCGGCGGCCTGCTCGCCGGCGCGGTGGTGATCGCCATCAAGCGGGTCAAGGTGCCGCGGGCGGTCGCGGGGGTCATGCCGGTGGTGGTGATCCCGCTGGTCGCGACCCTGATCGTCGGCGGGCTGATGATCGTCGTGGTCGGCCAGCCGATCGCGGCCGCGCAGCGCGGTATGACCGACTGGCTGAACGGCCTCTCCGGCTCCAACGCGATCCTGCTCGGCGCGCTGCTCGGCCTGATGATGGCCTTCGACATGGGCGGCCCGGTCAACAAGGTCGCCTACACCTTCGGGCTCGCCGGGCTGGCGAGCGGCAACCTCAAGGTGATGGCCGCGGTGATGGCGGCGGGGATGGTCCCGCCGATCGGGCTCGCGCTCGCCACCGTGGTCCGCTCGCGGCTGTTCACCAGGGCCGAGCGGCAGGCCGGCGAGGCGGCGTGGCTGCTTGGTGCCTCGTTCATCACCGAGGGGGCGATCCCCTTCGCGGCCGCCGACCCGTTGCGGGTGATCCCGTCGCTGATGGCCGGCAGCGCGGTCACCGGCGCGCTGTCGATGGGCTTCGGCGCCACCTCGCGCGCCCCCCACGGCGGCATCTGGGTGATCGGCCTGATCGGCAAGCCGCTGCTGTACGTGGTGGCGCTGGTGGCCGGCGTGCTGGTGACCGCGGCCTGCGTGGTGGTCGCCAAGTCGATCGGGCGCAAGGCGCCCACGGACGCCGAGGCGGCCGCCGCGCCGTCGCAGACCGCGGTGGCGGCCGGCTAGCCACCACCAACCGGAACCGGAAGCAAGCTGGAGGTGACCAGAATGGCAACACGGCGAGTGGTGGTGGGGTCGAGCGTCGGCCTGCACGCCCGTCCGGCCTCGCTGTTCGTCCGCAAGGCGAGCAGCCTGCCGGTCAAGGTGACGATCGCCAAGGACGGCGGGAACCCGGTCGACGCGCGCAGCATCCTCGCGGTGCTCGCGCTCGACGTCCGCGGCGGTCAGGAGGTGATCCTCGTCGCCGAGGGCGACGGCGCCGAGCAGGCGCTCGACGAGCTGGCCGGGTTGGTGGCGACCGACCTGGACGCTCCCGAGAACGCCTGAGCGAGGCTGGCGGTCCGGGTCGAGCTGGCGGTCCGGGTCGAGCCGGTGGTCCGGGTCCAGGTTGGTGGTCCGGGTCGAGCGGTCAACTCGACCCGGACCTGCCGCTTTGGAGCGGGAGTCAGGCGACGTCGACGGTCCCGAGCATGCTCGAGTGCAACGAGCAGTGGTACTTGAAGGTGCCGGCCTTGGCGAAGGTGAAGCTGAACGACTTGCCGTCGGCGAGCGAGCCACTGTCGAAGGACCCGTCGTCGGCAGTGACGGTGTGGGCCGTCGAGTCGCTGTTGGTCCAGGTGATCTTCTGCCCGGCGCTGACCTGGATGCTGTCGGGCTGGAACGCGAAGCCCTCGATCTTGGCGGCCTCGGCGCTCGACGAGTTGCCTCCGGAGGTGGCGGCCGGTGCGGAGGTGTCAGGGGACCCGCTCGCCGGGCTGGTCGTGCCCGACGCCCCGGACGAGCCGCCGTCGCCGCCGGAGCCGCCGCAGCCCGCGGCGATCATCGCCCCGGCGACCAGGAGCGCCAGCATGGCAAACCCTCGGCGGACCGGGTGCGCGGAGTTGTCCGCGGGTGGCGGTGGGGGCCCGTTCTCCCTGGTGGCCGGTCGCAAACGCATACGGGATACAACCTCCTCGTTGGCAGCACGCCGATGACCTACCAGAAAAGAACCACCTGGGCACGGTTCCGCTTCCCCGGCGTACGGTGACGCGGCAAGGGGAGCGTCCGCGGCGGAGGTCGGATGGACCGGGTCGATGCCAGGGTCGAGGTGCGGCCCGCGCGCGAGCGGGAGGTCGACGCGGTCGTCGACCTGCTGGTCGCGGTCGCCGGCGAGCGGCGCTGGATCGGGACGGAGCCGCCGGTCGACACCGCCCGCCGACGGCGGCTCCTGGTGGAGAGCATCAACGACCCAGGGTCCGAGCAGCTGGTGGCCACCGCGGACGGGGCGATCGTCGGCGAGCTCGGGATCGAGCTGGCTCCCTACGGGGTCGCCGACCTCGGCATGGTGGTCGCCCAGGCGTGGCGCGGGCGGGGGATCGGCAGTGCCCTGCTGGACGCCGGCATCGCCTGGGCGCGCAAGGCCGGCGCGCACAAGGTCGCGCTCCAGGTGTGGCCGCACAACCAGGCGGCGATCGCGCTCTACGAGAAGTTCGGCTTCGAGCGCGAGGGCGTGCTGCGGCGCCACTACCGCCGCCGCAACGGCGAACTGTGGGATGCGGTGGTGATGGGCCTCCAGCTCGAGCCGGAGGGCGGGCCGGGCATCGGGTAGGCTGCCGGCCGGACTGGCGGCGCGAGCGGCGGAGGTCGGTGGTGGACGAAGGTCGGTTCCTGATCCGGGACGCCATGGTGCTGGACGCGGCGGCCGGCGAGCTGGCGGAGGGCCAGTCGGTGCTGGTCGGCGGCGACCGCATCCTCGAGGTCGGCCCGACCGGCAGCGTGCGGGACGACGATGCGACCGTGCTCGACGCCGGCGGCATGACCCTGCTGCCAGGCCTGATCGACGCCCACGTCCACGTCACCGCCGCGACCGCCAACCTCGCCGACCTGGAGCAATGGTCGCCCGCCTACCTCACCGCCAGGGCCGCCGGGATCCTGCACGGCATGCTCCACCGGGGGTTCACCACCGTCCGCGACGTCGGCGGCGCGGACTTCGGCCTCGCCGCGGCCGTCGACGAGGGCCTGTTCCCCGGACCGCGGATCGTCTTCGGCGGCAGGGCGCTGTCGCAGACCGGCGGTCACGGCGACCCCCGCCCGCCGGGCGCCCACCTGCTCGACCAGCACCCCTGCAAGCCGGGGATGACCGTGGTCGCCGACGGGGTCGCCGAGGTCCGCAGGGCGGCCCGCGACCAGCTCCGCACCGGCGCCTACCACGTCAAGGTGATGCTGTCGGGCGGGGTCGCCTCGCCGACCGACCGGGTCGACTCGGTCCAGTACTCGATGGAGGAGCTGCGGGCGATCGTCGACGAGGCGCGCGCGGCGAACCGCTACGTGACCGGCCACGCCTACACCGCGAGCGCGGTCAACCGGGGGCTGGAGGCCGGGGTGGGCTGCATCGAGCACGGCAACCTGATGGACGAGTCGTCGGTGCGGCTGTTCCAGAAGACCGGCGCCTTCTACGTCCCGACCCTGGCGACCTACCTCGCGCTGGCCGAGGAAGGGATGGACCACGGGCTCCCGGAGTCCCAGTACCGCAAGGTCTTCGACGTGCTCGACGCCGGGCTCAACGCGCTGGAGCTGGCGCACCGCGCGGGGCTGCCGATCGTCTACGGCACCGACCTCCTCGGTGGCATGCACCGCCGCCAGCTCACCGAGTTCACCCTGCGGGCGCAGGTGCAGCCGCCGGCCGACGTCATCCGCTCGGCGACCACCGTCGCCGCCGAGCTGCTCGGCATGACCGGCGAGGTGGGCGTGGTCGCGCCCGGCGCCCGCGCCGACCTGCTGGTGGTCGACGGCGATCCGCTCGAGCACCTGGAGGTACTCGCCCACCCGGAACGCCACCAGCGGCTGGTGATGGCCCGCGGACGTATCCACTCGAACAGGCTCGCCTGAGTGGCACCGACCCCGGGGACAGGCCCCGAGCACTACCGGGACCAGTATGGGGAGCTGCTCGGCATCGAGGTCGTCGAGGCGGGCGAGGGGCGGGCCACGGCGACGCTCACCGTCGGGGAGCGGCACGCCAACTTCCTCGGGCTGGTCCACGGCGGCGCGGTCTTCTCGCTGGCCGACGCCGCGCTGGCGGCAGCGTCCAACTCCGAGGCCGTGACCACGGCGGTGGCCACCGTGGTGACGATCCACCTGCTGCGGGCGTGTCGCCCAGGCGACGACCTGGTCGCCGAGGCCGAAAGGGAGCACCGCGGTGGCCGCCTGGCGCTGTACCGGATCACGGTCCTCCGGCTGCCCGAACGGGAGCTGGTCGCGGTCGCCGAGGGCCAGGTCGCGATCGTCGGCGAGCCGTCCGACTGACTATCCACAGATTCCCGAAAGCGGCTGCGGCACGGATCGGGCGGAGCCTACCATCAGGCGGTCGCGGAATCGGCAGCGCCAATCAGGGGGGAGAAAGTGGATCGCAACGGCTCGGAGGCGCCGGAGCTGGCACCGGTCTCGCTGCAGGTCAACGGGGTCGAACACGACCTGCTGCTGGACACCCGCACCTCGCTGCTCGACCTGCTCCGCGAGCGGCTCGGCCTGACCGGCGCCAAGAAGGGCTGCGACCATGGCCAGTGCGGCGCCTGCACGGTCCTGCTCGACGGCCGGCGGGTGACCGCCTGCCTGGTGCTGGCGGTCGCCATCGACGGCGCCGAGGTCACCTCGATCGAGGGGCTCGCGGACGGCGGCGAGCCGCATCCCATTCAACAGTCGTTCCTACGCCACGACGCCCTTCAGTGCGGCTACTGCACGCCCGGCCAGATCTGCTCGGCCGTCGGCATGCTGCGCGAGGCCGCCGTCGGCTGGCCCAGCGCGGTCAGCGCCGACCTCGACGCGCCGGTGCGGCTGGACGAGCGCGAGATCCGCGAGCGGATGAGCGGCAACCTCTGCCGCTGCGGCGCCTACGCCAACATCGTCCCGGCGCTCGCCGAGGCCGCCCGGTCGCCGAAGGCGGCGGAGGTGCCGGAATGATCGCCGATGCGGCCCGATGCCCGAAGACTGCGGAGGTGCCGGAATGATCGCCGACGCGGCCTGCTCCCCAAAGGCGGAGGTGCGGGAATGAGGCCGTTCCGCTACCACCGGGCGGGCACCGCGGTCGAGGCGGTGGCCGCGCTCGCCGGCGAGCCGGGCGCCAAATTCCTCGGCGGCGGCACCAACCTGGTGGACCTGATGCGGCTTGGCGTCGAGACGCCGCCGCTGCTGGTCGACGTGACCAAGCTGCCGCACGACCGGGTCGAGGGCACCGCCGCCGGAGGCGTCCGGATCGGTGCCGCGGTGCGCAACAGCGACCTCGCCGGGAACCAGCTGGTGCGCTCGCGGTTCCCGGTCCTCGCCGAGGCGCTGCTCGCCGGCGCGTCGGGGCAGCTCCGCAACCTCGCGACCGTCGGCGGCAACCTCATGCAGCGCACCCGCTGCGCGTACTTCCAGGACATGACCAAGGCGTGCAACAAGCGCGCACCCGGCACCGGCTGCCCGGCCAGGGAGGGCGAGCATCACAACCACGCCATCCTCGGCCACTCCGAGCACTGCGTCGCCACCCACCCCTCCGACATGGCGGTGGCGCTGGCGGCGCTCGACGCCATGGTCCACGTCGACCACCGCGGCGGGCGGGCCACGATCCCGCTCTCGGGCCTGTACCGGCTTCCGGGCGACGAGCCGCACCGCGACACCGTCCTGGCCCACGGCGAGCTGATCACCGCGGTCGAGGTGCCGCCGCTGCCGGACGGCGCGCGGTCCCGCTACCGCAAGGTCCGCGAGCGGGCCTCGTTCTCGTTCGCGGTGGTCTCGGTCGCTGCCGCGGTCGAGCTGGACGGCGGCGTGGTGCGGCGGGCGCGGCTCGCGCTCGGCGGGGTCGCGCATGTGCCGTGGCGGGCCGCGGTCGCCGAGCGGGCGCTCCAGGGTCAGCGGGCCACCCGGGAGACCTTCGCCCGCGCGGCCGAGGCCGAGCTGGCGGCGGCGCGGCCCCTGCGCGACAACGGCTACAAGGTCACGCTCGCGCGCAACCTGATCGTCCGAACGCTCAGCGACCTGGCGGAGGCGGGACCATGACCGCCGTGGGGACCCGCGAGCGGTCGACGGGTGCGGCGATCGACCGCGTCGAGGGGCTGGACAAGGTGACCGGCGCGGCCAGGTACGCCTATGAGTACGAGGACGACCAGGTTGCCTACGCCTGGGGCGTGCAGTCCACCATCGCCAAGGGCCAACTGCTGAGCGTGGACGGGCGGGCCGCGCTGGCCGTCCCCGGGGTGCTGGCGGTGATCTGGTATCAGAACGCGCCGCGCCTGAGCCAGATCGACGACCGCGACCTGCTGCTGTTCCAGTCCGACAGGGTCGCCTTCCGCGGCCAGCTGGTCGCCGCCGTCGTCGCCGAGACCTCCGAGACCGCCAGGCGCGCGGCCGAGCTGGTCGCGGTCCGGTATGCGCCCGAGCCACACGACGTGGTGCTGCGTCCCGACCATCCCGGCCTCTACAAGCCGCCGACGGTGTTCCCGGCCTTTCCGACCGACACCGAGCAGGGCGACTTCGACGCGGCCTTCGCCGGCGCCGAGGTGAGCGTCGACCGCACCTACCGGACGGCACCCAACCACAACAACCCGATGGAGCCACAGGCGACCATGGCGGTCTGGGACGGCGACAGCCTGACCCTGTACGAGTCGACCCAGGCGGCGGTGATGGTGCAGGGCGCGGTCGCCCGGCTGTTCGGGCTCGGCGTCGGCCAGCTGAGGGTCGTCTCGCCGCACGTCGGCGGCGGCTTCGGCTCCAAGCTGCGCGCCCGGCCGCAGGCGGTCCTGGCGGCCATGGCGGCGCGGATGGTCGGCCGGCCGGTCAAGATCGCCATCAGCCGCCAGCAGATGTTCGCCGTCGGTGGCTACCGGACCCCGACGATCCAGCGCGTGCGGCTCGGTGCCGACCGCGAGGGGCGCCTGTCCGCGATCGCCCACGACGTGGTCGAGCAGACCTCCACGGTCCACGAGTTCGCGGAGCAGACCGCGGTCACCACGCGGATGCTCTACGCCGCCCCGAACCGGCGCACGAGCCACCGGCTGGCGCGGCTCGACGTGCCGACGCCATCGTGGATGCGCGCGCCGGGGACCTGCCCGGGGATGTTCGCTCTCGAGTCGGCGATCGACGAGCTCGCGGCCGCATGCGGCGTCGACCCGGTCGAGCTGCGGATCCGCAACGAGCCCGAGGTCGACCCCGAGACCGGCCGCCGTTTCAGCAGCCGCAACCTGGTTGCCTGCCTGCGCGAAGGAGCGAGCCGCTTTGGCTGGAGCGACCGCGACCCGAACCCCGGCATCCGTCGTGAGGGTCGCTGGCTGGTCGGGACCGGGATGGCGGTCTCGACCCACTCCGCCACCCGCGGCGGTTCGAGCGCGTCGGCGCGGGTGTCGCCAGACGGCGACTGGACGGTCCGCATCTGCGCCGCCGACATCGGCACCGGCGCCCGGACCGCGTTGACCCAGCTCGCCGCCGACGCACTCGAGGCCGGCCTGGACCGGGTCAGGGTCGAGATCGGCGACACCGCGCTCCCGCCCGGGCGCCCCGCCGGCGGCTCGATGGGCACCGCCTCGTGGGGGTCGGCGGTGGTGAAGGCGTGCGGCGAGCTGCGCAGGCGGCTCGACGACGAGCACGGCGGGATCGTGCCCGAGGCGGGCCTGGAGGTGACCGTCGACACCGCCGGCGACGTCCGCGCGGAGGAGCCGCTGGCCAGGCACGCCTTCGGCGCCCAGTTCGCCGAGGTCCGCGTCGACGGCGACACCGCCGAGGTGAGGCTGGCGCGCCTGCTCGGCGTCTTCGCGGCCGGGCGGATCGTCAACCCCAAGACGGCGCGGTCGCAGCTGATCGGGGGCATGACCATGGGCGTCTCGATGGCGCTCCACGAGGAGAGCCTGCTCGACGCCGAGGCTGGCGACTACCTGAACCATGACCTCGCCAACTACCACATCGCCACATGCGCGGATATCGTCGGGATCGAGGTGATCTTCCTTGACGAGGACGATCCCGACGTCAACCCGATCGGCGCCAAGGGCATCGGCGAGCTCGGCATCGTCGGCACCGCCGCCGCGGTCGCCAACGCCGTCCACCACGCCACCGGTGTCCGCGTGCGCGACCTCCCGATCCGCATCGACCGGCTCATCGGCGGACTCCCGTGAGAACCCGAGTCGAGGGTGGGGCCCGGGGGGGCGGGCGGGAACCATCCGGAGCGGGCTCGAGCGTGCCGCGGGCCCACGGTCGAATTTGGACCACGGTCCCGCACACACCGGGGCCGTGGGTCTGCTACCCTCCCGGACGGCAGAGGTTCACGTTTGGCGAGGCACTCTCGGTCGAGCTTGTCCCTTGCGCTCACGGGTTCCTGCCCGTGCAGGTGGTAGATCCTCCGAGTGATGGAGGGAGGGACAAGCATTCATGACTGTTGGCACCGTCAAGTGGTTCAACGCTGACAAGGGCTTCGGGTTCATCAGCCCCGAGTCCGGGCCGGACGTTTTCGTGCATTTCAGCGCGATTCAGACGAGCGGCTACCGCTCGCTGGACGAGGGCCAGACCGTCGAGTTCGACGTGGTCGACGGGCCGAAGGGCCCGCAGGCCGCCAACGTTCGGCCGGCGTCGGCCGAGTAGCCCTTCTGGGTCGTCGAACCACGCGCGGCAGCCCCCACGCATCCCTTGCGTCGGGGGCTGCTTGCTGTTCGGGCCACGAACCCGAACCGGGCTGA
>JBEDUQ010000166.1:0-6816 GCA_040414855.1 Actinomycetota bacterium
CTTGTCCTCACGGTCCTGGCGGTGTACGGCGAAACGTACAGGAGGAGCCCCGCCAGGGCAGGCAGGGGGCCAGGCAGCTGGGCGGTGCCGGCGATGGGGGGATCGCCGTCACTGCTCCAGCCGCCGACGGTGCCGGCTCGGGCGTGAGCCCGCTCTCACGACCAGCCGGCATCCCGGCCAGGCTCGCCTCGTCACGGCCGACGGCGAGCCTGGCCCTTCACCTTCTCCGGACGCCCCGGACGCCCCGGACGCCCCGGACGCTCGTTCCGCTCGGCGCGGCGCCGGCGAGGATCGCCCCGGCGGCCTCGGACAGGCTGCCGAACGCGGCCACCCGGTCCGGGACCGGGCGGCCGGCCGCCTGACCGGTGGTGACCAGCAGCGGCGTGGCGCCCACGGCGCGCGCGGCGCCGACGTCGACCGGGTCGTTGCCGACCAGGTACGAGCTGGGCAGGTCGATCCCGAGGCGCTCGGCGGCGGCGTCGAGCATCCCCGGGCCCGGCTTGCGGCAGCGGCAGGCCCTGGCGAAGGGCGGCACGGTGCCCTCCGGGTGGTGCGGGCAGTACTCGATCCCGTCCAGCGCGACGCCGCCGGCGGCAAGCAGTTCGGCGAGGCGCTGGTGGACGCGCCCGACCGCTTCCTCGCCGTAATAGCCCTTGGCGACCCCGGCCTGGTTGGTCACCAGCACCAGCGCGAAGCCGGCGGCGGCCAGCGAACGCAGCGAGGCCGCCGCGCGGGGCACGAGCCGGACCAGCTCGGGGTCGTGCAGGTAGGGAAACTCCTCGACCAGGGTGCCGTCGCGGTCCAGGAACACCGCCGGCCGTGCGAACCGGGTCACCCGCGACTCACCGAGACGCACGGCCCGCTCAGCGCGACACACGGGGGGCTCACGGGCCTCACGGGGCTCACGGGCGGCTGGCCAGGTACGCCTCCACCCACCCGCAGATGGCGTGGCCGATGGTGATGTGCCCCTGCTGGATGACGCCCGGGCTCTTGGCGTCCACGTGCAGGGCCACGTCGGCGAGCTCGTCCAGGGGCGAGCGGGACGGGCCGAGCAGCGCGACCAGCTTGAGGCCGCGGTCCTTGGCGGCGGCGCCGGCGCGGAGCACGTTCTCGGAGCGGCCGCTGGTGCTGATCGCGACCAGCACGTCGCCCGCCCGCCCGAGGCCCTCGACCTGGCGCGCGAACACCTCGCCGTAGCCGAAGTCGTTGCCGATCGCGGTCATCACCGAGGTGTCGGTGGTCAGCGCCACCGCGTGATAGCCGGGCCGCTCCAGGGCGAACCTGCCGACCAGCTCGCCGGCCATGTGCTGCGCGTCGGCGGCGCTGCCGCCGTTGCCGCAGAACAGCACCTTGCCGCCGGCCGCCATCGACTCGCCGATCAGCCGCGCGGCACGCTCGATCGCCGCCGCGCCCGGTCGCGCGGCCAGCGCCGCCGCCGCGGCCGCCGAGGTGGCCAGGTAGGCGGCGACCTCGGTCACCAGCGCATCACCACGCGATCACCAGCGCACTCCACGAAGGTCGAACTCCACCACGCCGCACGGCGCGCCCGCCGCCTCCAGCGCCTCCGCGACCCGAGCCCTGCGGTCGGGGTGCGTCGCGAACAGGAGATAGCCGCCACCGCCGGCGCCGAGCACCTTACCTCCGCTGGCCCCGGCGCCGCGACCCACCGCGTACAGCTCGTCCAGGCGCGGGGTCGCGATCCCGGTCGCGAGCCGGCGCTTGAGCTCCCAGCCCTGGTGCAGCCCGTCCGCGAAGGCGCCGAGGTCGCCGCCGAGCAGCGCGTCACGCATGGCGGTCGCCAGCGCCTTCATCGCGGCGAGGCTGTCGAGGCTCGCCGCCGAGCCGCCGAGCACCCCGTCGACCTGGCGCCGCAGGATGCCGTCGTCGGTGCGGCTGCGCCCCGACCAGGCCAGCAGCAGCGAGCGCTCCAGCTCCTCGACCATCTCGGGGGCGACCCGCAGCGGGGTGATGGTCACTTCCTCCTCGCCCCCGTGGAACTCCATCAGGTTCAGCCCGCCCAGCGCCGCGGCGTACTGGTCCTGGATGCCACCTTCGATCTTGAGGTCGATCCGCTCCACCTGGTAGGCGCGGCGGGCCAGCTCCAGCGGGGTCAAGCGCGCGCCGCAGGCCACCCCGACCGCCGCCAGCATCGCCACTACCAGCGCCGACGAGGAGCCGAGGCCAGAGCCCGGCGGAGCGTCGGTCGCCAGGGTGAGATCGAGGCCACGCCACGGCGCGAGGTCGCGGAGCACCGCCTTGACCAGGTCGAGGTGCCCGTCGAACACCAGCTCGTGGCGGGCGAAGGCGGCCCTGGCCATGAGGTCGAGGGACTCGACGTGGTAGTCACGGTCGGCGCGAGGGTTCACGCGCGCGCTGGCGAAGCGGGCGATGGTCGCCGACAGCACCGCGCCGCCGTTGGTCGCCGGGTAGGGCGGCACGTCGGTGCCACCGCCGGCGAAGCTGATCCGCAACGGCGCGCGGGCGGTCACCTGCACGATCCGGTGGCCTCCACTATCGGGCCGCCTCCGCGAGCAGCTTCTCGAGCCGCGAGACCACCGCGTCCCAGGCGAACTCGGCCTCGACCCTGGCCCGGCCCGCCCTGCCCATCTCCCTGGCGGTGGCGGGGTCGGCGAGCAGGCTCGCGACCGCCTGCCCGACCGGGCTGGCGCCGCGGCCGTCGACCACCGTGCCGGTGACGCCCTCGAGGACCGTCTCGGGCGCGCCGCCGGAGTCGCCGGCGACCACCGGCAGCCCGGTCGCGGCCGCCTCGAGGAAGACCACGCCGAGCGCCTCCAGGTCCATGCCCAGCCAGCGCGTCCGGCACGGCATCGCGAACACGTCGCCGGCGGCGTAGTGCGCCGGCAGCTCCTCCCAGCGGACCTCGCCGGTCAGGTGGATCCGGTCGGCGACCGGGCTGTCCGCCCGCATCCGCTCCAGCCTGCGCTGGTACGGGCCCGGCCCGACCAGCAGCAGACGGGCGTCCGGAACCCGGGCGACCACCTGGGGCCAGGCCTCGATCAGCCGGTCCTGGCCCTTGCGCGGGACCAGCCGCGACACGCACACGCACACCGGGTCGTCCCCGAGCCCGTGCCGGGCGCGCACCTCGGCGCCGTCGACCTCGGGGTTGTAGGCGACGGTGTCGACGCCCGACGGCAGCAGCTCGACCCGGCAGCGCCCGGCGGCGCCCTTCTCGACCCTGGCAGCCGACCAGCGGCTGACCGCGGTGAGCAGGCGGACATCCCCGGCAACGCGGCGCAGCAGCCGCCGGAGCGCAGGGAACGCCGCCACCGCGACCTCGACGCCGTGGGTGAAGCCGGCGCACGGCACCCCGGTCTCGGCGGTGATCCGCCGCGCCAGCAGCCCGAGCGGGAAGGCCGCGCCAAACACCACCAGATCGGGCTTCAGCTCGCGGACCAGCTCGACGGCGCGGCCGCCGACGTCCCTGGTTGGCAGCATGCGGCTGGTCGGGTGGCGGACGATCCGGTACGGCTCGGCGGCGTCGAACTCCGCCGCGCCCTCCCAGGCGGGCGCGTAGACGACCACGTCCGAAGGCGGCAGCCTGCGCACGAGGTTGTGGCAGTACTGCTGGATCCCGCCTGCTCGGGGCGGGAAGTCGTTGGTGATCAGCAAAACGCTCACGGCGCGCGATTCTATTCGTGGGCTCGGGCTTCCGCTCGTCGAAAGCTCGGTCATGGCGCCCCGACGCCCGCGTGCCCGGGGTTGCGCTCTGCCCACAGGCGCGCCTGCGCGATCCGCGCCATGGTCGGCGGGTGGCTCGCGAACACCAGCACCATGAGGCGGTTCGGGCGCAGGTCGGCGCGATTCTCGAGCGCCAGGCGCCGCTCCACCTCGATCGCGGTCGCCGGGTCGCGTGAGACCTCCAGCGCGGTCCAGTCCGCCCGTGCCTCGGCCCAGCGGCTCACCGCGCTGGCGACCGGCGAGGCCAGCAGGCCGCCCATGGCGCCGAGCAGCAGCAGACCGGGCGCCACCAGCGGGTCGCCGAGCCCGCCGGCGTGCAGCAGGCGCTCGATCCAGCCGAGCCCCAGCAGCCAGTTCACCAGCAGCACGCCGGCGCCGGTCAGCACCGCGCCGGCGACCGTGCCCCAGAGCACGTCCCGGTGCGCCACGTGCGCCAGCTCGTGGGCGAGCACCAGCGTGACCTCGTCCTCGCGCTCCGGCGACACCTTGTCATCGCGCTCCGGCGACACCTCGTCCTCGCGGTCCGGCGCCACCGGCCGCTCGCCGTCCGGCCGCAGCAGGGTGTCGTAGACGACCACCCGGCGGGTCCGGCCGACGCCGGAGACGTAGGCGTTCACCCGGGTGGTGCGGCGGCTGGCGTCGCTGACCAGCACGTCCCGGACCGGCACGCGCATCTGGGCCGCCATCCGCAGCACCCGGTCGCGCAGCGCGCCCGGCGCCAGCGGCACGAAGCGGTTGAACAGCGGCTCGAGCACCACCGGCCCGATCAGCGCGAGCACCACCACCAGCAGCGCGCCCACCGCCGCCGCCGTCCACGGGTAGCCGAAGACGCGGTAGTGGGCCGCCAGGATCAGCGCGCCGATCGGCAGCACCGTCAGCACCAGCCCGATCCCGCGGCTCTTGGCCCAGTCGAGCATGAAGCCGCGCAGCCGCTGCGTGGCCAGGCCGGCACGGCGGTCCTGGCGGAACGACCGCAGCGAGAACGGCAGCGAGACCACCGCCTGGGCCAGCACCACCAGCGTCACCGCCAGCGCCGCCCTGCCCGGCACGAACCCACCGCCGAGCCCGACGAACCATGACACCACCCGCCGGCCCGGCGGGGTCAGGGCGAGCGCCACCAGCAGCAGCGCGTCAACCGCGAACGCCACCATCCCCCAGCGCTGCCGGGGCTTGGCGTAGGCGACGCAGGCGGCGATCTCCTCAGCCGAGAACGCCTCGATCGGCGGGGCGGCCGGCGGTCTCGGCACCCGCAGCTCCACCCCTCACACCGCGCCCTTGACGAACGCCGCCCAGCGGGTCTCCGCGGTCGTGCGTGGGATCCCGAGCACCCGACGGAAGCGGACGTCCTCGTCCTGGAGGGTCGCGTCGGTGTCGAGGTCGCCGAACGACCGGTACAGCGCCTGGAGCTTGCCCTCACCGAAGGCGCTGGCGACCCAGAGACAGAACGACGAGCCCTCGTCGTAGGCGAGCGCCGCGTCCGCGCCGACCAGCTGGCTGCGGGACGGCAGCTTGCCCTTGAACCGTTTGGCGCGCACCGCGGCGGCCAGGCTCGGGCGAGTGAGCCGCAGCGGCGCGGCGAGCGGCCGCAGCGCGGTGTAGTCCGCGAATCCCTCGACCAGGTACAGCGGCACGCCGACGCCGACGTTGCGGGTGGCGACGTGGGTCATCTCGTGGGTCATGACCACCTGGAGGTCGAGGGTGCGGTACCCGGCGATCAGGCTGGTGTTCACGATGATGCGGTTGCCGAGCAGGCGATGCGCCGGGCCGGCCTCGATCGCCGACGAGGTCACCGCCGCCACGTCCGACAGGTCCCGCGTGCGCACCAGGCGCTGGGCCTCCTTCTGGTCCGCCGGCAGCAGGATCACCACCCTCTTGTCCCAGCTCGCAGACCACGACGCGGCCACCTGCCCGTAGCCGCGCTCGGCCACGGCCAGCAGGCGCCTCGCCAGGGTCGCGTCGCCCGGATGGAACACCACCAGGGTGCGCGTCGTGGACAGGGTCCGCACGACCCCGCCGTCCCAGATCTCCACGTCGCTGCGCAGCGGCGGCCGGACGTCGTCCTGCCCCGCGATGCGCCAGCCGGCGCGGGTCACCTCGAAGGTGTAGAAGAAGCGCGCGAGCAGCGGGTTGGTGTCCTGTCCCTTGAACCGGTAGCTGGCCTCGACCGGGTAGGTGAACACCATCGCCGGGCTGTAGCGCTGCCGGGAGGTCTGGGTGGCGAGGTCCTGGAGCGGGCTCGGGACCGAGTAGCTGAAGGCCGAGAACGGCACCGTCGCCATCCGGTCGAACAGCACGGCCTGGGCGTGGTAGAAGGTCTTGCGCTGGCGGTCGACGGTCGCCAGGAACGCCGCCTTGTCGCGGTGGAGCACCGCGGCGGAGCGCGCGGCCAGCAGGCGCGTGACCTGCTGCTCGGGCGACAGCGGCGAGGCCGAGGTCCCCGCCTGGCCCGGCCGGCCCGCCGCCGCGCGACGGGTGGTCGCCGGCTGCTCGCGACCGGAGCGCACCAGCGCGACGGTCTGGTAGCCGGCCACCGCCAGCACCGCCAGGACCGCGACCACGATGATCCAGGTCCGGCGCGCCGATGTCCGAGGCGGCGCCGGCATCGGCGGCAGGCCCCACGGCGTTTCGGGCGCAGCCGGCGGGGTCCAATGGGAAGGACGGCCGAGCCACGGTGGCGACGGCACGGTCGGCGCCCCGGTCCCGCCTCCCGATGGTTGGAACTGGCGTGGTTCACGGTCGTGCGGCGGCCCTGGCAGGCGCACGGGCGGGAAGGGCGTGGCCGGAGGCCGGGCTGGTGGCACGTCGGGCGCGGGAGGCCGGGCTGGTGGGACGTCGGGCTCGGGAGGCCGGCCCAGCTCGGAGATCCAGCCCGGGGTCACCGGGTCGACCGCACGCAGCCACGGCGTCGGTACCGGCGCCGGCGGGGCCGTTCGAGCGGCGGGTGGCCCCGGTTCCACCGGCTGGGGCGTCGCTGGCTCCGCCGGCGGTGGCGGCGGTGGCGGCGGAGTGGTGGGTTCGGCGGAGGTGGGTTCCGGGCTGGCGGTCGGTTCCGGGCTGGTCGTGACGATCCGGATCGCCGGCCGCCGTGCTCGCGGCTCTGTCGCTTCCAGCGGTTCG
>JBEDUQ010000167.1:0-16792 GCA_040414855.1 Actinomycetota bacterium
TCCAGCCGAGCAGGCTCGCGGGCAGGGTCCTCGAGTCGTTGGCGACCAGCAGGTCGCCGGGCCGCAGCAGGAACGGCAGGTCGGAGAAGCGGGTGTGCCGGACCGCGCCGCTGTCGCGGTCGACGACCATCAGGCGTACGCCGTCGCGGCGCAGTCCCCGCGCTTCGGGCGGCGCGGCCGCCTCGAGATCCGGAGGCAACTCGAAGCGGACGTCGCTACGCATGCGCCGGCTCCGCGCCGCGCACCGCGAACTCGGCCGCCTCCAGCCGCTGCCCGGTGACGCCGTCGGAATCCGCGGAGGCCAGGTAGACGAAGACCGCCGTGCGCTCCTCGGGCTTGGCCAGCTCGGCGGGGTCGTCCTCCGGGAGCGCGGCGGCGTGCATGGCGGTGGCCATGTCGCCGGGGTCCACCGAGTTCACGCGGACGCCCGTGTCCTCGAGTTCGCTCGCCCAGATGCGGGTCATCTGGTCGACCGCCGCCTTCGAGACGCCGTAGGCGCCCCAGCCCGGGTAGCCGACCACGCCGGCGTCGCTGGAGACGTTGATGACGCTCCCGGATCCGGCCGCCAGCATGGGGCCGAGCAGCGAGCGGGTGAGCAGGAACGGGCCCAGCAGGTTGACGTCGATCACGCGGCGCAGCGCGTCCGGGTCGGTGTCGATGAGGTAGGGCATCGGTGTCGGACCGAGCTCGGAGGCGTTGTTGACCAGCACGTCGACCCGGTCGAAGGCGTCGAGGGCCGCGGCGGCGACGCGGTCCACGTCGTCCGGGGCGCCCACGTCGGCGCTCACCGCGACCGCCCGGGCGCCGAGGGCTTCGGCCGCGTCACGGGTCTCCGCGAGCGGCTTCTCGCGCCGGGCGACGAGCAGTAGGTCGGCGCCCTCCCGAGCAAAGGCCAGCGCCATCGCCCGGCCGAGACCCTGTGAAGCGCCTGTGATCAGGACAGTACGGCCGGCCAACCGGCCCGTGGCAGCTCGTGTCACCGCTGACCTCCATGGTCCGAAGCGATTCGCGGCCATGGTGCCGCCGGCCCAAAACTTTTGTCAACGTAGATGTTGACTTATTCGGCGCCTCGCATCCGGGCGACGGCCGGTCAACCCGCCCGGAAACGACTGGCAAGCGCACAGGGGTCGTCTGGTACCATCCATCCCGCTTGACATGGGGGTGTAGCTCAGCCCGGCAGAGCGCCTCCCTCGCACGGAGGAAGTCAGGGGTTCAAATCCCCTCACCTCCACCACCCATGTCCCCTGGTCACCCGCCTTGCGGATCGCTGCCGCCGGATCGGGGTCACCCCTCGTCGGGTGGCAGCTCGACCTGCAGCCGCGTCCCTGCGTCGGCCGGGCTGTGCAGCGAGATCGAGCCGCCGATCGCCTCCACCCGGTCCTTCAGGCCGAGCAGCCCGGACCCGCGGGCCGGATCGGCCCCGCCCACGCCGTCATCGCGGACAGTGACATGGAGCACGCCATCTCCGACGTCCACATCGACCCGCACGCTCGACGCGCGCGCGTGCTTGGCCGCGTTGGTCAAGGCCTCGGAGATGACGTAGTAGGCCGCGACCTCGACCCGCTGCGTCAACCGCTCCTCGGCATGCACGGCAAGCTCCACCCGGACCGGCGAGCGGCGCGCGAGCATCTCCAGCGCCGGCCCGAGCCCTCCCTCGGTCAGGACTGCCGGGTGGATTCCGCGCGCGATCTCCCGCAGCTCCTCGAGCACGCTGTTCAACCCGTCGACGACCCCGGATAGCCGGGCTCGCTGCTCGTCGAGCTCGGGCGGCACGGCCGCCTGTGCGGCGTCCAGCTCGAGCGCAAGCGCAAACAGCTGCTGCTGGGCGCCGTTGTGCAGGTCACGCTCGATCCGCCGTCGGGTGGCGTCGGCGGTCGTAACGATCCGCGCGCGGGAAGCGGCGAGCTGGGCGCGGCTATCGGCATTGGCGATCGCCGTCGCCACCAGTTCCGTGAACTCCGCGAGGCGCCCCTCGGTGTCGAGGGGCAGCGGCCGGGCGAGCTTTGAGGCGACGCCCACCACACCCCAAAGCCGGCCCTCGACGATGATCGGCGCGCCCACCGCCGACCGCCAACCCAGTTCGTCGCGAACGACGTCGGCGAGTGATCCGGTTGCTTCCGCATAGCTGTCGATCCGGGCGGGCCGTCGGGTCTCGAAGACCAGCCTGCCCAGGGTGCCCCGCCCAAGTGGATGTCGCGTCCCGCCAGGGAGCTAGCCTTCGCTTCGGCTCCAGTTGCCGATCACGGTGAGCGTGCCATCCGTCTCATAGCGGCCGAGCCCCACCGGTCTGCGGGAGCCTGGCGACCGACCTCGCCGACCACCGCCTCGAAGACCTCGGCCGGCTGGGCACCGCGCGCCACCAGCGTCGCCACCCGCCGCAACGCCGCCTGCTGCTCAACAAGCTCCCCGGAACTCACCGCGATCCCTCACGCGCGGGCGTTGGCCACAACGCTCATGCCATTCTCCCTGCTCAGAGGGCCTTCCCCATGATCAGACCACCGCCGCCGTGCGGGCGCCGCGGTGGATACGGGCTCGTAGGTCATCAGTCCTTCATCAGATGGTAAGAGATGTTGGAACTGGGATCCGGGCAGCACCCCCCACCCGAGTGGTTCGCGACAAAACCGCTGGTCGCGAGGCATGACGCACTGCTGCCGACCACGGGGCCCTCGGGAGTTCTGCGTGCATGTCCTCAACCGCCGGCAACGGTTACAGTGAACTGTATGTGAATGGAGCGAGGCCGCCGCATGATCGGCGCCTAGCGACGCGGAGTCGCGCCGCGACGCCGTGCCGCGGGCACTACCGCGAGGAGGTGAACGCCATGACCGTGGGCCACCACTTCGAGCAGGTCGCGCCCATGTACGAGTCGCTGCGCACGACCGACCAGGCACCGGTGCAGAAGATTCGCGAGCTGCTGCCGGACCGGCGGGTCATCGGGGTGGACGTGGGCTGCGGCACCGGCCGCTACTCCAAGCCGCTGAGCGCTCTGCTGCCCGAGGGCTCGCTGCTGCTGGCCAGCGACCTGTCCACCGGCATGCTGGCGGAGCTTCGCGCCAGCAACGGCCACAGCGGCCTCGCGCCGGTCCGCTCCACCGCCGAGGAGCTGCCCATCCGCAACGGCAGCCTCGACCTGGTCACCTCGTTCAACGCGGTGCACCACTTCGACATCGACCGCTTCTTCGCCACGGTCGCGCGGGTGCTGCGCCCTGGCGGCCAGATGTTCGTCTACACCCGCACGCGGGAGCAGAACGCGCGCACGGTGTGGGGCCGATGGTTCCCGGGCTTCACCGAGCACGAGCAGCGGCTCTACAGCGAGGCATCGCTCCGCTCGGCGGTCACTCAGACGCCGGGCCTGGAGCTCGCCGGCACGCATTCGTTCCACTACGCGCGATCCAGCACGCCGGAGCGGCTCCGCGCTCAGGCCGAGGGCCACCACTACTCGACCTTCTCGCTGTACTCGCCCGACGAACTGTCCAGGGCGATCGACTCGTTCCTCGCCAGGCTGCCGCACGGCGAGGTCGACTGGGTCGACGAGCACCTGCTGGTGGTCGCGCGCCGCGGGGGCTGACCGCGGAGCGGGGGCCGACCGCGGAGCAGGGGCTGATCCGCGCCTGACTGCTGGTCAGCCGGCCAGCATCCCGCTGATCAGCGCGCGCCAGGTGACCTGCCGCGCGGCAATGCGCCGCCGGTCACGCCGAGAGCGGGATGTCGAACGACGTCACCAACGGCGGCGCCGCCGCGGGTCCCGGCGGGACGCCTTCCTCCTCGAGGTAGACCTCGACCACGTCTCGGAGGTTCTTCAGAGACTCCTCGATCGTCTCACCCTGACTTACCGCTTCGATCTCCAGGCAGCGGGCGACATACCAGTCACCCTCCCGAGTGACGACCGCGGTGAGGTGGAGGACCGTGGATGGCTCGTTCATGCGAGCAGCCTACCGCGCGGGAACCGTCCTCAGGACCGGCAGACCGGGAACGGGCCGAGATAACGTCCCGACCTGGTGGTCCCCGACGGATGGAGCGGCTGGTGGCGGGTGCAGGCACGATCGCGGAGGCGGAGGGCGGGTCGACCTCCACTGGGAATGAGTTCCGGCTCACCGTGCTCGGGTGCAGCGGCGGGTATGCGGGTCCCGGGAGCCCGTGCTCGGGCTATCTGCTCGAGGCGGGCGGGCGGACGCTGTGGGTCGACGCGGGCGGCGGCACGCTGGCCGAACTGCAACGCCACCGCTCGCTCGCGGACCTCGACGCGGTCTGGATCAGCCACCTGCACCCGGACCACTGCACCGACCTGCCGCTCGCCTACCACGCGCTCGCGTTCGGCGACGCGCGGGGCGGACGGCCGCTGCCGGTGCTCGGACCGACCGGATGGTCGCGACGCATGGACGCGTTCGTCGACCGCCCCGGCGCCATGGCGAGGGTCTTCGAGGTGGCCGAGCTGTCGGACGGTGAGCGGGTGGCGTTCGGGGACCTCGACCTGGTTGCCTTCGCGACCTTCCACGGCATCGAGACCTACGGCTTCCGCGCCACGGCCGGCGGCCACACGCTGTCCTACTCGGCCGACTCCGGCCCGTGCGACGCGCTGCGCGGGCTCGCGGAGGCGAGCGACCTGTTCCTCTGCGAGGCGTTCCTCTCGCCCGGAGGTCCGGTCGAGCCTCGGGTCGACCCGCACTCGCTCACGCCAGAGCAGGCCGGCGAGTTCGCGGAGGCGGGCGCCGCGAGCCGGCTGGTGCTCACCCATCTGCCTCCAGGGGCGGACCCCGCGACGGCCGCGTCGCTGGCTTCCGAGGCGTTCGGCGGCGAGGTCGCGGTCGCCTCGATGGGCCGCGCCTTCGACCTCCTGACGGCCCGCTGAAGGGAATCGGGGACGGGACGGGCGGGTTGACACACCGTTGTCCAGGCCCGCCCGGACCGGCGGGCCATGAAGGAGGCCGTTGATTATGCGTAGGGCGATGCTCGCGGTCGCCGCGATCTCCCTCGCGATGCTGATCAGCCTGTTCGCCGCCGGTTGCAAGAAGAACGGAGGCTCTGGCGGTGGCATCTACGGTGTCGTCAACCACTCGGCGGTGTCGGCGACGCTGACTAGAATCTAGCCCCGCCGCGCCGTCGCACCCCGTTCGGCCAACCCCGATGCCGCGCAGACGCGGTAGATTCCACCCCGTTTGCGCGGCCGGGCGGGGGCTCGGTCCTGAGCGATCGGGGTGACGATGGTTGTTCCGGCTGAAGGGGGCGGCGGGGGGTCGGTCGCGGGCATCGACCCGCAGCTGATGGCGAACATGAACACGTCGATCAAGAACGGCGCCGACGTGCTCGTCAGCCAGGGCAGCTCGCTCAAGGGCAGGTTCGAACGCGAGTGGCTCGACACCGGACCACTCACCGAGGTCGTCAACATCGGCCACTGGGCGCAGCAGCAGATGCCGATGCTGACCAGGCGGCAGATTCTGGCCGCCGCGATCGACGACACCCCCGGCGCGCACTTCTACGACGAGATCGGGTCGGGCATGAACCTGACCCCCGAGGAGGCGGCCAGGCAGGGCGCGGACCTCGCGCGTCAGTTCCAGCAGCTGAACCGCACCGACGAGGAAGGCGCCAAGCGTGCGCACGAGATCGCCCTCGAGCTGGCCAAGCACAAGGACGACCCGGCCTACACCTCTGCCTTCTACGCCACCCTCGGCCCGCAGCGGACCAAGATCATCCCGATCTACATGACCCAGAGCGGCAGCACGACCGCCGCCGAGGACCTCAAGATCTACAGCTACGCGCTCGGCACCGCGCTGACCGCGCCCTACCCGGCGCCGGGCATGGACAAGGTCAAGAGCGACTTCGAGCGCCCGAGCACGGTCCGGCCCGACGCCTGGAACAAGGGCGCGATGCTCGCCTACGCCAAGGTCCCGGGGAACTGGCTGGGCGTGGTCGCCAGGAACAATGCGCTGGACGACTTCGCCAAGGACCCCAACCAGGACTTCCGTGGCGGCGGTCTGGACGCGGCCGCGCTCGGGCTGCCCGACGACACCGTCGCGCTGTTCCTCAAGGTCGCGTCGAACAGCTCGGACGCGTCCCGCTACGCGCTCACCACCATGGGCCAGCCGGACCACGGGCGCTCGCTGGACGGCAACATCAAGCTGTTCATCGACTACTCCAAGTCGGTGGGCACCGGCGACGAGATCCAGGAGAACCTCGGTGACGCGCTGGCCGCCGGCTCCGGGGTCAATGACGAGACCATGGGCCACCACAGCCGGGCCGCCGCCGACTTCGCCAAGCAGGTCATCGAGAGCGTCGGCAAGTACTCCGACGACGTGATCCCGCTGATGGGCCATTCGATGGCCGAGATCGCCGGCTCCTGGGCGCCCGAGATCGTGGCGGGCTCCGACCCCGACAACGACCTGACCGAGGTCGTCCCCGGCATCGACCCGATGTTCAGCCTCGACACCCACGACACCTTCAAGTTCATGAAGTCGTTCGCCGGCAGCGACTGGACCGGCCAGCCGTTCGACGACGCGATGGGGATCCTGGCCGAGCAGATGATCGACGCCGGCGTGAAGGCCGACATGGCCGCCGGCGGCAAGGACTCGCCGGGGACCCAGCGGGTGATGGCCTACCTCGGCGCCGTCGGCGGGCTCGAGTACGCCTCGCGGTTCGAGGTGCGCGGCGACATGGACGAGCAGGAGAAGAAGGTCCGCGAGTTCTTCGGCGACCTCGCCAACATCGGCATGAACGCCGCGCCGGTCAACCCGGCCACGCTCGGCGGCAAGGTGCTGTGGCAGGTGATCCAGTTCGAGGGCGGCAACGTGATCGACGACTGGGTCGAGGGTGGCGAGACCCGCACCGACGTGCTCCAGAACCGTCGCAGGCAGGCGTCGCTGGCGTCGAACTACCTCGTCGCCGACAAGCTGATGCAGTATGGCTATCCGATGGCGGTCCAGCCCGACGACTCGGCCAGCCAGTGGGCGCGCGCCAACGACGTGGATCCCACCAAGGCGAAGTTCACCGACGCCAACGGCCGCCTGCTGCCGCCGAACCAGATCGCCGGCGACAAGGACAAGCTCGCCGCCTACGACGCCTGGCTGGAGGCCAACGGTCGCGGCGGGAACCACGACGACGCCTTCGGCCAGAAGACGGTCGACCTCGCCAACATCAAGGAAGGCGCCTTCAGCCGCAACGAGGAGCAGTTCGCGCCGCACTAGGCCCGGTGGGAGGTCGCCGCGGGGCTGGGTGCCGCCCCGGACCCCGGGCCGGGTCTGGAGGCCCCTGCCGCCCTACCCCACCGGGAGGCAGTCGGTCTCGCCGGAGATCGTGTAGCTGGTGCCGTCGGCGGCCGTGACCACGGAGATGCGTGCGTGCCCGCCGGCGCCGGTGATGCTCACGGTGTCCTTCGAGCCGTTGGTCGACTGCCGCTCCCAGCCTCCGCCGAGGTCGTCGAGCACGCCGACCGCGTAATCGAACGCCAGCGTGCGGTCGTTGAAGCCGCGGCTGGGGACGGTCGCCGAGTAGACCCGCTTGGCGCGCTTGTCGCCGCAGGACTGGTTGGCGTTGGCGTCACTGGACACGGTCGGCTCGCCGCGGCCGAGCTGGCCGTCGTAGAGCCGCTGGACCCCGCGCTGGAGCTGGCCGGCGGCGTCGGCCACGGTCGGCTCGTCCTCGCCCGAGGAGCATCCGGCGAGCCCGGCCAAGCCGACGAGCAGCGCCGCCACGACCACGAACGGCGCCACGAAAGAAGCTCGGATGCTCTCGGTTCGCATGGCGGTCAGCCTATCCGGCAAAGCAGGCTCGCAACAAAAGCGATCTCAATCGGGTAATGGCGCGTACCGAATCGTACGGCGTCCAATGACCCGTTTTCGCCGGAGGCCATCTTGCGGGAGAATTCACCGTCGTCTCGCCGAGCAGGAGGATGCAGTGGCGGTAACCCAGGGGGCCCAGCAGACCGAGCCGATGGTGGACAACCCGCGCCGGAGACGGCTGATCACCCTGCTCGGCGTGGTGCGGCAGCAGGCCGACGCGCTCGCGACCGCCCTCGACAAGGGCGCGCGGGACATGGGCAGCGGCCAGGTCTGGTTCGGCACCACCGGCACCGCCTTCCAGCAGGAGATCGAGGGCCGCAAGCAGCGCCTCCACCAGCAGGTGGGCGAGCTGGAGGGCATCGTCAACGCCGCCATCGCCAAAGAGCCGGAGAAGATCACAGCCAGCGAGGCGCGCGCCCAGCACAACGCCTACTACTACTGATCGTGACTGATCGTCGCGTCCGACGGCGATCGGCTGGCTTCTTGTAGTTACGGCCACTTATTCCTATGTAGCTCTAACTATTCACAGACTTGTCCACAAGTGGGGATAACTCTTTCGCGCCTATCCACAGGTACGCTGAGCTGGGAAGACGGGCTCGAGAAGGGCCGCTGTCCACCGGTGCCGTCCCCAACCGCCGGGGGTCAGCTCGGGCTCAGCTCGCCCACCTGATGGGGTGTCCTGGTGCTGGCCCCACCTCTGGCCGCCAGCCTCCCCCATTGGCCGTTCGCGCTCGGAGCGGCACCCTACGATGCACCGGTGCATGGGACCGACCTGAGCAATGACCTGGAGGAGCGCGATGGACGAGGCGCCGCGAGAGCTTCGCAACCTCGCGTTCGACGTGATCTCGCCCAGCACCTGGGCGGCCACCGGGTACCTGATGGCGACCTGGGTGGTCGGGCTCTTCTGGTTCATCATCATCGTGACCGCCGCGAGCACCGGCCTGGCCATGTCCGTCCTCTGGGTCGGGATCCCGATCCTGGTGCTCACCGCGGTCTGCTGGAAAGCCGGCGCGCGAGCCGAGCGCGCCTTCATCCGGGCCGCCCTCGGCGAGCGGATCCCGGACCCCTACCGGCCGATCGGCCCGGGGAGCTTCCTGAAGCGCTGGCGCCAGCGGGCCTCCGACCCCGCGACCTGGCGGGACGCGCTCTACCTGCTCCTGCTCTGCCCCCTCGGCGTGATCTGGTTCGCGGTGGTCACCGCCGTCTGGGCGTTCCCGCTGGCGCTGATCTCGGTGCCGACCTGGTACAAGGCCGTGCCGGGCGGCGTGCGCCTGTTCGGCTCCGCCCACCCGCTGGTGCGGGTCGACACCGTGCCGGAGGCGCTGCTGGCCGCGGCGGTCGGGCTGGTGGCGCTGCTCGCGGTGCCGCCGGTGATCAGGCTGATCGCGGCCGCCCATCTGGCGATCGCCAGGCGGCTGCTCGGCCCCGGCCCCGAGGCGGTGCTGGTCGCGCAGGTCGAGGAGGCGAGGGCCCGGCGCACCATGGCGGTCGACGTCGCGGCGGCCGAGCGTCGCCGCATCGAGCGCGACCTGCACGACGGCGCGCAGCAGCGGCTGGTCGCCCTGGCCATGGACCTCGGCATGGCGCGCGAGAAGTTCAGCAAGGATCCCGAGCGCGCGAGAGCGCTGCTCGACGAGGCGCACGACGAGGCCAAGCGGGCCCTCACCGAGCTGCGCAACCTCGCGCGCGGCATCCACCCGGCCGTGCTCACCGACCGCGGTCTCGACGCCGCCATCTCCGCGCTGGCGGCCAGGTCCAGCGTGCCGGTCGACGTCTCGGTCGAGCTGGCGCGGCGCCCGCCGCCGACGGTCGAGTCGGCCGCCTACTTCGTGGTCGCCGAGGCGCTGGTCAACGTCGCCAAGCACGCCGCGGCCACCCACGCCGCCGTGCGCGTCAATACCCGGAAGGAGCGCCTGGTGATCGAGGTGACCGACGACGGCCTCGGTGGCGCGACCCAGCTCCCGGGCTCGGGGCTCGCCGGTCTCGCCGACCGGGTCACCGCGGTCGACGGCAGCTTCTCGCTGTCGAGCCCGCCGGGCGGCCCGACCGTGATAAGGGCGGAGCTGCCATGCGGGTCGTGATCGCCGAGGACTCGGTGCTGCTCCGCGCCGGGCTGGAGCGCCTGCTGGCCGAGGGCGACTTCGAGGTGGTCGGCGCCGTGGGCGACGGCCCGGCCCTGGTCGCCGCGGCCGCCGCGCTGCGGCCGGAGATCGCCATCGTCGACGTGCGCATGCCGCCGACCCACACCGACGAGGGGCTGCGCGCCGCGCTGGAGGTGCGCCGCCTGGTGCCCGAGACCGCCATCCTGGTGCTCTCGCAGTACGTCGAGGAGCGCTACGCGCTCGAGCTCATCGGCAGCAACGCCGAAGGCGTCGGCTACCTGCTCAAGGACCGGGTCGCCGACGTCGCCGAGTTCCTTGACGCGGTCCGGCGCGTGGCCGGCGGCGGCACCGCGCTCGACCCCGAGGTGGTCGCGCAGCTGCTCGGCCGCCGGCGGCGCGGCAACCCGCTGGAGGCGCTGAGCCCGCGTGAGCGGGAGGTGCTGACACTGATGGCCGAGGGGCGCAGCAACGCCGCCATCGCCGCCGAGCTGGTGGTCACCGACGGCGCGGTCGAGAAGCACGTCAGCAACATCTTCGCGAAGCTGGGCCTGCCGGCGACCTCCAACGATCACCGCCGCGTGCTGGCCGTGCTCACCTACCTTCGCGTCTGAGCGCGTTCAGCCGGCCTCGGCCTCGGACGGGTCGCGCCGCGACGCCGCGCCCGGCGATCCGAACTCGTCGAGGAACCTGGCGGCAAGACCGCGCAGCACCACCGCCATGGTGAAGTTGTTGGTCTGGCACCACTGCTTGAGGCGCTCGTGCAGCTCGACCGGCAGCCGCACGGGCACCGTCTGCCAGGGGCCGGCGGTCTCGAGCGCCAGCGTCTCGCGCAACGCCACGAGGTGCGCGCCCGGCGCGGGCAACGCGGTGTGCGGCAAGGGGAAGCCGGGAGCCACCGGCACCGGCGGCGGGTCGAGCCGCGCGCTGAGCAGCTCGCTCATGACCTTGTCCTGCTCCTCCGGCGACAGTGAGCGCAACGCCTTGAGCAGCAACGCCGTCAGTTCGCCTGACATCGTGATACCTCCTCGAGATACCGCGCGATATCAAGGAGCATGCGGGACGAGGCCCGTACTGTCCAGGGCCGCTAAGCGGGCCCTGGGCCGGCGCTGAGGTTCATCAGGCGGACGCGTCCGCGCGCCACCACGCGGCCGCGCTCGTCGGTGATGTCGACCTCCCAGAGCTGGGTGCTGCGTCCGCGGTTGACCGGCGTGGCCTCCGCCCGCAACTCGCCGTCGCGCACCGCGCGCAGGAAGTCGGTGCTGTTGGCGATGCCGACCGTCCTGCCGCGGTCGCCGAGCCAGATCGCCGCGCCGACGCTCGCGGTGGTCTCGACCATGCTCGCGTAGACGCCGCCGTGGACGATGCCGTAGTGCTGCTGGAGGTCCGCCGTCACCGGCACCACCGCGACCACCCGGTCCGCGCTCGCCTCCTCGAAGCGCAAGCTCAGCAGCTTGTCGAACCGCGAAGGCAGGTCGGGCAGGTCGGGCACTCCGATGGCGTCGCTCATGGCTTCCGCTCCTCAGGCATTTCCGCTCAGCCTACCCGGGTCGCCGGCGTGACCCTCCGGCTCGGCGGCCGGCGTGCCGCCGCGCCGCAGCGCGTCGGCGAGGTCGCGCTGGACCGTGGTCAGGGTCAGGTCGCTGCGGGTGCGCTCGATCACCGCCCTGGCGACGTCGGTCGAGCGGCGCAGCCCGCCGGTGATCGCGTCGGGATGGTCGACGTCCGCGAGCAGCGCGTGGATCTCCTCCATCGCCGCGAACAGCTCGTCGGCGTGCGCCAGGTCGCCGGCCCGGAGCACGTCCAGGAGATGGCGCCGCAGCTCGCCGACGGTCTCGGCCAGACCGTTGAGGTAGGGCGCGTCGCCGACGCCGACGTCCTCGGGCGCCGGCAGCTCCTCGCCGGCGACCAACGCCCTGGTCGCGCGCGCCTCGGCGTACTCCTTCTGCGCGTCCTGGAGGAAGCCCGCGTAGTAGATGTCCGGGTGGGCGGCCAGCACCGACTCGGCGACGTCGAGCAGGCGGCGCGCCTCGGCCAGCAGGGCGTCGGCCGCCTCCAGCTCGCCGCGGTGGACCGCGCGGATAGCGTTGGCGGAGCGCCGGATCGCTTGCCGTGTGCGGCCGAGCGCGGTCTCGCGCGCGCGGCTCTTGGCCTCCAGCCTGGCCTGCACACCCGCCCGGGCACGCGAGATGCTCATGCCCCCGCCGGCCGGTGCGCCTCACCGGCGTGACCGGCGTGACCGCCGTGACCGCCGTGGCCGCCGTGACCGGCGTGGTGGCTGGCGTCGGGGACCGGGCCGCCGGCGGTCTGGACCGCGTGGGCGAGGACCGGCGCGAGCACCTCCCACTCCTCGCGGACCGCCTTGGGGTTGCCGGGCAGGTTCACCACCAGCACCCGGCCGATCAGGCCGGCGGTCGCGCGCGACAGCATCGCGAACGGTGTGATCGACAGGCTCGACTGCCGCAGCGCCTCGGCGATCCCGGGAGCCTCGCGGTCGAGCACCGCCCTGGTCGCCTCGGGGGTGACGTCGCGCGGACCGAGACCGGTGCCGCCGGTGGTGAGCACCACGTCGGCGCCCGCGGCCATCGCCCGCAGCGCCTCGCTGATGCGGTCGCGCTCGTCGGGCACCACCCGGCGGGCGACCACCGTGCCGCCGGCGGCCTCGACCAGCCCGCCGAGCGCGTCGCCGCCCTCGTCGCCGCGGCTGCCCTCGGACACGCGGTCGCTGACCGTGAGCACCGCCACCCGCAGGCCCTCGATCGCGCTCATGCCGGCGGTTCGGCGTCGGGCGCGACGTAGTCGCCGGAACGGCCGCCCCGCTTGGCGAGCAGGCGGAGCCCGTCGATCCGGGCGTCGCGCTGCACGCCCTTGACCATGTCGTAGAGCGCGAGCGCCGCGGTCGCCGCCGCGGTCAGCGCCTCCATCTCGACGCCGGTGCGGGCGGTGGTGCGCACGGTCGCGGTGATCGCGACCGCCTCCGGCTCCAGGTCCAGCGCCACCTCGACCCCGGTGATCGGCAGCGGATGGCACAGCGGAACCAGGTCGGGCGTGCGCTTGGCGCCCATGATCCCGGCGATCCTCGCGACCGCCAGCGCGTCGCCTTTCGGCAGCCCGCCGCCCGCGAGCAGCTCCAGCGTGGCCTGCGCCAGCAGCACCCGGCAGCCGGCCACCGCCACCCGCTCGGTCTCCGACTTGGCGGAGACGTCGACCATCCGGGCGCCGCCGCGCTCGTCCAGGTGGCTCAGCCGGCCGGCGGGCGTCGCCGTCCGCCTGCCGGGGTCTCCCCTCAGCGGACCCATGCCAGGTCCTCCTTCAACAGGATCACCTCGACCTCGGCGCCCTTGGGCAGCTCGCTCACCTCGGGAGGCACGATCGCCAGCCCGTCGGCCGCCACGCACGAGCTCAGCACTCCGGAGCCCTGCGCGCCGGTGAGGGTGGCGACCAGGCCGTCGTCGCCGACCGCCAGCCGCACCCGCAGGAACGACACGCGCCCCTTGGGGCTGCGCACCGGCTCGCCGGTCCGCGCCACCACCCGAGGGCGATCCAGCTGGTCGTCCGGGTAGCCGGCGAGCCGCCGCAGGCCCGGGCGGACCAGCACCTCGAACACCACGAAGCACGACACCGGGTTGCCGGGCAGGCCGTACAGCGGCGAGCCGGCGGCGATCCCGAACGCCTGCGGCATGCCCGGCTGCATGGCCACGCGCCAGCTCCGCACGTCGCCCATCTCGGAGAGCACCTGCTTGGTGTAGTCGCGGTCGCCGACCGACACCCCGCCCGAGGTCAGCACCAGGTCGCCGTCGGCCGCGGCGAGGGCGAAGCCGCGGCGGAGCGCATCCGGGTTGTCCTGCACGCGGCCGCAGCGGAAGGCGTCGGCCCCGGCCGCCTGCGCCTGCGCCACCAGCAGCCAGGAATTGGAGTCGCGGATCTGCCCTGGGCCGAGCGGGTCGCTCGGGTCGACCAGCTCGTCGCCGGTCGAGACCACCGTGACCACCGGCCGTGGGTGCACCGGCACCTCGTTCGCGCCGACCGAGGCGAGCATGCCGATCGCCGCCGGGTCGATCAGCCTGCCCTTCTCGAGCACGATGGTGCCCGCGCGCACGTCCTCGCCGGCCTCGCGGACGAAGCCGCGGTCGCCGACCGACATGCTGATCTCGACCAGCTCGCCGCGGGTCGTGGTCCGCTCGATCGGCACCACCGCGTCCGCGCCCGGAGGCAGCGGGCCGCCGGTCATGATCCTCGCGGTCGTGCCCGGCTCGACCTTCGGGAGCTTGGCGCTGCCGGCGAACACCTCACCGACCACGCGGAGCTTCGCCGGCGAGTCCTCGTCGGCACCGACCACGTCGGACCAGCGCAGCGCGAACCCGTCCATCGCCGAGTTCGCGAACGGCGGCAGGTCCTCGCCGGCGGCGACGTCCGCCGCCAGCACGCAGCCGAGCGCCTCGCTGAGCATGACCGTGCGCATGGGCAGCGGCTTCATCAGCTCCAGCACGGCCGCACGCGCCTCCTCGAACGGGATCAGGTCGGGAGGGCTGGGCAACGTCTGCGGAAACCTCCGAGTCATGGCCTCGCCGCCGCTTTGTCGGCGTCCGCGACGAATCTGCGCAGGAAGTCGACGAAGCCGGGACCGAGGTCGGGGTTCTTGGCGGCCAGCTCGACGGTGGCGCGGAGGTACCCGAACTTCTCGCCGACGTCGTAGCGCCTGCCCTTGAAGCTCATCGCCAGCACGCCGGGCGAGTCCGGCGTGTCGACCAGCTGCTTGAGCGCGTCGCTGAGCTGGATCTCGCCCTTCGCCCCGGGCTTGGTGGTCTGGAGGGCCGCGAAGACCTCCGGGTGCAGCACGTAGCGGCCGATCACCGCCAGGTTCGACGGAGCCGCCTCCGGCTCCGGCTTCTCGACGATGTCGGTCAGCCGCACCAGGCCCGGCTCCAGCTCCTCGCCCGGCGCGACCGCGCCGTACGCCGAGATCTGCGAGGGCTCCACCTCCATCGCGGCGATCACGCTGGTCTGGTGCCGGTTGAAGGCGTCCACCATGTCGCCGAGCAGGTTCTCCTGCTCGCCGATCAGGTCGTCGCCCAGGAGCACCGCGAACGGCTCGTCGCCGACGTGCTGCGAGGCGACGCCGACCGCGTGGCCGAGGCCGAGCGGCATCTTCTGGCGGATGTAGTGGATATCCGCAAGATCGGAGATCGCGCGCACCTCGGCCAGCCGCTCCTCGTCGCCCTTCTCGGTGAGCAGGCCCTCCAGCTCCCACTGACGGTCGAAGTGGTCCTCGATCGCGTACTTGCCGCGGCCGATCACGATCAGGATGTCCTCGATCCCGGCGCGCGCGGCCTCCTCGACCACGTACTGGATGGCCGGTTTGTCGACGACCGGAACCATCTCCTTGGGCTGCGCCTTCGAGGCGGGCAGGAAGCGGGTACCGAGCCCAGCAGCCGGAATAACGGCTTTGCGAACCTTTGCGTTTGGCATACCCCGACCTCCCGGAAATTCGAGTTGGTGACCTTCACATACACCTCGGCGCGAGTCGCCAACCGGACGAATCCGTGCCGCCCCGGGGCGAACCTCCTGCTCGCGAGGTGATTCGACGGCGATATTACTCGACTGCACGCACGGCACCCGTGCCGACGAGCCGTTTCGCGAGGTCGCGAGGGTTGGGGGCAGGGTTGCGCCAGGCAACTCGGAGGCGCGGGTGGCGTCGCGGCCGCCCGGCGCACGGGTTCTGGCGGCCTCTCCCCTGACCGGCGCAGGGTTCGGGCGCACAGCGCACGGCTTCGGGCGGCCTCGCCCCACACGGCCGAGTTGGGAAAACGAGGGGCACGGGGTAACTTTCCCGGAGCGTTTGCCGCTATTCGGTAGACAGGCGCCGCGCGGCGCCCACGAACACAAGGAAGTCGCACCGTGCCGCCGGATCGGAAGACCCCCCAAGAGCCGAGCCCCCGCGACAGCCGCGAGCGGGTTGAGTACGTATCCCAGGGCCTCGACTGGCTCGAGGAGCAGTTCGAGGAGCCCGACGCCGAGGCTGGGCCCGGGCCGGCCCAGCGGGAGCCTGCCGGGCCGGAGCGGGCCCAGCGGGAGCCTGCCGGGCCGCCGCCGGGCGGGCGCCAGTGGGCCCCGCCCGCCGAGAGAAGGCCGCAGGTCGACGCGGGCCCGGAGACGCGCGAGTTCACCGCGATCGAGGCGGACGAGGCCGTCCGCCCGCCCGCCGACCTGCCGTCCGGCGGCCAGGACGCTGCCGCGCGCGCACGGCAGCAACAGGCCCAGCGGCCGGCGCCGGCCGCGAGCGCGCCCAATGCGCCCAAGCAGGGTCCGGCGGCCGAAGCGGTCAAGCCCCCCGAAGGTTCGATCTGGTTCCGCCCGCCCGAGAACGAACGGGGCAAGGAAGGCAAGGAAGGGGGCGCGCCGGCCTCGGACCAGCCGCGGGCGGGTGGTCCCGCGCCAGCCGGTGCCGGTCCGGGATCCGGGTCGGGCCCGGGCAAGCCCGGTTCGCCAAGTGCCGCTGAGCGGTCCACGCAGGCGCCCGGGAAGCCCGCCGCCGGCGGCCCGGGCAAGACCGCAGCGCCCTCGGAGTCCGCACGCCCGGCGGGCCCCGCCGCCCCCACCGCCAAGGGAGGCGCGCCCGCCCAGGGCGCTCAGCAGCGCCAAGGTCAGGCCGAGCGGGCTCACGGCCAGCCGCAACGGTCCGACGGTCCCGCCAAGCCGGCGGGTCCCTCGGGTCCCTCGGGTCCTCAGGGCGGCCCCGCCTTACGGCCCGGCGCCGCCTCGTCCGGCGCGACCGCGCCCACCCCAGGGGCCGGCGGAGCCGGCGGGCCGAAAGGCCCCTCGGCTGCCGCGCCCGGGTCCGGGACCGCCAAGCCGGCGGGCTCCGCGGGCGCGGGCGCGGGGTCCGGCGCTGGCAAGCCCGCAGGCCCCCAGGGCGCCGGCCCT
>JBEDUQ010000168.1:0-16685 GCA_040414855.1 Actinomycetota bacterium
GCCGAGCCGGCCGATCGAGCTGCGGGTGGACCGGCCGTTCCTGTTCGCCGTCCGCGACCGCACCACCGGCGTCCTGCTCTTCCTCGGCCAGGTCGCCGACCCGTCGGCGTAGCTGTGCCACCGCCCCCATAGGTGGGTGAGCATCAGCCAGGTCGTGCCTGGTGATAGCCGTTGCGATCACGTCGCCGTGAGCGAGCCGACGCGGGACCACCGCGCCGTCAGGGGTACCAGTCGCTTGACCAGGCGGCTGTAGTCCGGGGTCGGTCGGCTCATTGGCGGACCCGGTAGCGAAGGTGAGTCGCTTCGGGCGTGTCGATCACCCGAACAATCTCGAGCTCGATCTCGGACGGCAGCTCGTCGAAGAGCCGGCGGCCGCCGCCGAGCAGCACCGGGATCTGGTGAATTTGCAGCTCATCCAAGACGCCCGCTTCAAGCGCCTTGCGCGCGGTGTAGCCGCCTTGCACGTACACATGGCGACCCCCGGCGGCGGCCCTTGCCTGAGCCATTGCACTGGCGATCCCATCGGTGACGTAGGTGACGTTCGGATACCCCCACCGGGCGGCCGGGCCCGGCGGGCGGTGACTCGGAACAAAGATCCGGACGCCGTGCAGGTCACCGCCCCAGTGGTCCATCAGCTCGGCGGTTCGGCGGCCGGTGACGACTGCGCCGGGGGAGTTCACCTCGTCCAACACCTCGCGGGCTGAATCGGATACCGCGCTCGAGTCCCCGCCAGGGGCGAACCACTCGTGCAGGCGTGTGCCGTCGCTGCCGCCAAGGAAATCGTTGCGGTCGGAGATGTACCCGTCGAGCGACATCGACATGAATAGCACGGATGTGGACATGTGGTGACGCACCCTTCTGTGTGGAGCACCGCTGCAGGCTGGTGTTGATCCCGCGACGTTCGCCGGCCTGGCCGTTCTGGCGACGGCAGTTGCGATCACGCTGCCGGATCGATTGGTGTTTCCCAATCGATGTGATGGTCGTAGATCCATCGGTTGGTGGTGTCGCTGGCCGCCTTACGCAGGAAGAGCGGGACGACGGCGTCGCGTACGCGGACCGCGAGCGGATTCGTGCTGACCCGCTTGTGCTTGTTGATCTGCTGGGCGTAGGTGACCATCCGCTCCGCGCGCGGCTGCCTTAGCCGCTGGAACGCGGCCCAGGCGTCCTCATGGCTCGGGAGGTCGCGCAGGCACTTGGCGAGGACAATGGCATCCTCGAGCGCGAGCGACGCGCCCTGGCCGACGCTCGGCGAGGTGCCATGTACGGCGTCGCCGAGCGCGACGAAGCGCCGTCGGCTCCAGCGCGGCACATGAGCGAGGTCGTAGATCGGATAGCCGCGCAGTTCCTCGAGGTTGCCGGCCAGGATCTGCGGTACGGGCGGGGGGTCCTCTGCGTGCAGGTGGCGCAGCAGGTCCAGCCACTGGCCGCTGGTCACCTCGCGCGTGGTTCCGTGTTCTGGTTCGGGGCGCGTGATGTTGGCGAACCAGTACACCTCGCCGTCCGTGCGCACCAGGTATCCGAAGAACGAGCGACGCCCGAACACGAAGTGCTGGGTGTTCGGCGTCGGGCCCAGCCCGTCGACGCGCGCGAAACCGCCCACGCCCACCAGGCCGCTGTAGGCGGGCCGCGGTGCGTGCGCGTCGATTGCGGTCCGCGTCGGCGAGTTGATCCCGTCGGCGCCGATCAGCAGGTCACCCTCAGCCGTCCGTCCGTCCGTGAAGCGGGCCCGCACGCCGGTGTCCACTTCGATCGCCGTGTCGAGGCGGGCACCGAAGTGGATCGGAATCCGCTCGCGCAGCGCCCGTTCGCGCAGCGCGCTGTGCAGGTCGGCTCGCCTCAGGACGACACTACCGCGTTCGGGCTGGCCAGCCGGTCCATTGGGCACACGACCAAGCCGCCTGCCGCGGCCGCTCCACATCACCATGTCCGGACACGGGTGGGCATCGGCCAGGACCCGCTCACGCAGGCGGAGCGACTCGAGGACGTTCAACCCGTTGGTCGCGAGGTTCAGGAACAGACCGCGGTACTCATCAGGCTGAGCAGCGGCCTCGTAGATCACCGGCTCCCAACCAACGCGACGCAGGAACAGCGCGACAGCCGGGCCGGCCACCCCGCACCCGATGATCAGGGCTCGACCGGCCATACGCTCTCGCTCCTCGGGGACCAGACGGCGGATACAGTTCGACGACGACCGAGGACGGCTATTCTCTCCAATAGAGTCACTCGCTTTTCGAGACACTACGCAAGTGAGGCGACCGGTGTCAAGGCATGAACTGATCGAGCAGATGGGCGCGGCGATGCGGCTGTTCATGGCCCACGCCGTGCTGTTCCAAGACGCCGTGGCCAGGTCGGTCGACCTCAACGCCACCGACCTACAGTGCGCCGGTCTGCTGATGCTCGACGGGCCGCAAACTCCCAGCGCACTCGCCGCGCGCACCGGTCTCACCTCAGGCGGAGCGATCACCGCCGTCATCGATCGCCTCGAGGCAGCCGGGCTCGTGCATCGCGAACGAGACGCGGTCGACCGGCGGCGGGTGATGGTCACCCCGGACTTAGCCGCGCTGTCGAAACGCGTGGGGCCGGCCTACACGCGCGTCGCCGAGCGCTGGAACGACTACCTTGCCCATTTCGACGACGACCAACTCGCCCTCGTCATCGACGTCATCAGCCACGCTGCAGCCATCAACCGCGAAGAGATCGAACGACTGCGCAACAAGCCACCCGGCTGAGGCGCAAGCCGGCACCATCCCGAGCCGCGCGCGATTTTGAACCCAGCGGCACCGCTAGCGGCAGCTACCACGGCGCGAAGACGACCCCCTTCCGGCGCAGCTCGGGTGGCACGGCCGCCCCGTCGGCATAGCTGCGCGGCCGCCCGGGATTCGCCGGGACAACTTCGGGCGACCCCGACGGTTCCCTACCGGCGCAGGTTCTCGAAGATGCCGGCGGCGCCCATGCCGCCGCCGACGCACATGGTGACCAGGCCGTAGCGCGCCTTGCGGCGGGCCAGCTCGGCGAGCAGCTGGATGGTGAGCTTTGTGCCGGTGGCGCCCATCGGGTGGCCGAGCGCGATCGCGCCACCGTTGACGTTCAGCTTGTCGAGGTCGAAGCCGAGCTCGCGGATCACCGCCAGACTCTGCGACGCGAACGCCTCGTTCAGCTCGATCAGGTCGATATCGTCCAGGGTGAGCCCGGCCAGCGCCAGCGCCTTGGGCACCGCGATTGTCGGCCCGACGCCCATGACCTCCGGCGGGACCGCGCCGACCGCGAACGACACGAACCGGGCCTGTGGCTCGAGCCCGAGCCGCTCGGCCCGCTCACGCTCCATGACCACCACCGCCGCGGCGCCGTCGCTGCGCTGCGACGAGTTCCCGGCGGTGATGGTGCCGCCCTGCTTGAACGACGGCTTCAGCTTGGCCAGTGCTTCGGCGGAGGTGTCGCGGCGGGGCCCCTCGTCGCGGGCGAAGGTGACGCCCTGCTCGCGGAGCTCGCCACCGTCGTCGATCCACTCGTGGTGGACCTGGAGCGGCACGATCTCGGGGTCGAACAGCCCGGAGTCGACCGCCTCGGCGGCGCGCCGGTGCGATCGCAGCGCGAAGGCGTCCTGGTCCTCGCGGGTGATGCCGTAGCGCTCGGCGACGACCTCGCCGGTCAGGCCCATGGCCATGTAGTACTCGGGGTGGCCGCGGACCAGCTCGGGGTTGGGCGAGAAGTTGGCCGCCGGCGCCGGGGCCAGCGACATCGACTCGGTCCCGCCGGCGATCATGGCGCTGCCGAAGCCGGCCATGATCCGCTCGGCCGCGGTCGCGATCGTCTGGAGTCCCGACGAGCAGAAGCGGTTGACCGTCTGGCCCGGGACGCTCTCGGGCAGGCCGGCCCGCAGGGCAGCCAGCCTGGCGACGTTCAGCCCCTGCGGGCCCTCGGGGACCGCGCAGCCGAGGATGACGTCCTCGACCTCGGCCGGGTCGAGCGCGCCGGCCCGCTTGACCGCCTCGGCGATCGCGGCGGCCGCCATGTCGTCGGGCCGGGTGGTCCGCAGGGTGCCCTTGGGCGCCCGGCCGACCGCTGTCCTCGCGCCCGCGACGATCACTGCCTCGTTCATGTGGTGCTCTCCGTTCTGAACCTGGGTCCTGCTAGTTCCGCAGCGGCTTGCCGGTGGTGAGCAGGAACTGGATGCGCTCCATCGTCTTGGGCTCATGGAGCAGCTCGACGAACGCCCGCCGTTCCAGCTGGAGGATGCGGTCCTCGTCGACCCACTGGGGCGCCGACAGCTCGCCGCCGCAGAGGACGTTCGCGAGCTTGGTCCCGATCAGCGCGTCGTGCTCGCTGGCGAAACCGCTCCACGTCAAGGTCCGGACCCCCAGCTCGAGCGCGGCCAGGGTCGGCAGCCCGGCCGCGTAGACCGAGCGGTCGCGGACCGGCGGCGTGTAGTCGCCGGCCATGGCCAGGACCTCTCGCTTGGCGGCGTGGAGCAGGTGGTCGGGGTGCATGACCACGTGGTCACGCTCGGTCATGAAGCCGAGGTCGCGCGCCTCCAGCGCGCTGGTGGCGACCTTGGCGGTGCCGATCGTCTCGAGCACGCGCTGCACGAACGGGAGCGCGGGCACGTCGCCGCCGGCGCGCATCGCCGGGCTGACGATCCGGCGCAGCAGCTCCTTGCAGCCGCCGCCGGCGGGGATCACGCCGACGCCGACCTCGACCAGGCCGATGTAGGTCTCGAGCGAGGCGACCACCTTGTCGGCGTGCAGGCAGATCTCGGCGCCGCCGCCGAGCGTCTGCCCGTGGGGCGCGGCGACCACCGGCCGCGGCGCGTAGCGGAACCCCATGAGCAGGTCCTGGAGCGCGCGCGACGCCTCTTCGACCTGGTCGAAGCCGCCCTGGTAGGCGGCCATGCCGACCTCGCCGAGGTTGGCGCCGACGCAGAAGTTGTGCGCCTGGTTGGCGATCACAAGCCCGAGCCAGCGGCCGCCGCGCAGCTCGTCGAGGGCCCTGCCGCCCATCTCCATCACGCCGCCGTCGATCGCGCTGGCGGGCGAGTGGATCTCGAGGCAGAGCACGCCGTCGCCGAGGTCGACCAGGCTCGCCGAGTCGTTGGCGGCGACCTCGCCGGCCTCGGCCTTGCGGCGGGCGAGGTCGAGCACCTTTGGGTCGCGCGGCACCGGCTCGTAGCCGCCGGTGAGCGGGCTGTAGACGGTGTCGCCGACGTAGAAGCTCTGGTTGCCGGCGGCGAGGAAGTCGCGTACCCAGCCGGCGACGGCGATGTCGAGCTGGTCCATCGCTTCGGCGGCGCGGGCGACACCGATCAGGTCCCAGGTGCGGAACGGGCCAGCCTGGTGGCCGAAGCCCCACTCCATCGCGTGGTCCACCTCGACCAGCGAGTCGGCGATCTCAGGGATGCGGCGGGCGGCGTAGGCGAGGCCCGGAAGCAGCGTGTCGCGGACGTAGCGCGCGCCCCGGTCCTCGTCGGCGCGGTCGAGTAGCAGCCGCAGCCGGTCGCCGAGGTCGTCGCGTTCGCGCGCGGCCCGGACGATCGGCAGGTCGGGCCGCTGGCTGGGCCGGTACTCGAGGGTGTCGAGGTCGATCACGTCGAAGACGGTCTGGCCGTCGCGCTTGTCGCGGCGGTAGAAGCCGGCGCCGCTCTTGATGCCGAGGCGGCCGGCCTCGACCATGCGGTCCAGCTGCGGTGGGACCCGCAGGTCCTCCAGCGACTCGTCGTCGGGGACCAGCTCGGTGAGGTTGCGGGCGACCCCGACGGCGACGTCGAGACCGATCTGGTCGGTCAGCCGGAAGGTGGCCGTCTTGGGCCGGCCGAGCAGCGGACCGGTGAGCGCGTCGACCTCTTCGACCGTGTAGCCGTGGTCGAACGCGTAGCGGAGGTCGTGCATGCCGGCGAAGCTGCCGAGCCGGTTGGCGATGAAGTTGGGCGTGTCCTTGGCGATGACCGGGCCCTTGCCGAGGGTGTCCTCGCAGAACGCGCGCATGCGCTCGAGCACCGCCGGATCGGTGTCGGAGAGCGGAATCAGCTCGACGAGCACAAGGTAGCGGGGCGGGTTGAAAAAATGCGTCCCCAAAAATCGCCGGCGAAATTCCAGCGAGCGCCCGTCGGCGATCGAGGCGAGCGGGATGCCGGAGGTGTTGGAGCTGATCACGGCATCTGAACGGGCGGTTTTCTCGACCCTGGCCATGAGCTCCTGTTTGGGATCGAGGCGCTCGACGATCGCCTCGATCACCCAATCCGCGGCGCCGATGCGATCGAAATCGTCGTCGAAGTTGCCGAGCCGGATCCGCTCGCCGGCGCCCGCGTTGGCGAGGGCGGCGGGGCGCGCCCGGCGCATGCGCTCGAACCCGGCGCGGACGATCCGGTCGCGGACCTCGGGGCTGTCGATGGCGAGCCCGCGCTGGCGCTCGGCGTCGGTCAGCTCGGTCGGCGCGATGTCCAAAAGGTCCACGTCGAGGCCGGCATTGGCCACGTGGGCTGCGATGGCGGCGCCCATGGTGCCGGCGCCGAGGACGGCGACCCGGCGGATCTCGGAGGTCCCGCCGCTGCTGGCGCTGGGCTCGCTCACTGGCCTGAGGTTCCTTTCGCGGTGATGGTCCCGGTCCATCCGGGTCGGGACCGCTGACCTCTACCACGAGTAACAGTACCGCAGGCGGTCGGCGAAGCGAACGCTTTCCGCCAGAATGTGGACAACCGAATCGCCAACCGATCAGGTGACGCCGACGTCGGTGTCGACACAAAACCACGCACCTGACACCGACGTCGGCGTCGAAATGCGGGAGTCGAATTGGATTGCTATCCTCGGAGTGAATCCCAAAGCGACCCGACGGTCGCGCTCCAGGCGCGAAACGGTGAGTCAGGCACAGGGTCGCCGAACCCCGCGGGAAGGCGAAACCAAAGATGGCCGAGAACAAGGATCTCTCGATCGATTTCTACCGGATCGACGATTTGCTCACCGTCCAGGAGCGCGAGATTCGCGACCGGGTCCGCAACTTCTGCGACAAGCAGGTGCTGCCGATCATCAACGACTACTGGGAGCGCGCGGAGTTCCCGTTCGAGCTGGTCCCCAAGCTGGCCGAGCTCGGGCTCGCCGGCGGCACCATCCAGGGCTACGGCTGCCCTGGGCTCAGCGAGGTCGCGGCCGGGCTGGTCGCCATGGAGCTGGCCAGGGGCGACGGCAGCATCTGCACCTTCTTCGGCGTCCACTCGGGCTTGGCGATGCAGTCGATCGCCCTGCTCGGCTCCGAGGAGCAGAAGCGCCGCTGGCTGCCGGCGATGGCCCGTCTCGAGAAGATCGGGGCCTTCGCGCTCACCGAGCCAAAGCACGGCTCCGACGCGGTCGCGCTCGAGACCCGCGCCCGCCGCGACGGCGACCACTACGTGCTCGACGGCGCCAAGCGCTGGATCGGCAACGCCTCCTTCGCGGACCTGGTGATCGTGTGGGCGCGGGACGACGAGGGCAAGGTCGGCGGCTTCGTGATCCCCAAGGGCACGCCCGGATTCCAGGCCAGCGTGATGAGCGGCAAGACCGCCAAGCGCGCGGTCTGGCAGGCCGACATCACCCTGGAAGGGGTCCGGGTCCCGGCCGACCACCGCCTCGCCAACTCCAACGGCTTCGGCGCCACCGCCAGGGTCCTGGCCGCGACCCGCTACGGCGTCGCCTGGGAGGCGGTCGGGCACGCCGCCGCCGCGTTCGACACCGCGCTCTCCTACGCCAAGCAGCGCGAGCAGTTCGGCACCCCTCTGGCCGGCTTCCAGCTGGTCCAGTCCAAGCTTTCCAAGATGCTCGCCGACCTCACCTCGATCGAGCTGCTCACCCTGCGCCTTTCGCAGCTCGCCGCGGCGGGCCAGATGACCGATGGCATGGCCTCGCTGGCCAAGATGCACAACGCCGAGACGGCCCGCCGGGTGGTCGCCGACGCCCGCGACATCCTCGGCGGCAACGGCATCCTGCTCGAGAACCACGTCGCCAGGCACCAGGCCGACATGGAGGCGGTGTTCACCTACGAGGGCACCGACTCGATCCAGTCGCTGATCGTCGGCCGCGAGATCACCGGCCTCAGCGCCTTCAGCAAGGGTTGATCCGCCGCGCCGCGGCGCCATCCCGCGGTGTAGCCTGCGATCGAGATGGCTGACGAGCGCATCGCCAACGACTCCCCGGAGCGGTTCGTGGCCGACGCCGAGCGGCTGCTGGCGCGGCACGGCGCGACCGAGGAGGGGTTCGCCGCGGTCGCCGAGCGGCTGCGCCGGCTCGCCGCCGACCCCTCGATCGTGGACCGGGCCGAGCTGGGCAGCCTGCACGGCTCGGCCGGCGCGACCATCCTCCGCGAGGGCGAGGGCGGCAGCGCGCTGATGCTCGCCTGCTTCCCGCCCGACGCGCCCACGCCGGTCCACAACCACAATTCCTGGGGGATCGTCTGCGTGGTCAGCGGCACCGACCGCTACCTGCGCTGGGAGCGCGAGGACGACGGCGCCGACCCGGGGGCGGCGCGCCTGCGGCTGGCCGACGAGCGCACCCTGCGGGCGGGCGACGTGCTCTGGTTCGGCGCGCCGCCGCACGACATCCACAGCCAGCAGGGCGTCGGCGCGCCGGCGTGGGAGCTGGTCTATTTCGGCCGCAACCCCAATACCATGCGGCGCGCCTACTTCGACCCGGAGGCCGGCACGGTCAGCTACGGCGACGCCGCCGGCTGAAGCCACCGCCCAGTTCGGCCCTCAGCGCCTGGTGGCGCCGCGCACGAACAGCGCGAAGAACTCCGCCGAGATCTCGTCGGGCGAGTACGGGGAATCGGGCCGGTACCAGATATAGGCGTAGTTGTGCATGCCCAGCCAGCCGAGCGAGGCCAGGTGCACGTCCTCGAGCTCGAACTCACCGCTGTCGACGCCGTCCTGGAGGATCCGCTCGACGATCCGCTCGTAATCGCGCCGCTTCTCGGTCAGCCGGCGCGCCGGCTCGCCGGTCAGCGCCTTGTGCTCGTGCAGGAACACGGCGACGTGCGCCGGATAGCGCGCGATGATCGCCAACTGCTCCCTGCCGAGCCGCAGCAGCCGCCGCGTGGCGGATTCGTCCGCCGCGACGATTTCCTCCGCAAATTCGAGGACATCGGTCATCACCCGCTCGTGGATGAGCGAGAGAAGGTTCTGCTTCGATTCGACGTAGTAGTAGAACGACCCTTTGCCCAATCCAACCGCGTCGCACAACTCAGCGGTGCCGGTCGCGTGGTAGCCGCGCTCCGCGAACAGCCGCGCCGCGGTGTCGACGATGCTGCGCCGGCGCGCCTCCCAGCGCGCGTCACGCTCCACGCTCAAGCTCATGCTTTCCGTCCCCGCCCCTGCTCTGACCCGTGCCGCACCACGGGAGCCGAGGTGGCCGACCGTGGCCCGTCGATACGCCGACAGCCGGGGACCGGGCCGGCGGACGCGTGGTCGAAAGAATCTACCCATTCCCGGGTCCGGGCAAATCGGGTGGTTAAGCCGGCATTGGCGGAGAACGCGCACAAGGGCTGCGCTGGGTGTTAGGGTCAGCCGTGAAATTGGCGCGGCGAGGGAAACCGGCCCATGAATACGGACGGACGGATCACTCCCGAGGTCATTGCGGGCAAAGGATTCAAAAAGGTCCGGCGCGGGTATCGAGTCAGTGAGGTCGACCAGTTCCTGCAAAGGGTCGCCGACGATCTCGCGCGCCTCGGAGAGCACTTGCGGCGTGGCACGGCGCCGGTGGAGCCGTTGCTGACGCCGGAGCAGGTTGAGAAGAAGACCTTTGCCGGGAGTTGGCGCGGGTACGAGATGAAGCCGGTCGACGACTTCCTCGACCAGATCGTCGCCGAGCTGGCGCGCAAGCACCGGGCGCTATCCGACGCCGAGCAGTGGCGGTCGGCGCCGCGAGCCCCGCTCCAGCCGCCGCTGCCGCTGCATGCGATGCGCTCGCTGCCGGCGCCCGAGCCGATCACGCGGCCGCTGACCGCCCACGACGTCGCTTCGAAGATCTTCGGCCGCGAGCCGCGTGGCTACCGCGTCGAGGAGGTCGATCAGTTCCTCGGGTTCGTCGCCGTGGAGCTGGCCAGGTCGCTCGGCGATCCGACCGGCCCATCGCGCCTCTTCGCGCAGGACATCGCCGCCAGGCGCTTCAGCCTCGCCCCGCGCGGCTACTCGATGCACGAGGTCGACGATTTCCTCGCGAGGCTCGCGGCGCAGATCGCGGAGCGCGAGAGTGGTTGGAGCGCGATGAGCTGACCGGCACGCCCGCGCGGGTGCCGCGGCACCGATGGCGATGCGTGCGAGCCGGGCGTGGCGGCGGGCGGCAGGCAGAGCAGAGGCCAGGGAGCCGCGCCTGGGGTCTGGAGAACGCGGCTCCTCGGCCCTGCCTCAGCGATCTCTCGCGAGACCACTATGTCTCTCAACCCGAGATCCCCCGGGGTGGTTCCCGTGAGTTCCGTGATTTTCGAAGGACCTCGCGGGTGCCGTGTCGCCGGCCGCTGCGGTAGGGTGCCGGCATGCCTACGCCCGCGACCTTTGGCGCCTGGATGGAGCTGCGGCCAGGCAACCGCCGGCAGCCCGACCCCACCTTCTACGCCGAGTGCCTCGAGGAGGCCGTGCTCGTCGAGCAGCTCGGGCTCGGCGCGGTGTGGGGCAGCGAGCACCACGCCGTCGAGGACGGCCACCTGAGCCAGCAGCTTCCGTTCCTGGCCGCGGTGGCGGCGAGGACCTCACGGATCCGGCTCGGCACCGGCGTGCTCCTGCTGCCGCTGTACCGCCCCCGCGACGTCGCCGAGCAGGCCGGGGTGGTCGATCTGATCTCCGGTGGCCGCCTGGTCCTCGGGTTCGGCAACGGCTACGCGGAGCGCGAGTTCGACGTCTTCGACACCGACCGCTCGCGGCGCGGGCCGCTGATGGAGGAGAAGCTGGCCTACCTGCGTCGCGTCTTCGCCAGTGGCGAGGCGGCCGACGGGCCTTGCGGGGAGGTGCTCCCGGTCGGCCCGCGCTCGCCGCAGCCGCTCGGCCCGCCGGTCCTGCTGGGCGGCGCCGCCGGCCCCGCGCTCGACCGGGTGGCGCGGCTGGCGGACGGCTGGTTCGCGCTCGCGCACTTCCGCTACCAGCGCACCGCCGACTCCTGGCAGGTCCTGCGCGAGGCGCTGGAGCGGCACGGCCGTCCGGTCGAGGGCTTTCCGATCGTGATCGGCGTGCACCTGCGGGTCAGCGACGATCCCGAGCGCACCTGGGAGACCGAGCTGGCGCCGGGCATCGCCTACCAGCTCGACCGCTACAACGACTGGGGCACCGACCGCGACCAGGAGCGTCCGGCTCCGATCGAGGCCGCCAGACTGAAGCGGTCGGCCGTGCTCTGCGACACCGCCGAGGGCGTGGTGGCCGCGCTGCGCGAGCTCCAGGAGCAGGTGCCGTTCACCCACGTGGCCGTCTGGACGCGTCCGTCGGGGACCAGCCACGACGCGGCCAGCGCGAACCTGGAGGGGATCGCGGCTGAGATTGCCCCGGCGTTCGCCGGCCCCGAGCCGTCGTGGCGCGCCGCGGACGCCGCCGCCACTCGTTAGGGAAAACCAGAGGGAAAGCCTCGCCAGGCCGGCGGCGGCCGCCGTGCGCCGCTCGGACCGCCCCGGCACGAGGCGAGGCGAACGCGGGATGCGACCGCCACGCTGCCGAGCGGCCGGTCGCCTGAGCCGGCCTGGCGAGAGATCGTGCGTCTCGGCGAGGGAACAGCTGGATGGGCAGCTGGCTGGGGGCCTCGCCCAGGCCGGCATTGTGCGTGCCGTCTACGACTGCGTCAAATCGTCGAGATCGACTCGGAATAGTTCGTTAGGCCTCGATGAGGGTAGGACAGCTTCGTCCCGTTCAGCCGGTTCGGAGGCCATGTGACGGCCGCGAGCGACCGAGTCCAGGCTCGTCGCGGGACTGCGGTACGCTCGGTTGTTGAGCCACCCCCCTTTCGTGACTGGCTCAACCGATGACGTTGTGAGGAGGAGATTGCGTGCCCGGCTTTGCGGCGACCCTGGCGGCGCTCGACGACGACGAGCTGACCGGTCTGCTCGAACGCAGGCCGGACCTGCTCGCCGAGCCGGCGCCGGCCTCGTTCGCCGAGCTCGCGAACCGCGCGGGCCGGCCGGCCTCGCTCGCGGCCGCCCTCCGGCTGCTTGACCGCGGAACCCTCCAGCTCGCCGAGCTGCTTGCCGTGGTCGGCCTGCCGACCACCGTCGCCGACCTGGCCGATGCCGCCGGGGACGGGCTCGACCGGGCGCGCCTGGACGAGGGCCTCGCCGTCCTCGCCGCGCTCGGCCTGGCGGTCCCCGGACCGGACGGCGAGGTCTCCGGGCCGCGCGGGCTCGCCGCGGCCTTCGGCGATCCCGGCCACCTCGGCCCGTCGATCGCCGAGCTGGCCAAGATCGCGGTGACCATGGAGCACCTGCTGCACGCCGCCCGCTCGCTCGGGCTCGAGGTCGGCGCCGGGGCGCCCAAGGCCGAGCTGGTCGCATCGGTCGGCGCGGCGCTCGGCGACCCGGCCGTGGTCGCCGGCGTGCTGGCGCGGGCCGGCGAGCCGGAGCGGCGCCTGCTCGACCATGCGCTGACGGCGGGCTCGTCGATCACGGTGATGGGCGTCGGCGACGGGCGCTTCGCCCGCCAGCCCGACGCCGAGCCGGCGAGCTGGCTGCTCGACCACGGGCTGCTGCTGCCGATCACCTACAGCCAGTTCGTGGTCCCGAGGGAGGCGCGCCTCGGGCTGCGCGGCGGGCTGGTGTTCCCCGTTTGGCCGTCCGCGCCGCGGCTCGACCCGTTCGACGGCGTCGCGGACGCGGGGGACCGCGCCGGCCACGCCGCCATGCGGATCGTGCTCGCCGCCGAGGGGCTGCTCGGCCGGCTCGACCGCGATCCGCTGCCGTTGACCCGCTCCGGCACGGTCGCGGTTCGCGACCTCAAGCGGCTCGCGCGCGAGCTGGAGCTCGCCGACGACGAGCTGTCGCTGCTGGTCGACCTGCTGATCGAGGCGGGCCTGCTGGCGGTGGGCGGCTCCTGGGACCATCGCACCCTGGGGCTGCGGCCCGAGGCGGACGGCTGGCTCGACGGCGAGCGGGCGAGCAGGTGGGCCGACCTCGCGATCGCCTGGCGCGCCAGCGACCTGGCCTTCGAGGACCACCTCGCCGACCGCCGCGGCCTCGCCGCCGACGGAGCCGAGCGCCCGCGGGTGCTCGCCGGCAACCGGCGCTCCGCGGTCGCGGCCCGACGGCTGGGGCTGGTCGCAAGCCTCGCCGACCTGCCCGACGGCTCGGCGGCGGCCACCGGCGACCTCGCCGACCTGCTCGCCTGGCGCCAGCCGATGGCTTGGCCCGAGCCGCCCGACCACCGCGGCACCGCGACCCTGGTGGTCGACGTCGCCCGGCTGCTCGGCCTGGTGGTCGAGCAGCCGGGCGGGGTCGCCGCGGGGCCCGCGGCGGCCGACTGGGCCGGCGGCGCGGACTCGGCGGCGCTGGCCGGGCGGATGCGCCCGGCGCTCCCCGACGGCACCGACCGCCTGCTGGTCGCCGGCGACCTCACCGTGGTCGCGCCCGACGGGCTGGCCCCGAGGGTCGCCGCCCAGCTCGGCCAGGTCGCCGACCGCGAGGGCGGCACCTGGCGGCTCCACGAGCCGAGCCTGCGGCGCGCCTTCGACGAAGGCGCCTCAGCCGACCAGGTGCTCGACTTCCTGCGCGGCCATGCCAGCGCGCCCTTGCCGCAGGCGCTCGAGTACATGGTCAACGACGCCGCGCGGCGCCACGGCAAGCTCCGGGTCGGGGCCGCGTCGACCTACCTGCGCGGCGACGCCGCACTGGTGGCGGTCGCGGTGCGGTCCAAGGCCGGTCGGCGCGTCGGGCTGCGCGAGCTGGCCCCGGGGGTGGCGGTGAGCAGCAAGCCGGAGAGCGACGTGCTCGCCGCGCTCCGCGGCGCCGGCGAGGCGCCGCTGGCCGAGGAGCCCGACGGAACCCCGAGGCCGGGCTCCCGCAAGGCGGTCCGCCACAGCGCTAGGGCGCACCCGAGCGAGGTCGCCACTCGCGCCTACCCGGTCGAGCCGGGCGCCGGCGAGGCGTCCGCGCCGGTCCCGTCCCCGGAGGGCTCCCGGTGCCCGTCCGAGCTGGTCGCCCGTTTGCGCGGCGGCGGCGCCCGTGGCGCCGGAGGCGGCGGCGCCCGGGGCGGGAATGGCGGCGCCGAGGGTCCGCCCGGACCCGGGACCACGGCGACCGGTCCGGTGACGGCGAACGGGAACGGCGAGCCCGGCAGGCTCGAGGGCGCGCAACGTGGCTGACGGCGCCCTGATCGTGCAGTCCGATCGCAGCATCCTGCTCGAGGTCGACCACCCTGGAGCCGGTGCCGCGAGAGCGGCGATCGCGCCCTTCGCCGAGCTGGAGAAGAGCCCGGAGCACGTGCACACCTACCGGCTCACCCCGCTCGCCCTCTGGAACGCGCGCGCCGCCGGCATGGAGCCCGAGCAGGTCCGCGACGCGCTGGTCGAGCACTCGCGCTATCCCGTGCCGCCAGGGCTGCTCGCGGACCTGGTCGAGACCATGCGTCGCTACGGCCGGCTGGTGCTGCTCGCCCACCCGGAGGACCCCGAGCACCTGATCCTCGAGGCGGCCGAGCCGGCCGTGCTCGAGGAGGTGGCCCGCTCCAAGCAGGCGGGCCCGCTGCTGGCCGCCCGGCCGGCGCCCGGCCGCGCCCTGGTGCCGCTCGGCGACCGCGGCCGGCTCAAGCAGGCGCTGCTCGCGCTCGGCTGGCCCGCCGACGACCGCGCCGGCTACCTCGACGGCGCGCCGCTGGCGATCGGCCTCCGCGACACGCACGCGGTCACCGGCCGGCGGTTCGCGCTCCGCGCCTACCAGCGCCAGGCCGCCGAGGTGTTCGCGCCGGCCGGCTCCGGCGTGATCGTGCTGCCGTGCGGCGCCGGCAAGACCCTGGTCGGGCTGGCGACCATGGCGGCGGTCGGCGCGCGCACGCTGATCCTGGTGACCTCGACACTGGCGGCCAGGCAGTGGCGCGAGGAGCTGCTGGCCCGCACCGACCTCGATCCTGACCAGATCGGTGAGTACTCGGGGTCGCGCAAGGAGATCAAGCCGGTCACGGTGGCGACTTACCAGGTGCTCGCGACCCGCCGCAAGAACCTCTACCCGCACCTGGATCTGTTGAGGATCCAGGATTGGGGCCTGGTGGTCTACGACGAGGTCCACCTGCTGCCCGCGCCGGTCTTCCGGATGACCGCCGAGATCCAGGCGCGCCGGCGGCTCGGCCTCACCGCCACGCTGATACGCGAGGACGGCCGCGAGGCGGACGTCTTCAGCCTGATCGGCCCCAAGCGGTTCGACGTGCCCTGGCGCGAGCTGGAGGCCCAGGGCTGGGTGGCCGCCGCGGACTGCGTGGAGGTCCGGGTCGGCCTCACCGACGACGAGCGCATGGACTACGCCATGTCGGAGCCGGACGAGCGCTACCGGCGCGCCGCGACCGCCCACTCCAAGCTGGCGGTGGTGGACGAGCTGGTCCGGCGGCACCACGACGACCGCGTGCTGGTGATCGGCCAGTACCTCGACCAGCTCGACACGCTCGCCAGGCACCTGGAGGCGCCGCTGGTCACCGGCCAGACGCCGATGGAGGAGCGCGAGCGGCTGCTGGCCGCGTTCCGCGAGGGCACGCTCAAGCTGCTGGTGGCCTCCAAGGTGGCGAACTTCTCGCTCGACCTGCCCGAGGCGAACGTGGCCATCCAGGTCTCGGGCACCTTTGGCAGTCGTCAGGAGGAGGCGCAGCGCCTCGGCCGCATCCTCCGCCCCAAGGCCGACGGCGGCCGCGCCCGCTTCTACACGGTGGTCAGCCGCGACACCAACGACACCGAGTTCGCCCAGCGCCGGCAGCGCTTCCTCGCCGAGCAGGGCTACGCCTACAACCTGATCGACGCCGGAGAGCTGCTCGGCGCCGGCGAGGCCGAGGCGCTCAGGACCTATTGAGACGCTTCGAGGCCCCGGCAACGTCGCCGGGGCCTCGAAGCGGACGGCTGTGTCGGCTACTTCGCGTGCCTGCCGCGGACTCGGCTCGCGATCAGCAGGCCGCCGCCACCGAGCACGAGGACCAGGGCCGCGACCACCATCGGCATCGCGTTGGTGCCGGTGAAGGGAAGCGATGCACGGCTGGCGGGCGTGGTGGTGGTCGCGCCGAGCGCGCCTCCGCCCGACTCGGTGGTCGGCGAGGCCACCACGGTGGTCGGGGCGTTCACGGTGGTCGACGAGGCGACCACCGTGGTGGGGGTGATCACGGTGGTCGGGGTCGTGCTGGTCGGGCTGGTCGTGGTGGTGGTCTCCGCGCTCTTGCAGACGACCAGCTTGACGTCAGCCTCGGCCACCGGCACGCGCTCGCCCTCGGGCAGGTCCTTGAAGGTGGTGGCGACGAACAGGTGGATCCTGCCCTCGGTGTCGGGGCTCGGGACGAAGAAGTGGAGCTTGAGGCTCTCGTCGGCCTCGGTGAAGGTGTTCTGCTTCTGGCCGGCCTGGTTGAACAGGCCACTCTCGGGAACCTGCTGCTTGTCACCGCCGTTGATCGAGTAGGCGACCGAGACGCTGCCGTCCTTGTGTCCCTCGAACGGGGTCAGGGTGAAGGAGACGCGGGTCTGGTCGGGGTGCGGGTTCGACGGGCAGCGCGAGTGCACGTCGCTGAGCTGCGAGCTCCA
>JBEDUQ010000169.1:0-9917 GCA_040414855.1 Actinomycetota bacterium
ACGAAGAACGGGTTGCCGCCAGCTCGCGCCCGGATCTCCTCGACCAGGCCGGGATCGGCGTCGCGACCAATGGTCGCCGCGACCAGCTCGCCGACTTCGGCGTCCGACAGCGGTGCCAGCGGGACCACCGTGCCGGCGGACCCGATCTCGGCGAGCGCCGCCGCGAGCCTGCCGCCACGCTCCAGCTCGTCGTCGCGCAGGGTCCCGATCACCAGCAGGCGCGAGGTTCGCAGGCGCCGCGCCAGGAAGCCCAGCAGCAGCGCCGACGACACGTCGGCCCACTGGAGGTCGTCGAGCACCAGCACGACCGGCCGCACCTCGGCCGCCGCGAGCAGGGCGGAGGTCAGCTCGTCGAAGAGCTGGAACCGCCCGGCCCCGGGCGAGGTGTCATGCCAACCGGACCCGTGCGGCTCGCCCGTCTCCAGCAGCCGCCCGAGGACTCCCGAGGTCCCGGGCTCCAGCAGCTCGCGCGCGACCTGGACCCACGGCCAGTAGCCCGGCACGCCCTCGCCCTGCCAGCACGCCGCCCACAGCACGCGGGCGCCGCGGTCGCGCGCATGGGAGGCCGCCTCGGCGGCGGCGGCCGTCTTGCCGATGCCCGCCTCGCCGGACAGCACCACGACCTGCCCGGTTCCGTCGAGTGCCCGGTCGACCGCCGTACGCAGCTGCGCCAGCAGGTCGTCGCGCCCGACCAGGCCGTTCGAGGGCGTGGCGGGGCCGTCGCGGCGCGGGATCGCGGGTTGCATGGTGCCAACAGCATGACGCTTCCGGCCGGTTGCCGGAACCGGCCGGAAGCGGCGTTTCGTGGGGCCGAGCGGTGCTAGTGGCCCACGGGCAGCGGCAGCCCCGGGACCGCCAGCCGCTGGTCGAGACAGGAGACCTTGGCGCGCTCGGTGACGTTGGGGCCGACCTCGCCGCCGGTGTTCGGGGAGTTGTCGCGGCGGCTGGGGTCCGAGCTGGTGATGCAGAGCTTGTTGCCGGTCAGGAAGGGACTGGTGGGGAACTCGAGCGGGCCCTGGTTGCGGAGCTTGCTCGCCTGGTCGGGGGCGTTGCGGAAGAACTCGACCACGCGGCCGGTCGGGGTCACCACGACGATCGCGTTGCGCTCGTTGGCGGCCGAGTAGAGGTTGCCCGCGCGGTCGAGCGCGATGCCGTCAGAGCCCTCGAGGAAGGGGTGCGCGACGAGCACGTTGTCGAGGCAGAGGGTGTCGGCCGGGAAGGTGGTGTCGCATCCGACCGGGCTCTGGAGGTTGCCGTGCCGGTCGAGCTCGACCCGCCAGATCGCGCCGCGGGCGGTGTCGGCGACGTAGAGGGTGCCGTCGGGGGTGAACGCCAGTCCGTTGGCGACCAGGTGCTGCGACCCGGCCGTGTCGGCGGCGGCGCGGCCGTTCGGCGTGATGGTGACGCTGCCGGGCGGCAGCGAGCGCGGGTCCCTGCCGACCCCGCCGACGCCGTTGACCACGTTGACCTCGTTGACCATGGGCTGGACGCGGAAGACCTCGGTGGCGGCGCCGCCACCCGGCCCGACCCTCCAGACCCGGCCCTGGCCGGTGACGCCGTCGCTGATCCAGAGGTTGCCGTCGCGGTCGAAGGCGACCCCGTTCGCGCCCGGCACGCCGGTGGCGAACACGGTCGCGGTCGGCGGGTTGGCGGCGTCCGGCGTCAGCACCGAGACGGTGTCGCCGTTGGTGACGAACAGCCGTCCGCGCGTGTCGAAGGTGAGCCCGGCGGGGGCGCATGGCGCCGGCAGGGAGCCGACCAGCGTCGGCGTGCCGCCGCCTGACGCCACCCGCGAGACCGGGCACGAGTCCGTGCCGCGGGCGGCGGTGTAGAGGTTGCCGCGCCGGTCGCCGGTAAGGCCCTCGATCGGGATCGTGCTCTTGAAGACCGTCGTGAAGCTGGCGTCCGCGCCGGCCGGGCGGATCGGGGTGGCCGCCTCGGCGGTCCCACCGGTGCGTGCGGAGATGCCGTTCACCACCAGGGCGCCGGCCACGGCAACGGCGGCGACCGAAACGGCCGTCCGGATCGAGATCCTCGGGAGTTGGATGGACATCCTGAGTCTCCTCACCCTCTTGGGGCCAATTCACCCGATATTCACGATGGCCGACCCGAAAGTCTGTCTAAAGGAATGTCCGTCAACCCCGAGCAGATCCGGGTCCCGCCGGGGGAGACCGTGCGCGGGCTCTTCGGGCCGCCGGATCGGCGAGGCCGGATCGGCGAGGCCGGATCGGCGAGGCCTGCGAATTACCTCGCTGTGTAAAGCTCGCCGCAACGCTGATCTGGCTATGACGGCGGTGATGGCATCGGCGTGGGCGGCCGTTGTCCACGATGGCAGACGACAGCCTGCGCCACGACGTGGTCGCTGTCGCAGGCGATGACCCGCCGTGTAGTCCCCTCCAGCTCGTAGACCGCGAGCTGACCATAGGCTCGTCCCAGCGCCTGAGCCTGGTGCCTGGCCAGGCCGATGACGGCAACACCTGGCTCCAGCCATGCGCCATCCGGGCGGCCGCCAAACGAGGCCAGCAGCACCAGCCCGTCCAGCCGGGGATCAGCACGCAAGGCCTGCGCTGCCGCCCGGTTGTCCACGTCGGCGGCGGCCCTGCCCCCGGGGTTGTAGCCGGTGAGCACATGGCACGGCGAGCCATAGCCAAGACGGGTGGCGTCGCCGACTCGTGCAGGAGCGTCAGTCGGTCGTGGTATCACGTGCCACCAGTCATGCGTGATATAGATCCAGGTGTGGGCGCTGGCGAAGCCCTCCCATGGGTCCTCAGCTGGTTCCTGGGCTGCTGTCCACACGGCCATATGTCCGAGCGTATCAAGGTTTGCAAACACGCCTAATCACCGTCTGGATCTCGTCGCTCAGCTACTTGTGATTGGTAAGGGAAGTCATGCCTTCGATCGGAACATTGGGGATCTTTGTTCTTGCGACGCTCGCGTTGATCGCCATACCCGGACCGGCGACATTCTTCCTTCTGAGCCGCGGCGTGACCTCAGGCCGTCGGGCCGCGTTGCTGTCGGCGCTCGGCGTGGAGACAGGGACGGCTCTCTTCGTCTGCCTGACCGCGTTCGGGCTGTCGGCGCTGATCGCGTCGACCAGATACGCGTTCGCGGCGCTGCACTACCTGGGTGTCGGATACCTGTTGTTCCTCGCCTGGCGCGCTTTGCGGAGCGGCGCCGAAGCGCCACGCTCGAACGGGGAGGTGACGCGGTCGCTCTGGAGGTCGTATCGCCGAGGGTTCGTCGTCGGCGCCTCGAACCCGAAGGTCGCGCTGTTCTTCCTGGCTTTCTTTCCCCAGTTCGTGCGACCCGACCGAGGGTCGACGACGATGCAGGTGCTCGTCCTAGGAGGCGTCTTCGTCGGGCTCGGGCTGGCCGCGGACACGCTGAACTCACTCGCGTCGGCCGCGATTGGACGCTGGCTGGCGCGTCGGCCGTCCTTCCTCCGCACCAGATCTCGGGTCGAGGCCGCCTCGTACGCTGGACTCGCGGGCTGGGCTCTCGTATCGGGTTCACCGAGCCGCACTGGCTAGCCTGGGCCGCGTCTCGGAGAGACCGGCGCGATCGCGCGGTGCCCCAGCACCCAACACTGACATCACACAACCCGCCAAAGGGAGCATTGAACACGACGTGAGCTGGCGGAGGAGACCGGTATCGTGCTCGATGAGGTGGGTCCGTGCGTGTGGGTGAGGGAATCCCGGGCGGACGGGTTGGGGCGGGGTCGGTCAGCGCAGGCGGGCGCGGTCGACCTCGGTGGCCTGGCGGGCGTCGGCGCGGCGGCTGGTGAAGGCGAGGACGGCCACGACCAGCCAGCCGATCCCGACCAGACCGAGCAGGGTGAGCGCGCGGTAGACGAGCACGGCGGCCCCGGCGTCGGCGCCGGGCACGCCGTACGCCACGAAGGTGGCCACCATGCCGCCCTCGACCAGGCCGAGCCCACCGGGGGTGATGCCGACGCTGGTCACGACCTTGGAACCCGCGAAGGCGAGCAGCACGGCGCCCCAGGGGACCTTGGCGCCCACCGCCTTGAAGCAGAATGCCAGGCAGACCACGTCGAGCAGCCAGTTGGCCAGCGAGAGCCCCCAGGTGACGCCCCAGGTCTCCCAGGTCGGCCGCACGTGCACGAGCGAGCGCGCCGAATCGGTGAACCGGCTCGTGAACCGCTCCAGCAGGCCGCCGATGCGCCCGGTGTGGCTGTCGAGCCATTCCAGTCCGCGGACCAGCAGCAGCGGGTACTTGAACAGGATCGCCGCCCCGACCGAGCCGGCCAGGACGACCCCGAGCAGCGGCAGCAGGATCGTCTCGGCTCCGCCGCCGGCGATCAGGACGCCGACCAGCGCGGTCGCCGCCAGCGCGGAGAACGCGATCGCGCCGCTCGCCAGTTCGCTCCAGGCGGCCACCGCCGGGTCGGCGCCAAAGCGCCGGTACTTGACGAACGAGTAGCCCTCGGCGACCGCGACGCCGGCCGGGACCGACAACGAGATCGCGTTGCTCGCGAGCGTGACCAGGTTCATCTGGAAGCGGTCGGCCTCGACCCCGCCCTCCTGCAGCAGGATCCGCTGCATCTCGGCCTGCGGCGGCACCGATGCCAGCTCGGCCAGCGCCGCCAGCAGCACCCACGCCCAGACCAGGCTGGAGAGTACCGCCCCGAAGCCCCTGAACAGGTCGCGCTCGTGGATGAAGAAGTAGGCGACCGCCGCGATCGCGAGCACCTGGAGCAGCACCCGCAGCTCCATGGAACGGCGACGCTTCGCGCGCTGCCTCTCGATGCTGTCCCGCGCCCCCGCCGTCTTGGTCGCCTTGCGATCCCCGCCCATGGCCCAAGAGTAGAAGCCAAGGCGAGCTGGCGCTGCTGACGGGGCCGGTCGCCTACGACGGGCGCCGACCCCGCCTGCCGGAAGCCGCTGCCGTCTCAGGCCAGCAAGCTGCTGAAATCGTCGTCCTTGGCGCCCTCGACGAACGCCTCGAACTCGCTGTGCGTGAAGATCAGCGCCGGGCCCTCTGGGTGCCTGGAGTTTCGCATGGCGAACTCGCCGCCAGGCAGCTTGGCCACTTCGACGCAGTTGCCCTGCGCGCTGCTGCGCGCGCTCTTCCGCCACTGGACGTCCTCGAGCTCCAGCGACGGCATGCCGTTGTACGCCTCGGACATTTGGACCTCTCCCACCGTCTCGACGAGATGCTCCACGGGTCCCTGCTCGGCTCTTCAGAACGGATGGCGGTCGGACGTTCGCGACCCCGGACGAGAACCTGCACTTGCGTCAGCACTTGCAGATACAATTGCATCTGCACTTGGCACAGCTGCATCATAGCGCACGAAGCACGGGCGGGGGGCCAGCCCACGCGAAGGATTGCCATGAAGCAGCGAGACTCGGATTCGCGAGACAGCCCTCGCGTTCTGGTCGTTGACGACAGCTCGTACCTGCGGAGCTGCGTCAGGCAGATCCTCGAGCGCGCCGGCCTGGTGGTGGTCGGGGAGGCGGCTGATGGCGAGCAGGCGCTGGTCAAGGCGGCTGAGGAGCGGCCGGACGTCGTGCTCATGGACCTGCGCATGCCGAAGATGGACGGCATCCGCGCGACGCGGGCGCTCCACGCGCAGCAGCCCGGGACGCCGGTCGTGCTCTGGTCCGGCGAGAGCGAGGTCTGCGTGGGTGGCGCGGTCGCGATCGCCGGTGCCGACGCGGGACTCTCAAAGGGGACCCGCTCCGCGGACCTGATCGCGACGCTCCGCCGCATGTGCGCCGGCCGCTGACGCGGCGGCATTCTCTCCACCTGGCGGCGCCGGGCGCGCTCCCGTCCGGGAGCGGTCCGGGCCGGTCAGCCCGTTGACGGGTTCCGGTCGAAGAACCCGACCGGGCGCAGCGTGAACCCGGTCGACTCGACCGGCATGACCGGCCAGTCTTCGAGTCGCGGCAGATGGGTGCTCCCGAAGGTGTGCCACAGGACCAGGTCCTGCCCCTCGAGCGGCCGGTCGGCGGCCATCCATTTCGGCAGACCGGCGCCGCCGGCATGCTGGTTGGGATAGTCGCCCGCGGGATAGCGCTCGGCGGGGTCGTACCGGGTCACCCACAGGTGCCTGGTCGCGAACGCCGCCCGCTCCGCCACCGCCGAGCCCGGCTGGGCGAGCAGGGCGGGGCCTGGCCTCGGCACCAGCATGTAGCCGACCGGCTGGCCGAGCCGGTTGCGCGAACCGGGGTTCTCGACGATCCAGGCGCGCCCGACCGACGGATCGGCGATCCGCGACGCCTCGGACTCGCTCGCCAGCACGGTCGCGCGGCGGCGGAAGGCGTTGCCGTACGGGTTGCCGTCACCGGACGGGACCCGCTCGACCTCCACCTCGCTGACGGTGTTCGCGGTGCCGTCGACGGTCATGTCGAGCCGGGCGCAGAACAGGTGCTGGTGAAAGGCGGCGACCAGCCCGGGCGCGACCTCGGTGCCGTGGTCGTGGCCGGCGCCCGGCGGCACCGCCCCGGTGAACAGCACGCCGGTCAGCTTGACCTCCATCTGGATGGTGCCGTCCAGGTACAGGTACCAGAAGAAGCCGTAGTCGTAGTTGCCGACGGTCGCGAAGAACGACACCACCAGCCGGCGCGAGCGCTGCGTCCCCGCGGTCCCGGTGATCCCGTCGGTGTGCTTCCAGAGCACCCCGGCGTCCTCCTCGTGCAGGCAGATGGCGTTGCGGACCAGGTACGGGGCGCCGTGGTCGTCGGCCAGGGTCACGTCCAGGTAGCGGATCTCGCCGAGGCAGTCGCAGCCCAGCATCAGCGAGGTCACGCAGCGCCCGAGCGAGTACTCGCCGGCATCGAAGTAGCTGATCCAGAAGCGCGTCGGGCTCGGGTCGGCGTACGGCACCACCAGCTCGGCGATCGAGGCGCGATAGAGCACCGGCCGCTCGCGCCCGCCGTCGATCACCCGGACCTGGTGGAGCACGAGCCCTTCGCGCGCGTTGAACGAGAGCCGCAGTTGCCAGTTCGCCCAGCTCACCTGGTTGCCGGAGACGGCGAAGCCGGGCCCCTCCGGCTGCCGGATCTCCAGCGGCGCCAGCGCGAGCGGGCCGGGGCCCTGGTCGCGCGGCGCGAAGTTGCCGCACTCGGCGGGCACCGGCACGACGCCGGTGTCGACCACCTCGACGACGCGCCGGGCGACCAGGTCGACGTAGGCGACCAGACCGTCGACCGGGTGCGCCCATGGGCTGTCCTCGGGGTGGTGCCGCAGGAACGCGAGCGAGCGGAGCATGCGGCGCCCGGCCTCCTCGGGGAACCCGAACTGGCCGGCGGAGAGCGGCGCGACGAAGACCAGCGACAGGTCGGTCACGCCGCGATCCGCCATCGCCCGCCGCCACCTCGGGTCGCGCTTGACGATAAGGTCGACCGTCTCGAACTCGCCGTTGGTGATCGGCGGCTGGCCGTAGGGATGCCGTCCGGTCAGCACCTCCCGCCAGGCGACCAGCTCGCGGCGGCCGAGCGACACGACCGCCTCGTGGGTGCAGCCGTCGGAGGTGTCCAGGACCGCCACGAGCGCCCGGCGGTCGAGCGGCTCGCCGCCTCGCTCGGCGGCGAGGACCTGCTCCTTGGGTGGCTCCTCGGGCATGACCAGCGCGAGCCTGGTGCGCTCCGAGAGCTTGCCCGCGGCGGCCAGGACCTCGCGGGTGGCACGGAGCTCGTCCGCGGACAGGGGGTCCAGCGGATGTATGGTGGCGGCGTGGCGGCTCACTTCGAGAGGGACTTTACCTTCAAGGCTCGACGGCAGAGCGATCTTGAGAGCGCTCTCACAAGGCGTCGACCTGGATCGACCACGAAAACGGCGACGCTTGACGCTCGGCGGAGTGGCGGGCAAGCTGAGAGCGCTCTCCACGACGCCCCGGCCTGACCAGGGCGCCGACGGCGAAGTTGGCGATGGGGTGGGCCAGGTGGCGGCAGAAGACGGATCGCCGGCGCTCCGCGCGCGGGCCACGCTCGAAGAGGTGGCCGAGCTCGCGGGCGTCTCGCGCGCGACCGTCTCGCGGGTGATCAACGGCAAGCCGCGGGTCTCTCGCGAGACCCGGGTCGCGGTCGAGCGTGCGGCCACCCGCCTCGGCTACGTGCCCAACCGCGCCGCCCGCAGCCTGGTGACCCGCCGCAACGACTCCATCGGCCTGGTCATCCCCGAGCCGACCGCGCAGTTCTTCAACGACCCGTTCTTCCCGCGTCTGGTCAAGGGCGTGACCGAGGGCCTGGCCGAGCCCGGCGTGCAGCTCGTCCTGTTCATGCCGCAGTCCAGCGCGGAGGAAGCCCGCCTCGCCGACTACCTCTCCGGGGGGCACGTCGACGGGGTGCTGATCGTCTCGCTCCACGGCCTCGACGGGCTCCCGCTCGGCCTCAAGCGGCACGGGATCCCGGTGGTGCTGTGCGGCCGGCCGATGGTGTCCGCCGACCTCTCCTACGTCGACGCCGACAACGAGCACGGCGCCATGCAGGCGGTCGCCCACCTCGTCGACCAGGGCCGGAAGGTGATCGCCACGGTCGCGGGACCGCAGGACATGGGCGCCGGCGTCGACCGGCTCGAGGGCTACCGGCGGGGCCTGCGGGCGGCCGGCCGCGAGCTGTCCTCGGACCTCGAGGAGGTCGCGGACTTCACCTTCGAGGGCGGCCAGACCGCCATGCGGGCGCTGCTGGAGCGGCGGCCCGACGTCGACGCCGTGTTCGTGACCTCGGAGCTGATGGCGCTCGGCGCCATGAACACGCTGCGCGCCCATGACCGCCGGGTCCCCGACGACGTGGCCGTGGTCGGCTTCGACGACTCGCCGGTGGGCCTCACCGCCAACCCGCCGCTCAGCACCATCCGCCAGCCGACCGAGCTGATGGGCCTGGAGATGACGCGGCTGCTGCTGCGGATGATCTCCAGCGGCGACCACCGGCCGCAGCACCTGATCCTCGGCACCGAGCTGATCGTGCGCGCGTCCTCGGTCGCCACGCCGGCCCGCCGGCGAGGTTCGCGCTCTCACTCGCGCGTCTAGCATCCGCGCGTCATGGGTCCAGATCGCCATCTTGACATGCTCCCGTCACACGAGCATTGTGTGAGAGCGCTCTCACGACAGCGCTCGAGATCATGGTCCCAAGGCACCCACGGCGCATTCGGTAGCTCTCGAATTCAGCCAGTTCTGCACCGACCCCAGTTCCCGTCTCCGCAGGGGAGGCACGCATGCGCAGTGCACCAAGGAGGTTGGGCACGCTGTTGAGCGTGCTCGCGGCCGTCGCTCTTCTGGCTACCGCGTGTAGCTCCGGCTCCGACAACAAGTCCAGCAACAGCAACGAGCCGGTCACCCTTCAGGTGAACCTCTTCGGCACCTTCGGGTACAAGGAAGCCGGCCTGTTCGACGAGTACCAGTCGCTCCACCCGAACGTGAAGATCGCCTACAACAGCGTCGAGCAGGAGCAGAACTACTACCAGGCGCTCCAGACCCACCTGGCCGCCGGCAGCGGGCTCGGCGACATCCAGGGCATCGAGGTCGGCCGCATCGCCGAGCTCGTCCAGTCCCGCGCCGACAAGTTCGTGAACTTCAACGACCACGGCGGCGCGACGCTCAAGGACAACTTCTACCCGTGGAAGTGGCAGGAGGCGACCACCGCCGACGGCAAGACCATCGGGCTCGGCACCGACATCGGGCCGATGGCGATGGCCTACCGCGTCGACCTGTTCAAGCAGGCGGGCCTGCCGACCGACCCCCAGGCGGTCGCCGGCCTCTGGCCGACCTGGCAGGACTACGTCAAGGCCGGTGAGACGTTCATCGCCAAGGCGCCCAAGGGCTCCTCGTTCATGGACAGTGCCTCCGGGATGTTCAACGCCATGGTCGGCGCGTCGCCGAACCAGTACTACGACCAGAGCGGCAAGCCGATCTACGACTCCAACCCGCTGGTGAAGGACGCCTGGAACCTGGCGATGGA
>JBEDUQ010000170.1:0-19991 GCA_040414855.1 Actinomycetota bacterium
GCGCGGGCGGTGGCGGTGGTGGCTGCGCGCGCGGCGGCGGGGGGGTGCCCGGCCGGGACGGCGGTGGGGGTGGCGGCTGCGCGCCCGGCCGAGGCGGCGGGGGCGGTGGCGGTGGCGGTGGCGGCCGCCGGGGTGGCTGCTGCTCGCCGGGCCCGGGCTCGCGGAAGCGCGGCGGCGCTCCCTCGGGGTTGCCGGGCCGGGGCCGGCGGCCCCACGGTGGCGGCGGGGTGGTCGACGGGTCCGGCTCCCGGACCGGCTCGAACGATCCGGTCCGCTCGCCCTCGCGCCCGTACGGGTCGCGCCGGTCATCCGGCTGCGCGAACGGGTCGTCGAACTGGAAGGGGTCGGGGTTCCGGAACGGGTCGAGGTCGGGCCGCAGCGGGTCGCTGAGCGGCCGCCGCGGCCGCCTCGGGTCCTCGTCTTCGCTGAACGGATCGAAGCCGGGGTCGTCGTCGCGGCGGTTGCCGTCCGACCGGCTCATCGCGCACCTCCTCGCGCCAGCGTTGCCAGGCGCAGGTCGGTGGTGGTGGTGTCGTCGAGCGCGACCGGCGCCACCGGCGGCGCGACCCTGGTCGGCCGGGCCATGGTGGCGACCGCGACCAGCACCAGCAGCCCCTCGATCAGCAGGTACACCATGCGGTTCCGCTGGCCGCCGCGCTGCACGTCGAGCTCGCCGCCGACCCCGCTGGGCAGCTTGAAGCCCTGGGCCCAGCCGAACACGGTGGTCCGCTCGAGCGGGGTGCCGTCGACCGAGACACGCCAGGCGCGGTCCGCGGGGACCGGCAGGATCAGGGTCGCCGCCTCGTTGCCGCCGACCTGGGCGCTGGCTTGGTCGGGAAGCTCGACCCCGCGCGCGCCGCTGAACACGGCGTCGACGTCGGCCACCCGCTCGACCGACGGCTCGGTGATGATCGAGCGCACCTCGGCGGGCGGGTCGCCGCGCAGGATCCACGCGCTCGGCTGGGTGACCGGGGCCTGGAACAGGCCGGCCTGGTCGGTCGGGCGCGAGCGCAGCTCCTGCTGCCTGGCCACCAGGTCGACCAGCCGGTCGGCCTCCGGGCCAGGGCGCACCGCCACGTAGCCGATCCCGAAGAGCTGGAGCATCGAGCCGGCCTCGTGGGTGCGCGCCTCGACGATGTCGGTCACCACCGACTGGAGCGCCTTCGCCGCCTGGTTGTCGCCGATGCGCCCCGAATCCATCAGGGTGCGGCCTCCCGAGCCGGTGACCGCGAAGTCGACGCCGTGGTCGGCCCTGCCCGCCAGCCACAGCACCCTGCCGTCGGCCTGGCGGACGGTCGCGGGCAGTGACGGCGAGCCGACCGAGTGGATCGGCGACCAGGAGCCGCGGGCGAGGGCGCCGGCGATCAGCACGCTGGTGGCGGCCGCCAGCACGGCGAGCAGCGCCGCGGCGATGCGCCGGGGCGTCAGGCGGCTCTGCCGCAGGGCGACGCCGAGCCCGGCCAGCGCGATCCCGGTCGCCGCCGCCCAGCAGACGGCCCCGGGGATCAGCAGGCCGGCCGGCCACTCGGCGGCGATCTTCGGCGGGAAGCCGTGCGCCTCGAGGGTCGCCGCGGTGCAGGCGACCACGAAGCCGGCCAGCAGGAAGAAGGTCTGGCGCCGGTAGCCGTTGGGAACGAAGAACAGCGCGGTCACCGCGAGCGCCGGGTACAGCGGGCCGATCAGGGTCCCGAACAGGCCATCGGGCAGGCCTGGGCCCCCCGGCCTGAGCTGGAGCAGGTCGGTGAACGCCGGGGTGGCCAGCGCCGTGCCGGCGCCGTGCATCGCCGCGCCGCTCAAGAGCTGGCCGGTGAACGGGAACTGGAGCGCCGCCGCGCCGGCCAGGCCGGCGACGAGGAAGACCGACTGGCGGACGGCGGCGCCGCGATTCGCCGCCGCCCCAAACACGACCCCGAACACCACGGCCGCGGCCACGATCGCCCCGAACACCGCCAGCGCCTGCGGGTACATGGCGATCGCGACCGCCCCGAGCACCATGAAGCGCAGCGCGGGCCGCCATGGCTCCCTCGGCTGCTCGGCGCGGAAGGCGAGCACCACCTGGGCGAGCGCGGGCGGGGCGAGCGCGAGGAAAGCGAGCTCGCCGAGCCGGCCCTGGGCCAGGGCGCCGATCGCCAGCGGGGAGCTGGCGTACAGCAGCCCGGCGACCGCCCGGGCCGGCAGCGACGGCACCAGGACGCGCAGCGCCCTCGTGCAGGTGGCCGCCGACAGCGGCAAGGCCAGCCAGAGCAGCAGCTTTTGCGCCAGCAGCGCCTTGTCGAGGGTGAGGGTGGACAACCCGCCGAGCAGGGCGAGCGACGGCGAGGCCGAGTCGGTCGTGCCGAGCCCGGTCTGGTGGAAGGCGGCCACGAACTCGCGCAGGAAGTCCTGCCCGCCGGCCGGGAAGATCCCGAGCGCACCGCCGGCGATCGCCGGCGCGAACATCAGCGAGCGCAGCGACACCAGCATCAGCAGCGCGAAGCCGGCGACCGCGAACGCGACCGGATGGCTGGCGATCACCCTGGCGACGCCGGCGCCCGGGGCGGGCATGTCCTGGTCCTCGGCGCCGCTGGGCGTCTGCGCCACGTGCTCGCCGACGTCGCCGTAGACGAGGTCGAGCACGCCGCGAAGCATCGCGCGCAACGGCTGGCCTCCCGGGGCGCGAAGGCTCGCGAGCGCGGCCTCGTCGACCCTGCGGCGGCGCTGGACCCGGCGCCGGTGCACGAGCGTGACGGGCAGCTCCTTCACGTTCCACCCCCACGCCCAGAGGATCTGGAGGGCGTCGCCCGGGCGGCCGGTCAGCGCCAGCGCCAGCGCCCGCAGCGCCCCGCCGAGCACCGCGAGCGTGAACACCATCGGCAGCCGCCGCAGCGGGACGCACTTCAGCAACGCCGCCATGGTGTGCCGCTCGGTCAGGTACCTGGGGTGGTTGACCGCCCGGCCCTTGCGGGCGCGGGAGTTCGCCGCCGCGAAGTGGCGGACTCTGGCGCCGGGCACCACCAGCACGCGGCCGCCGGCCAGGTGGGTGCGCCAGCACAGGTCGAGGTCGTCGCGGAACGCCGGCATGCGCTCGTCGAAGCCGCCAACCTGGAGCAGCGTGGAGCGCCGGACAAGCATGCCGGCGGTCGACACGAAGAAGGCCTCGCGCACCTGGTCGTGCTGGCCCTGGTCGATCTCGTCCTCCTCGACCGGCGAGACCGCCCTGCCGGTCCGGTCGACGGACCAGCCGACCTCCTGGAGGCGGTTGGCGTTGGTCCACGACATCAGCTTGGGGCCGAGGATCGCGGCGCTCGGCCGCTGGGCCGCCTCGGCGAGCAGCCGCTCGAGCGCGTCGGCCTCTGGCGCGGAGTCGTCGTGGAGCAGCCACAGCCACTCCATCCCGGAGCTTCTCGGGTCGCGGAGCGCCGCCATCACCGCGCGGCCGAACTGGCCGCGCACGGCGAGGACCGCGTCCTCGCCGAGGCGGGAACGCGCCCATTCGGAGCTTCCGTCAGTGGAGCCGGTGTCCACAACCACGACGTCGTCGATCGGTCGGGTTTGCTTCGCGAGCCCACGGAAGGTCTCCCGCAGGAACGACCGTCCGTTGTGGCAGACGACCACGGCGACCACGCGGGGTTCGGTGCTTGGCACGACCTTCCTCTCGATGCGGCCCTTGGGGGGAGGACCATGGGAGAGTGCCCGCAAGGCTTTCAGTCGCCCACAGGCCTCGGGCATGCTATCACGCGGCTCCGCGCCGAACGAAAAGCCGTCAGCTCAGCGGGCGGTCGCGAGCGCGGGGCCGTGGAAAGGGGCTGGCCTAGTTGCCGGCGCCGATCCTCGCCGCGAGGGTGTCGGCCGCCGAATCGGGCGAGCGCTTCTTGAGGCGCCGTCGCTCACGCTCGCTCATGCCACCCCAGATGCCGAACCGCTCGTCGTTGGCCAGCGCGTACTCGAGGCACTCGAGCTGCACGGCACAGGTCTGGCAGATCCGTTTGGCGGCCCTGGTCGAGCCGCCCTTCTCGGGGAAAAAGCAGTCGGCATCCCTGCCTCGGCACGCCGCCCGTTCGTACCAGGGCTGCGGCTCGATACGAAACACCGTCGCCGTGGTGATCGTCATGGCGGTTATCGCTCCTCCCTCGCTGCCACGGTTTCAGGGGGCAGTCGATCGAGCGGCGGGTCGCCCGAACTGCACCACGGTAATTACATCGGTGGCATTCCACGGCACCTTGAGCGCTCTCTCGCAGCGCGATGAGTTCCGCTCTGCCCGGATGGCCTGCCCGACAAACCCTCGCACTCCTCTACTATCACATTGACCTGTTATCAAACAAACGACTTAGGATCCCCAACCTTGTTGCTCTGGGTCAGTTGGGGCTTGCCTCCCCCCTGTCGCTATGCTGGAGCCTCGCTCCAATACGAGCCCACGGAGATGACGGCCCATGCTCGTCGCGCTCGCCGGTGGGGTCGGCGCGGCCCGTTTCCTGCGCGGCCTCATCCGCGTCCATCCCCCCGCTGACATCCTCGTCATCGGGAACACCGGTGATGACCTCAAAGTCCACGGGCTCTCGGTCTCGCCGGACCTCGACTCGGTCGCCTACACGCTGGCGGGGCTGGGGGACGAGGAGCGCGGCTGGGGGCTCGCGGGCGAGACCTGGAACGTCCTCGAGGCGCTGGGCCGTCTCGGCGAGCCGTCCTGGTTCAGCCTCGGCGACCGCGACATCGCCACCCACCTGCTGCGCAGCAGGCTGCTCGCCGAGGGCGCCACGCTCAGCGAGGCGACCGCCGAGCTCTGCCGCCGGCTCGGCGTGCCGGTCCGGCTGGTGCCGATGAGCGACCACCCGGTCGAGACCAGGGTCGAGGTCGAGGGACCCGACGGCATCGAGGACCTCGGCTTCCAGGAGTACTGGGTCGCCCGCGGGGCGCGCGACACGGTCCGCCGGGTCACCTTCGCCGGCATCGAGCGCGCCCGCCCGGCTCCCGGGCTGCTCGACGCCATCCGGACGGCCGACGGCATCGTGCTCTGCCCATCCAACCCGGTGGTGTCGGTCGCGCCGATCCTGGCGGTGCCGGGGATCCGCTCCGCGATCCAGAACTCCGCCTGCCGGACGGTCGCGATCACCCCGATCATCGGCGGCGCGCCGGTCCGCGGCATGGCGGACAAGCTGCTCCCCGCCTGGGGCGTCGAGGTCTCGGCGCGCGGCGTGGCCAGCCTCTACGGCGGGCTGGCGGACGCCTTCGTGCTCGACCAGGTCGACCGGGCGCAGGCCGCCGAGGTCGAGGCGCTCGGTCTGGAGGCGGTCGTCGCCCCCACGCTGATGCGCACCGTCGAGGACGCCGCCGCGCTCGCCAAGGTCGCGCTCGACGCACTGCACGGCCCCGGCGACCCGGACCGATGAACGCGGCCGGCCAGCCGGGCTCGCTCCAGGTCGTGCCGCTCGCGGGTCTCCCCGAGGTCGGCAAGGGCGCCGACCTGGCCGGCCTGCTGCTGGACGCGGTGCGGGACGCCGGGTTGGAGCTTGCGGACGGCGACGTGCTGGCGGTGACCTCCAAGGTGGTCGCCAAGGTCGAGGGCCGGGTGGTGCCGCTGCCGGCCGACCCGGCCGAGCGCGAGCGGGTCCACCGCGAGACGGTCGCCGCCGAGACGGTTCGCGTGGTCGCCCGAAGGGGCGACCTGGTGATCGCCGAGACCCGCAACGGCCTGGTGGGCGCGAACGCGCTGATCGACGAGTCCAACGCCGGCGGCGACGCGCTGGTGCTGCTGCCGGAGGACCCGGACGCCTCGGCCGCGCGGCTGCGCGCCGCGATCGCCGAGCGCTCTGGGCGCGAGGTGGCGGTGGTGGTCACCGACACGCTCGGCCGGCCCTGGCGGCGGGGCCAGACCGACGTCGCCGTCGGCGTCGCGGGGATGGGCGCCCTGGAGGACTATCGCGGCCGGCTCGACGCCGACGGCCGCGTGCTCGAGGTCACCGAGGTGGCCGTGCCCGACGAGGTCGCCGCGGCCGCCGACCTGGTCAAGCGCAAGCTGGCCCGGGTCCCCGCGGCGCTGCTGCGCGGCGTGCCCGCTCCGGCCGGCGAGGGCCAGGCCAGGGACCTGGTGCGGCCCGCGGCCGAGGACCTGTTCCACAGCGGGTCGGGTCCCGAGGACCTGGTCGCGTTCATCGAGGCCAGGCGGACGCGACGCTTCTTCTCGCCGGAGCCGGTCGACGACCGGGCGGTCGAACGGGCCGTGCTGGCGGCCATGACCGCGGCCTTCCCGCACCACACCCGGCCGTTCCGGGTGGTGGTGGTCGAGCGGGGGCCGGGCCGCGACCGTTACCTGAACGAGATGGAGGCGGCCTGGCGCGAGGACCTCGCCGGCGACGGCACCCCAGCCGAGGTGATCGATCGCCGCATGCGGAAGTCGTGGGCGCTGCTCGGCGAGGCCCCGGTGCTGCTGGTGCCGTGCCTTTTGCCCGGCGGCAGGCACACCTACCCGGACGAGCGCCGGAGCGCGGCCGAGACGACGATGTTCGAGCTGGCCGCCGGCGGCGCGGTCGGGACCCTGCTGCTCGCCCTGCACGCGCATGGCCTTGGCGGCGCCTGGATCTCGTCGAGCCTGTTCTGCCAGGAGGTCGCCGCCCGTGCGCTCGACCTGCCGGAGGGCTGGCTGCCGCTCGGCTCGGTGGCCGCGGGGCACCCCGATCCCGGGGACCAGCCGCGGCCACGTCCTCCGCTCGACCCCTCCAGCCTGATCCTGCGCCGGTAACGGGTCCGGGGCCCGCGCGAGCCGCGGGCCCCGGATTCAGCGCGCCGTCAGCTCACGCCGAGCAGGTGCTTGACGGGCTCGATCGCGAAGTAGATGACGAACGCCAGGCTGACCACGACCAGCAGCGGGTGCAGTTCACGCCACTTGCCCCGGACCACCTTGAGCAGGGAGTAGGTGATGAACCCGGCCCCGACCCCGTTGGTGATCGAGAAGGTGAACGGCATCAGCACGATCGTCAGGAACGCCGGCAACCCCAGCTCGATGTCGCTCCAGTCGATGTCGCGGATCAGCGTGAGCATGAAGAAGCCGACCAGCACCAGGGCGGGCCCGGTCGCCTCCGGCGGGATCACTCCGGCCAGCGGCGACAGGAACAGGCAGATCGCGAACAGCGCCGCCACGATCACCGAGGTGAGCCCGGTACGCCCGCCGGCGGCGATGCCCGAGGCCGCCTCGATATAGGTCGTGTTCGAGGACGACGAGGCCGCCCCGCCGGCCGCGGCGGCGAGCGAGTCGACCACCAGCACGCGGTTGATCCGCGGCAGGCGCCCGTCCCGGTCGAGCAGTCCGGCCTCGTCGCCGAGGCCGATCACCGTGCCCATGGTGTCGAAGAAGTCGCTGAGCATGACCGCGAACACCGCGACCACGGCGGAGACGACCCCGATCGTGGTGAACGCACCGAACAGGGAGAAGTCGCCGACGATGCTGAAGTCCGGCGTGCCGACCAGTTGGTGCGGCAGCGCCGCGACGTCGCCGCCCGGCCACAGCTTGAGGTGGTTCAGCTCGTTGACGATGATCGCGAGGATGGTGGTGCCGAGGATCCCGATCAGCAGGGCGCCGCGCATCCGCCGGGCCACCAGCGCCGCCGTCAGCAGCAGCCCGAAGATGAACACGGCCACCTTGAGCCCGTTGATCGGCGCGAGGGTGACCGGGGTGGCCGGACTCTGCGGCCGCACCACGAACCCGGCGTCGAAGAACCCGATGAAGGCGATGAACAGGCCGATCCCGACCCCGATCGCCTTCTTGAGCGACATCGGGATGGCGTCGAGGACCGCCTCGCGCAGGCCGGTCAGCACCAGCGCGGTGATGACCAGCCCCTCGAGGACGATCAGGCCCATCGCCTCGGCCCACGACAGGTGGAGCTGGGCGACGAAGGTGAACGCCACCACGCCGTTCAGGCCCAGCCCGGCGGCAAGCGCGAAGGGGTAGTTCGCCCACAACCCCATCGCCAGGGTGGTCGCCGCGGCGACCAGCGCGGTGGCGGTGAGCACGGCGCCGGCCGGCAGCCGGCGTCCGCCCGGGTCGGCGACCGCGCCGAGGATCGCCGGGTTGAGGAACAGGATGTAGGCCATGGTCATGAAGGTGGTCAGCCCGGCGACCACCTCCGTACGCAGCGACGATCCACGCCCCCGGTAGCCGAAGAACCGGTCGAGCCGCCGATCGGCGCCGCCTCGCTCTTCTTCCCTCTCCGCAGTGGTTGTCATGGCTTCTCCCGAAATGACGGTTGGCGCGTGGGAGCGTAACAGGTCGAGCTCGGCGGTTGGGTGCCGGGTTCGTCGCCGCGCCGCTATGCTGAACGCGAAGGGGAGTAGTCCCGAAGCGGCTGGTCGACATGCTGGCGTTCACGCCCGGCCAGTCGGCCCGGAGCCTTGCGCTCCGGGTGGGCGAGACCTTCGGCACCGACACCTGTGTCGTCTTGCGACCAGTCGCAACCAGGGAGTCGGGCCGGAGGCTCGTGCTCCTCCCGCCCGGCCCAAGCGGGAGGAAGCTCTTTGGACGCGCTGCTGATCAGCTTCGGGGTGATCTTCGTCGCCGAGATGGGCGACAAGAGCCAGCTCATGGCGCTTGCCTTCGCCACCCGCTACCGCGCGCTGCCGGTGCTGGTGGGCATCACCGTGGCCACCGCGGTCGTCCATCTGGTCTCGGTGGTGATCGGGGCCCTGCTCGGCGCAGCCCTGCCGACCCGCCCGATCACCCTGCTGGCCGCGCTCGCGTTCCTCGCCTTCGCGGTGTGGACGCTGCGCGGCGACACGCTCAGCGAGGGCGAGCGGGCACGGGCGGGGCGATCGACGCACGGCGCCATCGTGGCGGCGGCCGTCGCCTTCTTCCTGGCCGAGCTGGGCGACAAGACCATGCTGGCCACGATCACGCTGGCCACCCGCGAGGGCCTGCTCGGCACCTGGATCGGCTCGACGCTCGGCATGGTCGCCGCCGACGCGATCGCGATCGTGGTCGGGCGGCAGCTCGGCCGCCACCTGCCCGAGCGGGCGATCCGCGTCGGCGCGGCGGCCTCGTTCGCGATCTTCGGCGTGCTGCTGCTGGTCGAGGCCTTCCGCTGAGTGAACTCAGACCCGGATCGCGCCTCTGGGGAGGTGCACGCCCGGGGCGACCCGGACGCCTGCGGCGAGCAGGTTGCCCTCGTCGATGACCACGCCGTCGCCGAGGATCGCTCCGTCGGTGATCACCGCGCCGGAGCCGACCACCACGTTGGCGCCGACGATCGAGTCGGTCACCTTGGCGCCGCGCTCGATCCGCGCGCCAGCCAGCAGCACCGACCGCTCGACCCTGGCACCGCCGGCGACCACGGCCCGCGGGCCGAGCACCGATGGGCCGAAGACGCGGCCCTCCCGCTCGACCTTGGCGCCCGGCCCGATCATCAGCGGCCCGCGCAGGACCGCGCCGGGCTCGACCTCGGCGGCGTCCGAGAACCACTGGCCGCGGCCGCGCTCGGTGGCGCTGATCGGCAGGTTGAGGCGGCCCTCCAGCAGGTCGGCCTGGGCGGCGAGGTAGGCGATCGGCGTGCCGAGGTCGCGCCAGTAGCCGTGGACCTCGTAGCCGTACACCGGGGCGCCCGATGCGAGCAGCGACGGGAACAGGTTGCGCTCGAACGAGGACGGCTGCCCGGCCGGAACGTGCTCGAGCACCGACGGCTCCAGCACGTACACGCCGGCGTTGATCAGGTCGGTGACCCAGGCCTCCTCGTCCGGGCCGGGCTTCTCGAGGAACGCCTGCACGCGCCCGTCGGCGTCGATCGGCACCAGCCCGAACGCGCTCGGGTCGGGCACCCGGACCAGGGCCAGGGTGGCGGCGGCGGAGCGCTCCTTGTGCATCGCGACCAGCTGGGCGAGGTCCAGGTCGATCAGGATGTCGCCGTTGAAGACCAGGAAGGTGTCGTCCAGCAGGTGCGAGAGCCGCTTGACCGCGCCGGAGGTCCCCATGGGCGTGTCCTCGGACGACAGCACCACCTCGACGCCGGCCTTGCGCGCCGCGGGGATCAGCTCGTCGAACGCCTCCGGCAGGTACATGGTCGACAGCACCACGTCGTTGAACCCGCTCGCGGCGAGCTGCCGCAGCATGTGCAGCAGGAACGGCTCGTTCGCGAACGGGATCAGCGGCTTGGGCCTCGTGCTGGTCAGTGGCCGCAGTCGGGTGCCGAACCCTCCGGCCAGGATGACTGCCTGCAAGGTGATGCTCCCCTCATCTTCTCTTCTCGGAACGAACGTCCAATTGGACCGATTGCTCAGATCCCAGGAGTCTATTGCGTCACGCGACGATAGGCCTCGGCGGTGAGCGCGGCGCAGTGGTTCCAGGTGAAGCCGGCCGCGCGCACCAGACCGCGCTGCACCAGGGCTACCCGCTCACCCGGGTCCTCAGCCAGCTTGCCGATCGCCACCGCCAGCGCCTCGGCGTCACCGGGCTCGACCAGCAGCGCGGCGTCACCGGCGACCTCGGGCAGCGACCCGCCGGTGGTGGTGACCACCGGGGTGCCGCAGGCCATCGCCTCCAGCACCGGCAGGCCGAAGCCCTCGTAGGAGCTCGGGTAGGCGAACACGTCGGCGCCGGTGAACAGGGCCGCCTTGTCGGCCTCGGGCACGTAGCCCGCCACCATGATCCGGTCGGCGACCCCGCTGGAGCGGATCGCCTCGGCGACCTCGCCAGCCCCCCACCCCGCGGTGCCGGCGAGCACCAATCGGTGCGGGAGCCGGTGCGCCAGCGAGGCGAACGCGCGGACCAGCGCCGGCAGGTTCTTGCGCGGCTCGAGCGTCCCGAGCCCGAGGACGTAGGGCTCGTCGACGCCGAGCCGCCGCCGCACCGCTTCGACCGCCTGCTCGCTGGCGGGCCGCAGGTCGGTGCCGAGCGGGGTCACGTCGATCCGGGCCGGGTCGACGCCGAGGTGGTCGGTGAGGTCGCGGGCGGTGGTGGCGGACACGCACAGCACCCTGGAGGCGGCCGCGACCGACCGGCGCATCGCCCAGCCGAAGAAGCGGACCTTGCTGGCCTCGTGCCACTGCGGGTGGGTGACCAGGGTGAGGTCGTGGACGGTGACCACCGTCGGCATGCCGGCGTTCCTGGGCAGCTCGTAGTGGACGCCATGGAGCAGGTCGGCGCCGACCGACCGCGCGGCGCGGCCGGCGCCGAGGTACGACCAGCCGATCCGCGCCGGGCGGCCGAGCGCGGCCGCCCGCACTGGGTAGAGGTCCACGCCGGGCGCGGCCAGGGACCGCGCCGACCCGGGCGCGACGAACACGCCGAGGTCGACCTCGCCGCGCAGCGCGAGCGCGGCGAGCATCCGGGCCGCGTAGACGCCGGCGCCGGTCAGCTTGGCCGGCACGGCGGTGGCGTCCACCGCCACCCGCGGGCGCTCGGCGGCTCCCGGGCGCGGGGCCGGAAGACCGCCGCGCTCGTGCCGGTCGTGCCGGTCGTGCCGGCCGCCGTGGTCGTGCCGGCCGTCGTGGTCGCGGCGCGCTCGCGGGCTCACCGCACGGCCTCCTGGTAGGCGGACCAGGTCGCGGCCGCGGTGGCGCTCCAGGTGAGCGCGGCGGCGCGGCGGCGCCCGGCGGCGATCAGCCGGTCGCGGAGGGCGCGGTCGAAGATCAGCTCGACCAGGCCCTTGGCGATCGCCGCCACGTCCTCCGGGTCGACGAGCAGCGCGGCCTCGCCGGCGACCTCCGGGAGGCTCGACCGGTCGCTGGTGAGCACCGGCGCGCCGTGGGCCATCGCCTCGACCACCGGCAACCCGAAGCCCTCGTAGAGGCTCGGGTAGGCGAGCCCGCCCGCGGCCGCGTAGAGCCCGCCGAGCGCCCGCTCCCCCACCCGGCCGGCCAGCGCGACCCGCGGCGGCACCTTCGAGGGCTCGACCGAAGCGCCCCAGCCGGCCGGGCCGACCACCACCAGATGGTGCTCGGGCAGCTCCGGGGCCGCCTCGGCGAACGCCTCGACGAGCCGGACCAGGTTCTTGCGCGGCTCCAGGGTCCCGACCGCCAACAGGAACGGCCCGCGCACGCCGAGCCGGTCCAGCAGCCGCCGCGCGCCGGCCGTGTCGGGCTCTGGCGGCGGGTCCGCGCCGAGCGGCGTCACGGTGATCCGTTCCGCCTCGAGCCCGTACAGGTCGACCAGGTCCCGCGCGGTCGCCGCCGACGGGACCAGCACCCGGGCCGCCTCGGCCACGGCGATGCGGGTCGCGCGCTCGTGGAAGCGCCGGCCGCTGGCCGGGTAGGCGTCCGGAAACAGCCTGAAGGCGACGTCGTGGACGGTGGCGACCAGCGGCTTCTTGCGCGCCGGCGGGACCGCGGCGCTGGTGGCGTGGACCAGGTCCAGTCCGGCCAGCAGTCGCGCCGGCAGCCGGGGGCGGCGCAGCTCGACCCAGCTCCTGGTCGCCAGCCGCCCGGGCCAGGACAGCGGGCTGGTCCGCTCGGCCGGCAGGCCCGCCGCCTCGATCTCGGATGCCGGGTGCCGGCCGACCAGCCAGCGGACGGCTCCGCCGCTCCGGGCCGCCTCGGCGTCGAGGTGGCGCGAGAGCGCGCGGACGTAGCTGCCGATGCCGCCGGGCACCGGTCCGAACAGCTGCTCGCCGACCACGCCGGCCCTGACCGCGCTCACCGTGCTCACCGCGCTCATCGTGCGACCGCCATCCGGTAGGCGTCGAGGGTGGAGGCGGCGCAGCGCTCCCAGGTGAAGGCGGCGGCGTGGGCGCGGCGCGCGGCCCTGGCCGCGCCGCCCGCCTCCTCGACCGCCTTGGCGAGGGCGCTCGCCAGCGCCCCCGGGTCGCCGGGGTCCACCAGCTCGGCCTGGTCGCCGAGGACCTCCCTGAGGGCGGGCACGTCGCCGGCGACCACCGGGGTGCCGCAGGCGAGCGCCTCCAGCGCCGGCAGCCCAAAGCCCTCGTACCAGGAGGGATAGGCCAGCGCCGAGGCGCCGGCGACCACCCGGACCAGGTCGTCGTCGTCGAGGTAGCCCGGGGTCAGGACGCTGCCGGCCGGCAGCCCGCCCAGGCTCGGCTCCTCGCCCCACCCCGGCGGGCCGACCAGCACCAGCGGCGGCGCCTCTCCGCCGGCCATCAGCTCGCGGTAGGCGGCCAGCAGGGTGGTGAGGTTCTTGCGCGGCTCGCGGCTGCCGACGAACAGCAGGTACCGCCGCGGCAGGCCCCGCGCGGCCAGCCAGGCTTGGTCGGGCGCCTCCGCCCGCAGCCAGCGCCTGTCCACCCCGAGCGGGGTCACCACCATGCGCTCCGGGGGAATCTCGTAGGTCTCGCGCAGCTCGGTCGCGACCGCGGCGGTGGGCGCGCACACCACCGCGCCGCGCCCGATGCCGATCGGCACCAGCTCCCGGTAGCGCGCGGAGGCGGCGGTCACCATCTCCGGGTAGCGGAGGTAGGTGAGGTCGTGGACAGTGACCACCAGGCCGGCGCGGCGCGACGGCGGCGCGACGAAGTTGGTCGCGTGGAAGACGTCGACCCGGCCTGCCAGCCACTCAACCGGCGGCCACGGCGTCCGCGCCCACGCCTCCCGCAATGGCCGGGCCGGGACCCGCCGCCGCCGCGTCCGCACCACCGCCGGGGCGGAGGGGTGGCCCGTCCTGGACAGCTCCCCGGCGCCGCGCCAGGTGAACGGCACCAGACGCAGCTCGGCGACCTCGCCGGAGACGGCCAGCGCGTCGACCAGACCGGCGACGTAGCGGCCGACGCCGGTCCTCGGTCCCAGCAGTGGGGTCGCGTCGAGGCCGACCCTCATCCGCACGCTCTCGTCACGGCGCGGGTCGAGGTACTCACCGCAGCACCAGCCAGCGCTGGAGCCGCCACCGCTCGACCTTGGCCCGCCGCGAGATTCCCCAGCGCCTGGCCAGCATGGCGGGGAGCAGCCGCAGGTAGGACCCCATCACCTTGGCGCGGATCGCGGTCGGGCGCAGCGCCGGCCGCCGGCGGGTGTGGCGCGCCTGCGCGACCGCCCGCAGCGCCAGCGACGCGGTGGTCACCGGGTAGCGCAGCACCTCGCGGGCGGCCAGGCCGACGCTCGCGTTCTTGGTCAGCAGCAGCAGCCGGTTGCGGTCGACGTGGAAGGTGAAGAACGGCGACCACTCCTCCGAGGAGGCGGCGTGGATGTGGCGCACCACCGACTCGGGCTGGTAGCAGATCGACCAGCCGAGCGCGCGGAGGCGCCAGGCAAGGTCGGTGTCCTCGTAGTACATGAAGAAATCGTCGTCGAACACGCCCGCCTCGCGCAACGCGGCGGTCTTGAACAGCACCGCCGCGCCGCAGAAGGTGAACACCTCCTCGGGCCGCTGGAACTGACCGCGGTCGACCTCCTGGTAGCCGCGGTCGGCGCCGTAGCCGTCCATGAACACCACGCTGCCGGCGTTGTTGAGCACGTCGACCAGGCTCGCGCCCGACACCGAGAGCTTGTGCTCCTCGACGTCGCTGCCGGTCTCGATGGTGGCCGAGCCCTGGGCCCAGGTCAGCGTGACCTCCTTGCTCGCCTCGGCGGGGATCCGCAGCCCCAGCTCGAAGCTGGCGGTCCGCTCCCCCACGCCGGTCGGGTCGACCGGCACCAGCAGCTGCCCGGAAGGGCGGGTCCAGCGGAAGCGGTCCTCGCCGGCGCCCTCCGGGCCGTAGGCGGCGTGGTCCCACAGCACCCGCTCGGTGACGTCCTCGCCGTCCACGGTGACCCGGGCGATGCGGACGCCGAGCTTGCGGGTGTCCAGCGTGCCCGGCAGGGTCGCGGGGGTTGACAGGTGCAGCGGCAGGAACCTCGGCAGGAAGACGATCTTCGAGGTGGTGGCGGCCAGCCGCGGCGGGTGGTCGCGCCCGACCGCCCTGGCGCCGGTGGGGTCGGCGGTCGCGCGGACCTCGCCCTCGCGTTCGAACGGCTCGAGCAGGCGCCGCAGCCAGTCGGTGGCGGGGCGGGCGTCCTGGTTCAGCAGCGCGACGAAGGGCGTGTCCACCTGGCGAAGGGCCACGTTGTTGCCGCCGGCGAAGCCCTGGTTGCTCGGGTTGCCGAACAGGCGCACCCAGGGGAATCGCTCGCGGATCAGCTCCTGGGTGCCGTCGGCGGAGGCGTTGTCCACCACCCAGACCCGCATGCGGCCCTTCGGAAGGTCCTGCGCCGCGAGCGCTTGGAGGCATGGGGCGACCAGGTCGACGCCGTTGTAGCTAACGACGACCACGGTCACCAGCGGCGCGGGCTCGCCACTGGCCGGCGCTGGGCTTGGCACGTTCATCCTCCTTGGTCCCCTCGATGGCCCAGGCCACGTCGACCAGGCCGTGCGCGGTCCCGCCGATCACCCGGAAGGCATCGCCGAAGCGGCGCGCGTCGAGCGCGCGCCCGCCCGATGGCTCCCGGAGCGCGACGGCCAGGGCGAAGATGCCCTGGATGGGGGGAAGCTCCTTGATGACGAACCGGACCGTCCGGGTCTGGTTGCGGGCGAACCGCTCCTCCTCGGCGTCCATGATCCACATCGGGACGTCGAGCGGGCCGGTCACCGCCACCCTGACCTCGGCGACCGGGGGCGCGTCGGCACCGGCGGCGACGTCGACCTCCACGATCATCCCCTCGCCGGGGCCGAACTCACCCTTGTAGGGTCCGGGCACGCCCGGCTCGACCAGGCGCAGGCCGGCGATGCGCAGCGCGCTGGAGGCGTCCGAGGCGCCGCCGGACTGGTCGGCGGCGGTGCCGAGCAGGCTGCGGAGCCGCTCGGCCGCCTCCAGCGGGTCGCCGTCGTGCATCACCCGGCCGTGGTCGAGCACCAGCCCGCGGTTGCAGAGCTTGGGGACCATGTCGAGCGAGTGGGTGACGAACAGGATGGTGCAGCCGCGCTCCTGGAACTCGGCGATCTTGCCGAGGCACTTGGCCTGGAAGGCCTCGTCCCCGACCGCCAGCACCTCGTCAACCAGCAGGATGTCGGGCTCGACGTGGACCGCGATCGCGAAGCCGAGCCGCACGTACTGTCCGGACGAGTAGTGCTTGACCTGGTTGTCGATGAACTGCTCGAGCCCCGAGAACTCGAGGATGCTCTCGAAATTGCGGCTGATCTCGCGCCGGGTCAGCCCCAGGATCGAGGCGTTCAGGTAGATGTTCTCGCGGCCGGTCAGCTCGCCGTTGAAGCCGGCGCCCAGCTCCAGCAGCGAGGCCACCCGGCCGCGCACCATCACCTTGCCGGCGTTGGGCTCGAGGATGCCCGCCAGCAGCTTCAGCAGGGTCGACTTGCCCGATCCGTTGGCGCCGATGAGGCCGACCGTCTCGCCGCCGCCGATCTGCAGGTCGATCCCGCGCAGCGCCCAGAACTCCTCGGCGGCCGAGCGCCTGGCGCGCAGCAGCCGCTCCTTGAAGCTGGTCGCCCGCTGGTGGTGGATCAGGAAGCGCTTGCCCACCCCGGTGGCGGTGATGACCGTCTCGGCCATCTACAGCTCCTCCGCGAAGTCGGCCTGCATGCGCCGGAAGGTCACCAGCCCGACGACCAGCAGCACCAGCGAGGTCACCGCGGCCACGCCGAGCCATTTGAGGTAGAAGCCGTAGCCGCCGGTCGCGAGCACCCTGACCGGCTGGCCATTGGAGACGACCACCGGGAAGCGGTAGATGGCCCGCTGCATCGAGGTCACCACCGCGGTCATCGGGTTGATCATGAACGCCCAGAACAGGTGCCTCGGCACCAGCTCGCCCTGGACCCGCGAGACCGGGTAGACGATCGGCGTCAGCCAGAACCAGGCGAGCAGCGCGATCTCCAGCAGGTGCTCGGTGTCCCGGTAGCGAACGTTCAGCGACGACACCAGCAGCGCCATCGCGATCGTGAACACGGTCACCACCGCCAGCGCCGGCACCAGCAGCATGAGCTGCGGACCCATGAAGGGGCGGTAGAACGCGATCAGGAACACGAAGAACACCAGCATCTGGAGCACGAAGTGCACGGCGGCGAAGCCGACCGAGGCCAGCGGCAGCACCACCCTGGGGAAGCGCACTTTGCGGACCAGGTTGGCACTGCCGACCACCACCCCGGTGGCGCTCAGCGTCGACAGGTTGAAGAAGTTCCAGACCAGCAGCCCGGACATGAACATCACGGCGAAGTAGGGGACGTTGCTCTTCAGGAACACGCTGAAGACGAGGTCGAAGACAACCAGGTACAGCAGGGGGTTCGCCAGCGACCACAGGAACCCCAGTGCCGAGTTCTTGTACTTGACCTTCAGGTCCTTGCGGACCAGGTTGACGAGCAGCTCCCAGCGGACTCGCGACTGCGCTGCCGCCCGATTGTCTGCGGCGCTGAGCATGAGCGCCTCTCTTCCCGTGGCGAGCCGGGCGCAACAGACCCGGGAGATCCAGTTCCGGTCACGGCGCGTGGCCGACCGAGACCGCGGTCACGGCAGGCCGAGCGTCCTTTCGATACCGGCCCAGCGCTCGGCGAACGCCTCCTCCGAGAAGGCCTCCGCCCGCAGGACCGCGTTCCTTGCGAGGCGATCGCGTAGGTTGTCATCTCTGGTAAGTGCGCGAGTATAGGACTCCAGCTCGTCCATGCGCGCCCACCGGTAGCCGTCGACGCCGTGGCGGACGATCTCGCGCTGGCCCGCCTTGTCGATCACCACCGGCACGCAGCCGGCGGCCATGGCCTCGACCGTGGTCATGCCGAAGTGCTCGAACACCCAGGGCTGGCGCTCCTCGTTCTCGCCGTACCCGGTGGCGTGCCAGAACAGCGCGCTGGAGGCGAACAGCTCGTCGACCAGCGACCGCTGCGCGTTGGCGTGGATGTACACCGGCAGGCCCTCGGCGGCCAGGCGGATCCGCTCGAGATAGGGCATGTGGCTGGACTGGCAGCCGCCGACCAGGTGCAGCTCCCAGCCCTCGAGCGGGCTCCGGCGCATCATCCGGCCGAACGCCTCGACCAGCTCGAGCTGCTTCTTGTTGTGCCCGGCGCCGGGGGCGAAGAAGCGGCCGACGCTGAGGATCTTGCGCTGCTTGTGGCCCGGCCGCAGCTCGTGGACCCGGATCGGCGGGAACAGCACCGAGGCGTCCACCCGCCAGTACCGCTTGATCCATTGGCTGGTGTAGTCGGAGTTGGCGATCACGCGCTGGTAGCTGTCGAGGAAGCTCAGGTCGCGGGGGTTGCGCTGCAGCCAGGGGAGCCGCTCCCCCAACCACTCGGCCGGCGTGCGGCGCTGGCCGCCCATGCGCATCCGGCTGACCGCGACGCCGAGCGTCCGGTCGTCCCCGCGGCCGGGAGAGAAGGTCCCGCTGTCGAAGAAGATCTCCCGGTCGCGGGCCGAGGCCGGCAGGGGCACGTGCTCGGTCTGGAAGCGGTCCGGCCCGGCCACCAGCCTTGCCAGCTCGAGCCCGTCGCCGTCGCTGACGACCAGCTCGGTGGCCTCGGGCGCGCCGGGCCTGCCGAGGTCGAAGCCGAGGAGCCGCTCGCCGCCGCCGACGACCAGCATCCCGGCGTGCCCGCCGGTCCAGATCCAGCTGCGGCGGCGGCCGCCCTCGGGCGGGAACCAGCCGCGCCCCCAGCCGGAGGGGCCGCCGTTGCCCTCGCGGACGTACGGGCCGATCCGGCGGACCATCCAGCGCCGCCAGCGGTTCAGGTCATGGTCGAACGGGGTCGGGAACCAGCACAGGTAGACGTTGTGGGCGGCGCGAGCCTTGACCCGGCTCATGTACGAGGCGTTGACGAACAGCTCGTAGTCGGCGGAGATGCCGGCCATGTCGCGGTCGCCCCGGTCCGGCACGACCCGCAGCGAGACCTTGGCCAGGTTCAGCCCGAGGTGGTCCGCCAGCAGGTCCTTGTCGACGTCCTCGTGGGTGACCAGCTCGACCTCGTGGCCCTCCTCGGCGAGCACCTGGGCGAGCATGCACGAATGCCGCTCTCCCCCTCCCATCGATGGCAGGAACCGGTTGTAGACCGCTGCCTTCACCCGCGCGACACTCCCTCCCCTTGGTTCCAGGTGGCCCGGTCACCTCCGGGCCACGACGAATGTCTCATTGCCCTGGTAGAGACCCCAAACCAGGTTCTCGTGCGCGGTCCGCAGCTCCCGCAGCGACTGGGTCGCCTCCTGGAGCCGGTCGCCGAGCACGTTGACGACGTGGGCGAGCTCGAAGGCCCAGCTGTGGTCGGGGTATCCCGGCACGGCCTCCTCACGCTCGCCCGTCGCCGCCCCGGAGGCAGCCCCCTCCTCCGCTCGAGGGGGCCCCGCGTCCTCGACGGGCTCCGCGGCGTGCTGCCGGATGACCGGGTCGAACCCACCATTTCCGGGCTCCGCCACCGGGAGATGGTCCGCCGGGGATGGGACCGCCGCCGGCGCCGCGCTCGCCAGCGAGCGGGTCAGCTTGCTCATCGCGGCGGCGACCAGGTCGCCGACGCCCGGGTGGACGACCGGCTCGCGAGCCAGGTACTCGGGAGGCGGTCCGGGATGATTCGCCGGGTTCGTCCCGCTCGACTCGACCTCGAATCCCGCCTGGCGGCAGAAGAACTCGACCAGCGGGCGGTCGTAGAAGCGCACGTGCGTCGGGTCCCACCAGAAGTCGTGGGTCAGCACCGCGTAGCAGGCCGGGTTCGGCGTGACCGCGACGAAGCGGCCGCCGGGCGCCAGCACCCGGCGGACGCCCCGGAGCAGGCTGACCACCTGCTCGGGCTCCAGGTGCTCGATGAAGTGGGCGCAGAACACACCCTGGAAAGGGCCCGGGGCCGGATCGGCGCGGAGGTACTCGATGGCGTCGGCATGGACCACGTCGAAGCCGTCGGCGCGCGCCATCTCGACCATGCCGGCGTCGAGGTCGATCCCGCGGCCCTCGATGCCGGCGTCGCGGAGCAGCCCGAGGAACTCGCCGCGGCCGCAACCCAGCTCGAGCACCGGTCCGTGCTTGCCCCCGTCCAGCTCCTCGGCGCCGTCGCCGGGGCCCTCGAACATCGGGACGTAGAACCGCAGGACGTCGCGCTTGTGGTCCGCATCGAAGCCCATGTGGGCGTAGTACTCGCTCTCCAGACGCGACTCGCGGCGGTCCTGCTCTGCCATGGAACCTCCTCGACC
>JBEDUQ010000171.1:0-2120 GCA_040414855.1 Actinomycetota bacterium
CCGTAATATTCAGTGACTGAGAGGAACTAGGGCTTCGCGACATGCTTAACGTCATCGTCACCGACCCGCCGCGCGCCGAACTCGGTCAGGTCGACAAGCTCGCCGAGTACGGCGTCGCCACCGTCCATGAGGCGATCGGCCGCGACGGCTACCTCGGCCCCACGATCCGGCCGATCCAGCAGGGCGCCCGGATCGCCGGCGTAGCGCTGACCGTGCTGTGCTGGCCGGGCGACAACCTGATGATCCACGCCGCGGTCGAGCAGGCGAGGCCCGGCGACATCATCGTGATCACGACGACGTCGCCGAGCAGCGACGGAGCGTTCGGCGAGCTCCTCGCGACGTCGCTGCGCGCTCACGGCGTGCGCGGCCTGGTGATGGGCGCGGGGCTGCGGGACACCCAGGAGCTGCGCGACATGGGATTCCCGGCCTGGACCGCCAACGTCTCCGCCCAGGGCACGGTGAAGGAGACCCCCGGTTCCGTCAACGTCCCGGTCACGCTCGGCGACCAGCTCATCCGGCCAGGGGACGCGATCGTCGCCGACGACGACGGCGTGTGCGTGGTGCCGCGGCTCGACGTGGCCAAGGCCGTCACCGCGTCCGCCGCCCGGCTGGCCAAAGAGGACAGCAACCGCAAGAAGCTCGCGGACGGCGTGCTCGGCCTCGACATGTACAACCTGCGCCCGAAGCTGGCGAAGGTTGACTACATCAGCTACGCCGAGTACACCGAGCGCGCGGGGGAAGGGCAGCCACAGTGACCGACGGCATCCGGTGCATGATGATGCGGGGCGGCACCTCCAAGGGGGCGTACTTCCTCGCCGAGGACCTTCCAGCCAACGCCGACGAGCGCGACGACGTGCTGCTGCGGGTCATGGGCAGCCCCGACCCGCGAGAGATCGACGGCATCGGCGGCGCCCACCCGCTCACCTCCAAGGTGGCGGTCGTGTCCCCGTCCAGTACGGAAGGCACCGACGTGGACTACCTGTTCCTGCAGGTCGTCGTCGACCAGCCGATCGTCACCGACAAGCAGAATTGCGGCAACATCCTGGCCGGCATCGGCCCGTTCGCCGTCGAGCGCGGCCTCGTGCCCGCCGGACAGGACGAGACGAGCGTCCGGATCAGGATGGTCAACACCGACAGCATCGTCACCGCCACGTTCCCCACGCCACAGGGAAAGCCGCGCTACGACGGGGACACCGCGATCGACGGAGTGCCCGGCACCGCGGCGCCGATCGTCTTGAACTTCACCGGCGACGGGCCAGGAAAGAGCGTGCTGCCCACGGGCAACATCACCGACGTTTTCAACGGGATCCCTGTCACCTGCGTGGACAACGGGATGCCCGTGGTCGTGGTCGCCGCGAGCAGCTTCGGCAAGACCGGCTACGAGACGATCGCCGAGCTCGAGGCCGATGAGGAGCTCAACAAGAAGGTCCAGGAGCTGCGCCTGGAAGCGGGCAAGGCGATGGGGCTCGGCGATGTCAGCGGCACCACCGTGCCGAAGATCTCGCTCGTCGCCCCGCCGACGGCGGCCGGCGGCACGATCAGCACGCGCACCTTCATCCCGATCCGGGTGCACGAGTCCATCGGGGTGCTCGGGGCGGTCAGCGTCGGCACCGCGATCATGCTCCCGGGCGCCGTGGGCAGCGACCTCGCCCGCACGACACCGGGCAACCACCGGCTGAGCATCGAGCACCCCAGCGGCGCGCTGCAGGTTGAGGTGGAACTCGACGGCACCACATCGCCGCCGGCCGTGCTGCGGTCCGGGGTGGTACGGACGGCGCGAAAGCTGTTCGACGGCACCGTGTTTCCCAGGTAGACCCAGATAAGAGAGCTTGGAGAGAAGATGTCACGACCGCCGCTGCACGACGTAGCCCACCTGGGATACCTTGAGCTGCTCACCCCGGAGTTCGACAAGTCGCTGTGGTTCTTCACCGATGTGCTCGGCCTCACCGTGGTCAGCACCGAGGGCAGCTCGGCCTACCTGCGCACCTGGGATGACTACGAGCGGCACACGATCAAGCTGACCGGTCACCACACCTCGGGCATCTCCCGGGTCGGCATGCGGGCCGAGAGCGCCGACGCGCTCGACCGCCGGGTGAAGGCCATCGAGGCCAGCGGGCTCG
>JBEDUQ010000172.1:0-14479 GCA_040414855.1 Actinomycetota bacterium
GGGTACAGGTCGACGCCGATCCTGCCCATGGTGAGCACGTCCACAGGGGCCGCGGCCGGGGTCATGGCTCCGGGGTCGCCGCCCTGGCCGGGTCGCGCTCCAGCTCGTGGGCGAGCTCGTCCAGCTCGGCACCACCGGCCATGAGCTGGGTCACCGCTTCCCTGGTCACCTCGCCCTTGACGAAGCTGCCACCGCTGCGGCCGCGGTTGAGGATCAGGAAGCGGTCCGCGACCGGGTAGGCGTGGTGGGGGTTGTGGGTGATCAGGATCACGCCCAGCCCGCGGTCGCGCGCCTGGGCGATGTAGCGCAAGACCACCCCGGCCTGCTTGACCCCGAGCGCCGAGGTCGGCTCGTCGAGGATCAGCACTCTGGCGCCGAAGTACACCGCCCTGGCGATCGCGACCGACTGCCGCTCGCCGCCGGACAAGGTGCCGACCGGCTGGTCGGGGTCCCGCACGTCGATGCCCATCTTGGCCAGCTCGTCGCGGGTCCGCTGCCGCGCTCTCCTGACGTCGAAGCGGCGCAGCGGCCCCCGCCCCCTGGTCGGCTCGGAACCGAGGAAGAAGTTCCGCCACACCGACATCAGCGGGATCATCGCCAGGTCCTGGTAGACGGTGGCGATGCCGCGGTCGAGCGCCTCGCGCGGGCTGTGGAAGCGGACCGGCTCGCCGTCGACCAGGTACTCGCCGCCGTCGTGCTGGTGGACGCCTGAGAGGATCTTGATCAGCGTCGACTTGCCCGCGCCGTTGTCGCCCAGCACGCAGGTCACCTCGCCGGCGCGGACCTCGGTCGAGATGCCCTGGAGCGCGATCACGCTGCCGAAGTACTTGCTGAGGTCGCGCGCCTCCAGCAAGGGGGCCAGCTCGCTCACTTGCGCGCCTCCTCCGCCCACTTGCGGACCAGGTTGTTGGCCAGGGTGGCGAACAGCAGCATCGCCCCGAGGAACAGCTTGAACCAGTCGTTGTCCCACTGGGAGTAGACGATGCCCTGCTTGGCCATGCCGTAGATGAGCGCGCCGATGGCCGCGCCCACCGCGGTGCCGTAGCCGCCGCTCAGCAGGCAGCCGCCGATCACCGCCGCGATGATGAACTCGAACTCCTGACCGAAGCCGGCGCCCGCCTGGATCGAGGTGAACCGCACCGCCGAGATCACCCCGATCAGCCAGGCAGCCGCCGAGGTGGTCATGAACAGCGCGATCTTGGTGCGCGCGACCGGCACGCCGACGCTGCGGGCGGCCAGGGCCGCGCCGCCGACGCTGAAGATCCAGTTGCCCGCCCTGGTGCGGAGCAGCACCCAGCTCGCCACCGCGGTGACCGCCAGCCACCACAGGATCGACACCTGGAAGCGGGTGCCGAACACGTCGATGGTGCTCGCGAACAGCTTGTGGGCGCTGTCGTAGCCGGCGGTGTCGGCCAGCCCCCGCACCTGCACCGTGCCGGTGACCAGCTTGGTCACGCCCAGGTTGGCGCCCTGGAGGGCGAGCAGGGTGCCGAGGGTGACGATGAAGCTGGGCAGGCCGGTCTTGACCACGGCCAGCCCGTTGAGGAACCCGATCAGCAGCGCGAAGCCGAGCGCTGCCGCGATCGCCAGCCACAGGTTCCAGTCGAGCTTGGTGGCGAGCATGCCGGTGAGCAGCCCGGCCGAGCCGGTCATCACCCCGGCGGAGAGGTCGAACTCGCCGCCGACCATCAGCAGCGCGACCGCGACCGCGCCGATGCCGAGCGTCGAGGCCGGGTCGAGCCAGTTGGCCGCGCCGACCGTGCTCGCGAACAGGCTGCCCGCCTGCCACCAGAAGAAGAGGTACACCACCACGGCGCCGATCACGGCGGCGAACTCGGGGCGCACCAGGAGCCGGCGCACCGCGGTGGTGCGGGCCAGCCGCTCGTCGCCCGCGGCGGTGCTGGCTGCGTTCATCGCGATCCCTCCCGAGTTGACGCTGGCCGTCGGGGGACCCGGGGGACGGTCGGCCGCCGTCCCCCGGCCGCCGTCCCGGGGTCCTCCCGGAGCCGCCGCTAGCGGGTCCCCGCGCTCGCCAGGTCGGCCACCTGGGCGGCGTTGTCCTTGGTGACGAAGCCCGGCCCGGTGAGCACCGGCGCGCCGCCGCCGACGGTGTTGAGGTTCTGGATGTAGAGCTTGAGGAACACGATCGGCAGGTAGCCCTGGAGGTACTGCTGCTGGTCGATCGCGAACTCGATCTCGCCGGCCTTGATGGCGTCGACCACGTCGCCGTTGAGGTCGAAGGTCCCGAGCTTGGCGCTCGAACCGGCGTCCTTGATGGCGTCGCGGGCGGCGATCGCGACCTGCGGGTTGAGCGTCAGCACCGCGTCGATGCTCGCGTCGGCCTGGAGCTTGGACTTGATGGTGGCGCTGGCCTCGGTGACGTTCTGGATGTCGACCTGGAGGTTGTCGACCCTGCCGCCGAAGGTGTCCTTGGCGCCGCCGCAGCGCTCCTGGAGCCCGATGTTCTCGGCCTCGTGGATCACGCACAGCAGGTGCTTGGCGCCGTCGGCCTTGAACCGCTGGCCGGCGCCCTGGCCGGCGATGCGCTCGTCCTGGCCGACGTGGGTGATGGCCCCGAACTCGGCGGACTTGTCGCCGCCGGAGTTGATGGTGATCACCGGGATCTTGGCGGCGACCGCCGCCTGCACCGACGCCTTGAGCGCGTCCGGGTTGGCCATCGACACCACCAGCCCGCTGACCTTCTGGCTCACCGCGGTGTCGATCAGCCTCGCCTGGTTGCCGGCGTCGCCGTCGCTCTGGTAGGTCACCTTGACGCCGAGGTCCTTGCCCGCCTGCTCGGCGCCCTTCTTGACCACGTCCCAGAAGGCGTCGCCGGCGGCGCCGTGGGTGACCACGGCGATGGTCAGGTTGCTCTGGTTGCCGCTGCCCTGCGCTGCCTGGCTCTTGGTGTCCTTGCCGCCGCCGCACGCTGACAGGATCAGCGCCATGACCGCGAGCAGCGCCACCGACAGAAGGGACCTGCGACGCGCCATCATTGGTCGCCCCTTTCGAGGAGGTGTTAGCCGGGACCGGGGAGCACGGAGGGCCAGCGCGGCGCCCTCCCGAGAAATTCGAGGCTGGAGCCGAGGTCGTTGAAAGGACCATCGCCCGGCGCGGGCTCGGTGTCGAGGGCGAGGTCCTGCTCGAGCACGTACCAGTGCCGGTAGCCGGACAGCTCCAGCTCGGTGACGACCTCGGCGATCGGCGCGCCACCGGCGCCGAGCGGGCGGTACAGGCCCTGGCGCACCGCCTCCTGATAGCCCAGCCGGCCGCCCGCGACCAGCTCGGCCAGTCCGAGGTCGAGGTCCTTCAGGTGGACGTGGCGCACCCGCTCCGGGACGGCGCGCACCAGGGCGAGCGGGTCGGTGCCGCCGAGCAGCAGGTGACCTGTGTCGACGCAGAGCGCGACCGGGCTGCGTTCCAGCAGCTCCAGGACCTCCGCGGTCCGCTCGACCAGGGTGCCGGCGTGGGGGTGCAGCGCCAGCGCCAGCCCGTGCCGCTCGCTCAGCGCCTCGAGCCGCTCCAGGGTGCTGGTGAGCCGCGACCAGCCGGCCTCGCCGATCGCGGTCGTGCGGTCGTAGCCATCGGTCCCGGAGGAGGCCGCGACCACCAGCACCTTGGCGCCGCCGGCCGCCAGCGTCCTGGCGGCTCGGCCGGCCTCGGCCATGGTGTCCTCGAGCCGCCCGGGGTCGTGCAGCACCAGCGCCACGAAGCCGGCGACCAGGCGCAGCCCGAAGCGGTCGAGCAGCGACCGCAGCGCGACCGGGTCGGTGGGAAGGTAGCCGGGCGGCCCCGCCTCGATCGCCCGCACGCCGAGCGAGCGCGCCTCGGCGAGCACCCGCTCGGGCGGGAGCTGGAGCCCCCAGCCGGGGACCTCGCAGACGCCCCAGGAGATCGGCGCGGCGGCGACCCGGTCCGGCGGTGGCATCGCCGGGTGTCCGGACGCATCCGCGGGCTGGCGGATCACGCGACCGCCACCTCGTCGGGCGCGACCGGCCGGCGCTCGGCCATCGAGCGGTTGGCGGCCAGCGCGACCACCATCGCCGCCCGGGCCTCGGCGCCGTCGCAGCCGTTCGGGCCCCTGCCGAGCGCCAGTGCGATGAACGCTTGCATCTCGGCGCGATAGGCGTCCCTGAAGCGGTCCGCGAAGCCCGCGTAGGCCGGGGTGGCCGGGGTGGCCGGTCTCGCGGGGGCGCTGGACGTCCCAGCCGGCGGGGCGTCGCCGGGCGGCGGGCCGTCTCCCGGCACGGCCGGCGGGCCGCCGCCGGTGCCGAGGCGGTGGATCGGGGCGCGGCCGTCGAGCGCGACCGCCAGACTGTCCTCTGTGCCGAGGACCTCGATGCGGTGGTCGTAGCCGAGCGGGTCGACGCGGCTGCCGGTGAGGGTCGCGATGGTGCCGTCGTCGAGCCGCAGCACCACCGCGGTCGTGTCCACGTCGCCGTGCTCGGCGAACACCTCGTCGGTCAGCACCGCGCCGGCCGCGTAGACCTCCGCGACCCGGCGCCCGGTCAGCCAGCACACCGCGTCGAAGTCGTGGACCAGCATGTCGGCGTGGATCCCCCCGGAGGTCGGCAGGTAGCCCGCCGGCGGGGGAACGTGGTCGAAGGCGGTCGCCCGCAGCATGAGCACGCGGCCGAGCGAGCCGCCGGCGATCGCCTCGCGGACCGCGAGATAGCCAGGGTCGAAGCGGCGCTGGAAGCCGACCTGAAGCTGGACCCCGGCGGCGGCGACGGCGGCGAGCACGGCGTCGACGCCGTCCAGGTCGAGCGCGATCGGCTTCTCGCAGAAGACCGGCAGCCCCGCCGCGGCCGCGCGGCCGACCAGCTCGGCATGGGTCGAGCTCGGCGTCGCCACCACCACCGCGTCCACCAGCCCCAGCAGCTCGTCGACCGAGCCGGCGACCCGCACCGGCGGCCTGCCGTCGCGCCGGTGGTCGATGCGGACGGCCAGCGCCTCGGCCGCCGGGCGGACCGGGTCGAAGATCGCCACCTCGCCGACCTCTCGGGCGCCGGCGAGGGTCTCGGCGTGGATGGCGGCGATGCGGCCGGCGCCGAGCAGCCCGACCTTCAGCACGTCGCCGCCGGTGCCCGCCAGAGCCATCGTCCACCCTCCCGTGGGCGTCGGAGCGCTCCAGCGATTAGAGCGCTCCAAATGCGGAGCATGATGGTATCCATGCTGGTTGTCAAGGTATTGTGTTGAAGCGCTCTATTGACGAAGCGACCTTGGCGACCCTACTGTCCAGGGGCGTGGTGTCCACGTGGTGTCCCGAGGAGGCGCCGGATGCGACATCCCACCATGGAGGACGTTGCCGCCAGGGCTGGCGTCTCGCGCGCGTTGGTGTCGCTGGTGATGCGCGACGCTCCCAACGTCAGCGACGCCAAGCGCAAGGCCGTCCTCGAGGCCGCCGCCGAGCTCTCCTACCGCCCGCACGCGATGGCCCGCAGCCTGGCCCAGCGCCACGCGAACATGGCCGGGGTGCTGCTCTCGGACCTCCACAACCCGTTCTTCGCCGAGATCTACGACGGCCTCTCCAGCGCGGCCTCGGCGCTCGGCCTGCGGCTGCTGGTCAGCACCGGCGACCGTCGCCGGCGGGCCGAGCGCGAGGCGGTCGACACCTTCCTCGACCTGCGCCTGGACGCCATCGTGCTGGCCAGCTCGGTGCTCGAGCGGGCGCACATCGAGGCGGCCGCCAGGGCCGTGCCGGTGGCCGTGGTCAGCCGGGCGGTGCGGTCGGCGCTGGTGGACAACGTCGTCTGCGACGACGGCAGGGGCGCGGAGCTGGCGGTCGAGCACCTGGTCGCGCTCGGGCACCGGCGCATCGCCCACATCGACGGCGGCAGCGGCGCCGGCGCGGTCGCCAGGCGCGGCGGCTACCAGCGCACCATGCGCCGGCTGGGGCTGGCCGCCGGCGTGCGCGTCGAGCCCGGCGAGTTCACCGAGGAGGCCGGCGCCGACGCCGCCAGGCGGCTGCTCGCCGGCGGCAGCCCGCCGACCGCGATCTTCGCCGCCAACGACCTGGCCGCGGTCGGCGCGCTCAGCGTGCTCCAGGAGAAGGGCATCCGGGTGCCCGACGACGTCTCGCTGATCGGCTTCGACAACACCGCGCTGGCGCGGCTGGACGCGGTCTCGCTCACCACCATCGACCAGCCGAGGTTCGAGATGGGCCGGCTCACCATGCTGACGCTGATCGAGCGCATCCGCGGCCGCCGCGAGCCCGCCCGCCACGTCCTCCAGCCGGAGCTGGTGGTCCGCTCCAGCACCGGCCCGGCCAGCTCCTGACCGCTGGTGCTCAGGAGGCGACCGCGGCGCGGATCCTGGCGGACTTCACGGCCCGGGTCAGCGTGTCGATGTCGTAGGCGCCGAAGTGCCTGCGCCCGTTGATGAAGAAGGTCGGCGTGCCGGCGACGCCGCTGAGGTCGGCGCTGTCGACGTCCTCGGCGATCCGGGCCGTGTGGGCGTGGCGGCGCAGGTCGTTGGTGAAGCGCTCGACGTCGAGGCCGAGCTGCTCCGCGTACCTGGCGAGATCGCTCGGCCGCAGCGCGTCCTGGTTCTCGAGCAGCAGGTCGTGCATCTCCCAGAAGGCGCCCTGGGCGGCGGCGGCCTCCGATGCCTCGGCGGCCAGCTGCGCGCGCGGGTGGACGTCGTTGAGCGGCAGGTGCCGCCAGACGTAGCGGAGGTCGCCGAAGTCCGAGAGCAGCTCGCGCACCACCGGCTCCGCCTGCCCGCAGTACGGGCACTCGAAGTCGCCGTACTCGACCAGGGTCACCGGCGCTTCCTCGCGCCCGCGCCAGTGGTCGCGGTCGGGGTCGACCGGGTCGGCCAGGTCGATGATCTCCTCGTCGGTGCCGACCAGCGCGCGGATCCGGCGCATCCGCGGCAGCAGCGCGACCACCCTGGCGACCGCCCAGGTCAGCACGGCCGCGCCCAGCGCCGCCGTGAGGATGCCGAGCTTGGCCTCCTCGAGGGCGTCACCGGTGAATGCCAGCGAGGCGATCAGCAGCGAGACCGTGAAGCCGAGGCCCGCGATGGTGCCGCCGCCCACCACCGCCGCCCAGCCGACCGGCGGCCGCAGCCGCTTGTGGCTCAGCTTGGTCACCAGCCAGGAGGTGCCGGTGATGCCGATCGGCTTGCCGAGGATGAAGCCGAGCGCGATCCCGAGCGTGATCGGCGAGGTGTAGGCCCGCGCCAGGAACGACCCGTTGATCGCGACCCCGGCGTTGGCGAGCGCGAACAGCGGCACGATCGCGTAGCTGGTCCACGGGTGGTAGCGCTGCGCGAGCCGCTCGTTCGGCGAGACGGCCGAGGTCAGGCCCGCCTGCGCGGTGCGCGCCAGCTCCGAGGTCGGCTGCTCCCGGAACTGCCGGAAGAGGTCGGTCGCGCGCTCGAGGTCGGCGCGCGCGGCCGGGGCCGCGTAGGTCACCAGGCCGAGCGCGAGCCCGAGCACCACCGGGTCGACTCCCGACCGCAGCAGCGCGAACCAGCTCGCGATCCCGAGCGCCGCGTAGGCGAGGGTGAAGCGGACGCCGACCCTGATGGCGGCTGGGATGGCGATGAACAGCACCACCGCGATCAGCAGCGCGCCGACGGCGACCTTCTCGGTGTAGACGAGCGCGATCACCACCAGCGCGATGACGTCGTCGATCACGACCACGGTGAGCATGAAGGCGCGGAGCCGGTCCGGGAAGCGCTTCCCGACCAGCGCCAGCATGCCGAGCGCGAAGGCGGTGTCGGTCGACATCGCCACGCCCCAGCCGCCGGCCGAGCTTCGGCCGCCGTTGAACGCGAAGTAGATCCCGACCGCGCCGGCCATCCCGCCCACGCCCGCCAGCAGCGGCAGGGTGGCCCTGCTCCGCTCGCGCAGCTCGCCAAGGTCGAACTCGCGGCGCGCCTCGAGGCCCACGACCAGGAAGAACAGCGCCATAAGGCCGCTGTTGATCCAGGAGCGGAGGTCCTGGGTGACGCTCCAGTGGCCCAGGCGCAGCGAGAAGTCGGTGGACCAGACGGTCTCGTAGGATGCGGCGCTGATGTTGACCCAGATGAGGGCCGCCAGGGCGGCCCCGAGTAGGACGGTGGCGCTACCGGCCTCGGTGCGGAGGAACCGCCGCAGCGGCGTTTCGAGATTCCGAGTCCACGCCGTCCGCCCGGTCAGGGGCGTTCCCTGCGGCCCGCTCATGGGCGCAGTGTATCCAAGCCGGGCAAGCCCGCAACCAGCGGGCCAGGTGTGCCAGGGTCCACGGTTTGCCGGTCGGCTCGCCGCTGCGGGAACCGCCCCGGCCGACTATCGTCCAGGTGATCCAGCGACCCGAGGAGGATGCCATGCCCGACGCGGATGCCGTGCCGTCCGTGAGCGTCGAGCTCGACCCGGAGCGCGCCGGCGGCTTCCTTCAGGCGGTCGGCATGCGGTTCGACACCGTGAGCGGCATCGAGGTCCGAGGCCATGTCGAGGCCTCGGCGCAGCACCACACCCCGTGGGGGATGGTCCACGGCGGGCTCTACGCGACCCTGATCGAGAGCGCCGCCAGCGTCGGCGCGTCGTACGCGGTGGCCGCCGAGGGCAAGTTCGCCGTCGGCGTCAACAACCAGACCGACTTCCTGCGGCCGCACGTCGCCGGCCGCCTCGACGTGGTCGCCACGCCGGTCCAGCAGGGCCGCACGCTCCAGCTCTGGCTGGTCGAGATCACCAACGGCGACGGCAAGACGGTCGCCCGCGGGCAGGTGCGGCTGATCAACCAGCCGCTGCCGACCGAGCGGCCGGCATGAGCGCGACCGGCGGGCCGCCCCCGCATCCTTCGATCGCCCCGGTCGCTATGAGTGGGACCGGCGGGCCGCCCGCGCATCCTTCGATCGCCCCGGTCGCGTGGTTGCTGGGCGGCTGGCGCGGCGAGGGCGCGGGCAGCTATCCCACCATCGAGCCGTTCCGCTACGGCGAGGAGCTGCGCTTCTGGCACGTCGGCAAGCCGTTCGTCGCCTTCTCGCAGCGGACCTGGGCGCTCGACGACGGCCGCCCGCTGCACACCGAGTCCGGCTACTGGCGGCCGCGGCCCGACGGGTCGGTCGAGCTGGTGCTGGCCGAGCCGAGCGGCTTCGCCTCGATCTACCTGGGCACGGCGAGCGGGCACCGCATCGAGCTGGCGACCGCGACCATCGGCAGCGCGCCGACCGCCAAGGAGGTCACCGAGGTCGCGCGCACCTACGAGCTGCGCGACGACGGCGTGCTGGCGTTCACCCTGTCGATGGCCGCGGTCGGGGTGCCGCACACCCACCATCTCGCGGCCGAGCTGCGCCGGGTCGAGCCCGAGGCCTGAAAGGTCCGCTCCGGTCCGGAACGTCCGGTGCTCAGCCGAGCGGCTGGTGGCCCACCGGCGTGGCGTCGGGGAGCGTCGCGACCGTGGTCACCGGCCGGTCGAACGCGCTGCCCTCGACCCACTCCTTCCACGGCATCTGCCAGTAGCCGTAGCCGTTGTTCCACTCCAGCTGGCGGCTGGTGCCGCTGATGCTGACGATGTCGCCGCGCTGCGAGATGCCGTAGAACCAGGCGGCGAACTCCGGGGAGGCGTTGACGCAGCCGTGGCTGACGTTGCTCCGGCCCTGCGCCCAGACCGACCACGGCGCCGAGTGGACGAACTCGCCGCTGTTGGAGATGCGCACCGCGTCGTTCACGGTCAGCTTGTAGTAGTCCGGGTCCTTGGGGTCGGTGATGCCCATCCAGGCCGAGGTCATGACCACGGGGTTGGCCTTGCCCATCACCGCGTGGATGCCATTGGTGGTGGTGAATTTCCAGTCGCCGCCGCGCCCCGCGCTGATGCCGACGTCCCGGACCTTCTTGCCGTCGCGGTGCACCACCATGCGGTGGGTGGCGACGTTGACGGTGCTCACGTTGGCCTCGCCGATGTTGAAGGTCTGGCTGAAATCCGCCGCGCCATAGACGTCCCTGGCGACCCGGACACCCGAAAGGTGCGCGACGAAGCCGATCCTCTGATGCGGCTGCCAGTACGTCCTGGGCCGGAAGATCGCCTGCTGGTCGCTGATCCAGCGCCATGCGCCCTGCACCGCGTGCGCGGATTCGACCACCAGCGCGCGTTCGACCCGGTCCTTGTTCAGCACCGGGCCGCTGAAGGTCACGATCAGCGGCATGCCGACGCCCACGGTCTCGCCGGGGGAGGGGGTGACGTCGCTGACCGACACCGACTGGACCGGCTGGAGGGTGGTGAACGCGCTGGTCACGGTGGACTTCTTGCCCTGTCGCGAGGTGGCCGTGGCCTTCACCGTGTAGGCGGTGGACGGCGCCAGCGCCCACAGCGTCCGCCAGCTCTTGTGGTCCTTGGAGAGGGCGCCGGGCACCTTGGCGCCCTTGGACCGCACCACCACGTCCCGTAGGGTGCCGTTGGGGGTCTTGACGACCACGCCGAGGTCGGGGCGCGCGTTGGTGGTGCCGTCCTTCGGGCTGACGGTGAGCTTCGGGCCCGCGGCCGCCTTGTGCTTCGGTGCGGCCGGCCGCGCCACCGCGGTGTCGGCGGCTTTCAGCCCGACCGCCGAACCCGAGGCCGAGAGCAAACAGGCCGCCCCGATCGCGAGCACGATCCTTCCCGCCAGGCTGAGCTCCTTCGCGCCCAGGCTCACCCGCACGCTCTACCTCCAAATCCCCACTTCACGGCAGCAATGAAAGCAGACCAAACCCTCACGGGATGCTAACGCCAAAACGGGCAGAACGATTCAGGCTCCGCCGTATCGCAATCAACCCGAGATCAAAGCAGGCAACCACGTGATCCAGCCGCGACGGAAATTTCCGCGGCGGAGGCCGCGGCCGACACCCCGGCCGCGGGTGTCCCGCCCATCGCCTACGCTGCACGAACGTTCGGGTACCGTGGTTGCCGCGCTGGCTGGGAGCCGGCCGCGGCCCATGCGGGCCTGGTGGACCCGACGAGCGAAGGGAGCGCGGGGTGCGGTACGAGATCGTCGCGGAGGCGTACCGCGACCTGGAGTCCGCGAGCGCGCGCCTGGCGCTGATCGAGCGGCTGGCCAGCCTGTTCCGCCAGACGCCGGACGAGCTGCTGCCCAGGGTGACGCTGCTCTGCGAGGGCAAGATCGCGCCGGACTTCGCGGGGGTCGAGATCGGCCTCGCCGAGAAGCTCGCGGCCAGGTCGGTGGCCATGGCCGCCGGCGCGACCGCCGAGGAGGCGCTGGCCAGCGCCCGCAAGGTCGGCGACCTCGGCCTGGCGGCCGAGACCATGCTGGCCGCCAAGACACCGTCGAGGGAGCCGAGCCTGGAGGTCGGCAGGGTCTTCGACGCCTTCCACGAGATCGCGGTGCTCGAGGGCGCCGGCTCGCAGATCGCCAAGGTCTCCCTGCTCGCCGAGCTGCTCGGGCGGGCGACCCCGCTGGAGGCCCGCTACCTGGTGCGGACCTGCACCGGCTCGCTGCGGCTCGGGATCGGCACCGCAACCATCCTGGACGGGCTGGCGACCGTCCACGCCGGCGGGCGCAAGGACCGCCCGGCGCTGGAGCGCGCCTACAACATCTGCTCCGACCTCGGCCTGGTCGCCGCGACGCTGGTCGAGGGCGGGATGGAGGCGATCCAGGAGATCCGCGTCCGGGCGGGCAACCCGGTCCGGCCGATGCTCGCCCAGCGGCTCTCCCTGCCCGGCGACGTGCTCGCCAAGTTCGGCGGGACCTGCTCGGCCGAGTACAAGTACGACGGCATGCGGGTGCAGGCGCACCGCACCGCCGACGGCGACCTGGAGCTGTTCACCCGCCGGCTGGAGCGCGTCTCCAACCAGTTCCCCGACATCGTCAGGATCCTCGGCGAAGGGCTGAAGCCCCGCGAGGCGATCCTGGAGGGCGAGGTGGTCGCCGCCGACCCCGAATCCGGCGAGCTGCGTCCCTTCCAGGAGGTGATGTTCCGGCGCCGCAAGCACGGCATCACCGAGGCGATGCGCGACGTGCCGGTCAGCATGTTCTGCTTCGATCTGCTCTATGTCGATGGCGAGGATCTCACCCGGCTGCCCTACCTGGAGCGGCGCTCGCGGCTGGAGGAGGCGATCGAGGTCGGTGACCGCCTGCGGCTCAGCACGGCGCGGCAGGTCAGCGACGTCGACACCCTGGAGGCGTTCTTCGAGCAGGCGATCGCCGACGGCTGCGAGGGGCTGCTGTGCAAGTCGGTGGCGCCGAGCGCCGGCTACCAGGCCGGCGCCCGCGGCTGGCTGTGGATCAAGCTCAAGCGCGACTACCGCACCGAGCTCAGCGACACCCTCGACCTGGCGATCGTGGGCGCGCTCTACGGGCGCGGCCGCCGCGCCGGCATCTACGGGGCGCTGCTGCTGGCCGCCTACGACCCCGATGCCGACGTCTTCCAGACCGTCTGCAAGTGCGGCACCGGCTTCAGCGACGCCGACCTGGCCGCGCTGCCCGAGCGGCTGGCGCCGCTGGTCCACGACGGGCCGCCGCCGCGCGTGGACGCCCGCCGCAGTGCGGACGTGTGGTTCGAGCCGGCGGTGGTGATCGAGGTGCTCGGCGCCGAGCTGACCCTCTCGCCGACCCACACCGCCGGATGGGACAAGATCAAGCAGGACGCCGGCCTGGCGCTGCGGTTCCCGCGGTTCACCGGCCGCTGGCGCGACGACAAGTCGCCTGAGGACGCCACCACCGTGGACGAGCTGGTCGGGATGTACCGCATCGCGCGGCGCGCCCCGACCGGGTCGTGACGCTGGTGACGCTCGGGACGGCGGGACGGGAGACGGGCCGATGACGCTGATGCTGCTGGACTCCGCGAGCCTCTATTTCCGCGCCTTCTACGGCGTCAAGGCGGCGATGCCGGCCCAGGACGGCACGCCGACCAACGCGATCCGCGGCTTCCTCGACATGGTCTCGACCCTGATCACCCGCTTCCATCCGAGCGACATGGTCGCCTGCCTCGACGAGGACTGGCGGCCGGCCTGGCGGGTGGCGCTGATCCCCTCGTACAAGACCCACCGCCTGGCCGAGCCCGAGCTGGCGCTGGTCGCCGACGGCGGCGCGCCGCCCGGCGAGGCCGAGCCCCCCGGCCTGTCCGAGCAGGTCCCGGTGATCATCGAGGCGCTCCACGCGCTCGGCATCGCCACCCTCGGCGCCCCCGAGCACGAGGCCGACGACGTGATCGCCTCGCTCGCCGAGCGGGCCACCATGCCGGCCGACGTGGTCACCGGTGACCGCGACCTCTTCCAGTTGATCGACGACCAGCGGCAGGTCCGGGTGCTGTACACCGGGCGCGGGGTCGCCAACCTCGAGATCGTCGACGGCGCGGGCCTCCGCAAGCGCTACGGCATCGACCCGGCCCAGTACGCCGACTTCGCCACCCTTCGCGGCGACCCGAGCGACGGCCTGCCCGGCGTGCCGGGGATCGGCGAGAAGACCGCCGCGAGCCTGCTCGACACCTTCGGGAGCCTGGAGGCGCTGCTGGAGGCGGCCGCCTCCAGCGACCGGCGCCTGGCCAGGGTCGCCGGCAAGCTGAGATCCGCGGCCGAGTACCTCACCCGCGCGCCCGAGGTCGTGCGCACCGCCCGGAACCTGGACCTGCCCGACCTCGATACCAGCCTGCCGCACGCTCCCAAGCACCCCGCCGAGCTGCTCGAGCTGGCCGATCGCTGGGGCCTCGGCAACGTGCTCGACCGCTCGGTCAAGGCGCTCGGCACGCTCGCAACCAGCTGATCCGCCTAGGTCAGCGGGGTCCCACCGATCCCGCTCGGCCAGGCACTCGAAACCACACGCATGGGTTTCGCCGAGTGCTTCTGTGGTAGCCGCGCAACGTAAGGTTCGTCCGTGCCGGCCGCCCTGAGCCTGCCGCCGCCACCCCCTTCGTCCGCATCCCACGTGAGGAGGCGGTATCGTGCGGGTCCTCGGGATCAACGCCATCTTCCACGACCCCGCCGCGGCGCTGGTCGTCGACGGACAGATCGTCGCCGCGGCCGAGGAGGAGCGGCCCAGCCGGCGCAAGCACGGCAAGGCGCCGGTCCCGTTCGCCGCCTGGGAGCTGCCCGAGCGGTCCGCCGCCTGGTGCCTGGCGGCTGGCGGGATCGCCGCCGAGGAGTTCGGCGCGGTCGCCTACTCCTACGACCCGTCGCTGCCGCCCGGCTGCGAGCTTCGCGAGCTGGTCGTCTGCCCCTCGACGGAGCCGTCCTGGCCGTGACCGCTCCCGATGGTCGGCCCACCCTGCTGGTCCTGCGCGCCCTCGGCCTCGGCGACCTGCTCACGGCCGTGCCCGCGCTGCGCGGGCTCGCGGCGGCCTTCGCGGACCACCGCCGTGTGCTCGCGGCCCCGCGGGCGCTGGCGCCGCTGGCCCTGCTGACCGGCACCGTCGACGAGGTCGTCGACGCCACCCCGCTCGGCCCGGTCGACCTGCGGCTCAGCGCCGCGGACACCGCCGTCAACCTGCACGGCCGCGGCCCCCAGAGCCACCGGGTCCTGCTCGCCACCCGCCCCGGGCGCCTGATCGCCTACGCCAACC
>JBEDUQ010000173.1:0-12523 GCA_040414855.1 Actinomycetota bacterium
GTCGCGGCGGGCGCGGCGGCGACCGGGCCGGCCAGCAGCAGGGCGGTCGCGAGCCCGCCGGCGCCCAGGCGCGGAGCGGTGCCGAGGCTCCGCAGGCACCGCAGGCACCGCAGGCACCCGAGGCGCCGGCGTCGCCCTCCGGGACCGAGGAGGGTTAACCGATGCTCATCCCCAAGCGTGTGAAGCACCGCAAGCAGCACCGGCCGCCCCGCCGCGGCGTCGCCAAGGGCGGCACCTCGGTGACGTTCGGCGAGTACGGGCTCCAGTCGCTCGAGCCGGCCTGGATCACCAACCGGCAGATCGAGGCGGCCCGTATCGCCATGACCCGGTACATCCGCCGTGGCGGGAAGGTGTGGATCAACCTCTTCCCGGACCGGCCCATCACCAAGAAGCCCGCCGAGACCCGCATGGGTTCGGGCAAGGGCTCTCCCGAGTGGTGGATCGCCGTGGTCAAGCCCGGCCGGGTGATGTTCGAGCTTTCCGGCGTTCCAGAGGCGACCGCGCAGGAGGCGATGCGCCTGGCGGCCAACAAGCTGCCGGTGAAGTGCAAGTTCGTGAAGCGCGCCGACGCGGAGACGTGATGCGATGAAGGCAAGTGAACTGGTCGAGCTGGACGCCGAAGAGCTGGTCGCGAAACTGGCGGAAGCCAAGGACGAACTGTTCAGGCTGCGCTTCCAGAACGTCACCGGTCAGCTCGACAACGGCCACCGGCTGACCGCGGTGCGCAAGGACATCGCCCGCATCCTCACGGCCATCCGTCAGCGCGAGCTGGCGGGCGAGTCGGTTCCGGCGACGGTGGCGACGGTGCGGCCGACGGCCAAGCGCGGCAGGCTTGGCCGTCGCGGTAGGAACTAGAGGAGAGCGAGGCAATGGCGGACCAGGAAGCGACGACCGCGCCGGTCGACGCCCGCGGCAAGCGCAAGACGCGGATGGGCGTGGTCGTCTCTGACAAGATGGAGAAGACGGTCGTCGTCGAGGTCGAGGACCTGCGGCAGCACCGTCTCTATGGCAAGACGATCAGGCGGACGACCAAGCTCAAGGCCCACGACGAGCAGAACGAGGCCAGGGTGGGCGACATCGTCCGCGTTTCCGAGACCCGTCCCCTGTCGGCGGCCAAACGCTGGCGGGTGGCCGAGATCGTGCAGAGGGCCGAGTAGATGATCCAGCAGGAGTCGCGACTCAAGGTCGCCGACAACACCGGAGCGAAGGAGATCCTTTGCATCCGCGTGCTCGGCGGCTCCGGTCGGCGCTACGCCTCCATCGGCGACATCATCGTCGCGACGGTGAAGGACGCCATCCCCGGCGGCGCCGTCAAGGAAGGCGACGTGGTCAAGGCGGTCGTCGTGCGCACCAAGAAGATGAAGCGCCGCCCCGACGGCTCCTACATCCGCTTCGACGAGAACGCCGCCGTGATCATCAACGACCAGCAGAACCCGCGCGGGACGCGGATCTTCGGGCCGGTCGGCAGGGAGCTGCGGGACAAGCGATTCATGAAGATCATCAGCCTTGCCCCGGAGGTACTGTAGGTGACCGTGACCACGCAGGGCGGGGCCCGTTCCGCGGAGCGGAGCGGAGCGCCGGGGGGTTCGGGGGGCGGAGCCGAAGGCGCAGCCCCCCGATTGGAGAATCACCGCCCTGACCACCAAGAGGACATTCCACGATGAAGATCCATAAGGACGACCGCGTGATGGTGATGGCCGGCAAGGACATCACCGCGACCGGTCGTGTGCTGCGGACCGACCCGGCGCGCAACAAGGTGCTCGTCGAGGGCGTCAACCGCGTGAAGCGGCACGAGAAGGTCCGGCCGACCCAGCGCGGCGGCCAGACCGGCGGCATCACCGAGAAGGAAGCCTGGCTGGACGCCTCCAACGTCCAGATCGTGTGCTCCGGGTGCGGGAAGCCGACGCGTGTCGCCCACCGCCACGAGGAGGGCAACAAGCTACGGGTTTGCGCCAAGTGCGGCGCCAAGCTGTAGCCGCCGAGGACGGGGACTGAGACCGAACATGGCACAGACGGCAACCACATCCGAGAAAACGCCACCGCGGCTCAAGGCGCAGTACGGCGCCGAGCTGCGGGAACGGCTCCAGCGCGACCTGGGCCTGCCCAACGTGATGCAGGTCCCGCGGCCGGTCAAGGTCGTCATCAACATGGGCGTCGGCGACGCCATCAAGGACCCGCGCCAGCTCGAGGGCGCGGTGCGGGACCTGACCGCGATCTCCGGACAGAAGCCGCTGGTCACCAAGGCCAAGCGCTCGATCGCCGGCTTCAAGCTCCGCGAGGGCCAGTCGATCGGCGCGAAGGTCACCCTCCGGGGGGACAGGATGTGGGAGTTCCTCGACCGGCTGGTGTCGGTCGCGCTGCCTCGCATCCGTGACTTCCGCGGGCTGGCGCCGAGCGGCTTCGACGGGCACGGCAACTACACGCTCGGCCTGACCGAGCAACTGGTCTTCCCAGAGGTCGACTACGACAGCATCGTGCGGGTCCGTGGCATGGACATCACCGTGGTGACCACGGCGGCGTCCGACGACCACGGTCGCGCGGTGCTGGCGTCGATGGGCTTCCCGTTCCGCCAGGGGGTCTAGAGGAACTGAGGCTCCGCCAGGCGCGAGGATTCGCGAACCGGCGGGGTCAGGAGGTAACGAACAGCAAATGGCAAAGAAGTCTCTGGTCGTCAAGGCGCACCGGAAGCCGAAGTTCAAGGTGCGGGCGTACACGCGCTGCGAGCGCTGTGGCCGTCCACGCGCCGTGCTGCGCAAGTTCGGCCTGTGCCGCATCTGCGTCCGCGAGCTCGCCCACGCCGGCGAGCTGCCCGGCGTCACCAAGTCGAGCTGGTAGGGGGTGCTGACATGACGATGACCGACCCGATCGCCGACATGCTCACCCGCCTGCGCAACGGCAACGTCGGCTACCACGACTACGTGGTCATGCCCAGCTCCAAGATCAAGGTCGAGATCGCCAAGGTCCTCAAGCAAGAGGGCTACGTGAGCGACTACGAGGTCCAGGAGGCCCCGGTCGGCAAGGTCCTCCGGATCGAGCTCAAGTACGGCCCGAACCGCGAGCGGACCATCAGCGGCGTGCGCCGGATCTCCAGGCCAGGGCTCCGGCACTACGTCAAGAAGGAAGAGCTGCCGCGCGTCCTCGGCGGCCTCGGCATCGCGATCATCTCGACCTCCACCGGCCTTCTGACCGACCGTGCCGCCCACAAGGCGGGCATCGGCGGCGAGGTCCTGGCCTACGTCTGGTAAGGGAGGCGAGCGGAAGTGTCACGAATCGGCAAGCTCCCCATCCAGATCCCGTCGGGGGTCCAGTTCGAGGTCGCCGACGGCAACGGCCGGACCAGCGTCACGGTCACCGGCCCCAGGGGCACCCTCTACCAGGAGGTGCCGCGCCCGATCACCCTCCAGCGCGAGGGCGACGTGGTGACGGTCCAGCGGCCCGACGACGAGCGCGAGAACCGGTCCCTGCACGGGCTGGCCCGCTCGCTGCTCGCCAACATGGTCGAGGGCGTGACCAACGGCTTCGAGAAGCGGCTCGAGATCCAGGGCGTGGGCTACCGTGTCCAGGCGCAGGGCAACGACCAGCTGGTCTTCAGCCTCGGCTTCTCGCACCCTGTCCAGGTCAAGGCCCCGGAGGGCATCACCTTCGAGGTCGCCACCCCGACCCGCTTCTCGGTCAGGGGCATCGACAAGCAGAAGGTCGGCCAGGTGGCGGCGGACATCAGGCGGCTGCGGCGCCCGGATCCCTACAAGAACAAGGGCATCCGCTACGCCGGCGAGGTGCTCCGCCGCAAGGCTGGAAAGACCGCGAAGTGACCAAGCAACGAAAGGACCGATAGATGGATACCGCGCGGGCGAAGCGCGAGGCGCGCCTGCGGCGCCACCGCCGCGTGCGGCGCCGGGTGGCGGGCACGGCGGAGCGGCCACGGCTGGCCGTGTTCCGCTCCAACCGGCACATCTACGCGCAGATCATCGACGACATGAACGGTCGCACCATGGCCTCGGCGGGCTCGCTGGGGCTTGACGGCGACGATGACAAGATCGAGGAGGCCAAGCGCGTCGGAGCCGAGCTGGCCCGCCGTGCCAAGCAGGCCGGGATCGCCTCGGTGATCTTCGACCGTGGGGGCTACCAGTACCACGGCAGGGTCCAGGCGCTGGCCGAGGCCGCACGCGAAGGTGGGTTGGACTTTTGAACAGGAGACGTGGAGGAAGCCCGATGGGCGGGGGCCCGGCGCGCCGTGGCCCCGGCGGCCAGGGACAGGGCAACCGGCCGCCCCGCGACGACCGCGGCGGCCCCAGCCGTGACGACGGCCCCAAGTCGCAGTTCGAGGAGCGCGTGGTGGCGATCAACCGGGTCGCCAAGGTCGTCAAGGGCGGCCGGCGGTTCTCGTTCACAGCGCTGGTGGTCGTCGGCGACGGCAACGGCAGGGTCGGGGTCGGCTACGGCAAGGCCCGTGAGGTGCCCGCCGCCATCCAGAAGGGCGTCGAGGTCGCCAAGAAGAGCTTCTTCCCGGTGCCGATGATCGGCAGCACCATCCCGCACGAGGTGACCGGGCAGGCATCCGCCGCCAAGGTGCTGCTCAAGCCGGCTTCGCCGGGTACCGGCGTGATCGCCGGCGGCCCGGTGCGCCACGTGCTCGAGGCCGCCGGGGTGTCGGACGTGCTCACCAAGTCGCTGGGCTCGGCCAACCCGATCAACATCGTCCACGCGACGGTCGCCGGGCTGAAGCAGCTCAAGCGCCCCCAGGAGCTCGCCGACCGGCGCGGTCTCGAGCTGGCCGAGATGTCGCCGACCACGGTCGCGCGGGTCAAGGCCGCCGCCGCCGCCCGGACCGCCCGCGGCGGGGTGCGGGAGGAGTCGGCATGAGCAAGCTCCGCATTACCCAGGTCCGCTCGCTGATCGGGCGCCCACGCCCGCAGCGTGCGACCATCAGGTCATTGGGCTTGAAGCGGATCCACCACGTGGTCGAGCAGGAGGACCGCCCGGAGATCCGCGGCATGCTGTTCAAGGTCTCCCACCTGGTCAAGGTGGAGGAGGTTCAGGAGTGAAGCTGCATCACCTGCGTCCAGCGCCCGGCGCGAGGACCGACCGCATGCGCAAGGGGCGCGGCGAGGCCTCGGGCAAGGGCAAGAGCGCCGGTCGGGGCACCAAGGGCTCCAGGGCGAGGGGCTCGATCCGGATCGGGTTCGAGGGCGGCCAGATGCCGCTCCAGCGGCGCCTGCCCAAGTTGCGTGGCTTCAACCGCCCCAACAAGGTCATCTGGTCGGTCGTGAACCTCGACCGCCTCGGTGCCGCCTTCCCGCGCGGCGGGTCGGTCGACCCGGCGGCGCTGGTCGAGGCCGGGCTCGCCCGCAAGAACACGCCCGTCAAGGTGCTCGGGAACGGCGAGGTGTCGGTCGCGCTCCAGGTGCGGGCCAACGCCTTCTCCGCCACAGCGGCCGACAAGATCACCGCCGCCGGCGGCTCCGTCGAGGTCGTGTAGGAGGTCGCTCGGAATGCTGTCGGCCTTTCGCAACGCGTTCAAGGTCCCTGACCTGCGCGGCAAGATCCTGTTCACGCTCGGGATCATCGCCGTCTACCGGCTGGGCTCCCACCTGCCGGTGCCCGGCGTCGACTTCAAGTCGGTCCAGGCCTTCCTGAGCAGCGCGGGCGCGCAGAACAACAGCGCGTTCACGCTGATCAACCTGTTCTCGGGCGGGGCGCTGACACAGTTCGCGATCTTCGCCCTCGGGATCATGCCGTACATCACCTCGTCGATCATCATGCAGCTCCTCGGCGTGGTGATCCCGCGGCTGGAGCAGCTCCAGAAGGAGGGCGAGACCGGGCGAAAGCGGATCCAGCAGATCACCAGGTACGTCACCGTCGGCCTGGCGATCCTGCAATCCGCCGGGATCGTGACGCTGGCGCACAACCAGCAGCTCCTGCCGAACGTCGACATCTTCCCCGGGCTGAACTACCAGCGCTTCGCGCTCGCGGTGCTGACGCTGACCGCGGGGACCGCGCTGATCATGTGGCTCGGCGAGCTGATCACCCAGCGCGGCATCGGCAACGGCATGTCGATCCTGATCTTCTCGGCGATCGTCGCCAGGCTCCCGAGCGAGGGCGCCAGCATCCTGCGCGTGAACAAGATCCCGGTGTTCGTGCTGGTGCTGCTGCTCGGACTGCTGATCATCGTGGCGGTGATCTTCGTCGAGCAGGCGCAGCGGCGCATCCCGGTGCAGTACGCCAAACGCATGGTGGGGCGGCGGATGTACGGCGGCCAGTCGACCTACATCCCGCTGAAGGTCAACCAGGCCGGGGTGATCCCGATCATCTTCGCCTCGAGCCTGCTCTACCTGCCGCAGCTGCTCGCCTCGATCATCCACAAGCCGTGGCTCCAGCAGATCACCGAACGGTTCACGAAGACGGGGAACCACCCGATCTACATCATCGCGTACTTCGTGCTGATCATCCTGTTCGCGTACTTCTATAACTCGATCGCGTTCAACCCGGTCGACACCGCGGACAACATGAAGAAGTATGGGGGCTTCATCCCCGGCATCCGTCCTGGCCGGCCGACCGCCGAGTACCTGAACCACATCCTGACCAGGATCACCCTGCCGGGTGCGCTGTTCCTGGCCGCGGTGGCGATCCTGCCGTTCATCGCCCTGTCCGCCGGCAATATCCAGCAGTTCCCGTTCGGCGGCACGGCCATCCTGATCACCGTCGGCGTGGGTCTCGAGACGATGAAACAGATCGAGTCCCAGCTCCTCATGCGCAACTACGAGGGGTTCCTCCGGTGAGCCCTTTGAGCCGGCCGCTCTGGCGGGCCGGGTAGGCCAGCGCATGCGACTCGTGCTGCTCGGACCGCCGGGCGCCGGAAAGGGCACCCAGGCGGTCCGGCTCGCCGAGCACTTCCAGTCCGCCGACGTGGCAACCGGCGACATCTTCCGGGAGCAGGTGGCCAGCGGGACCGAGCTCGGGCGCATCGCCAAGCAGTACCTCGACAGCGGCGACCTGGTGCCGGACGAGGTGGTGATCGCCATGGTCATGGAGCGGATCTCCGAGCCGGACTGCGCCAACGGCTTCGTCCTCGACGGCTTCCCGCGCACGGTCGCGCAGGCCGAGGCGCTGGACCAGCGGTTGGAGTCGGCCGGCACCCCGCTGGACGCGGCGCTGTTCTTCGAGATCGAGGAGGGGGAGCTGTTCAAGCGCCTGGCCGGGCGCTCGGCGGCCCTGCACCGCTCCGATGACACCGAGCAGACCATCCGCCACCGGCTCGAGGTCTTCGCCCGCAAGACCAGGCCGCTGGTGGACTACTACGAGCGCCGCGGCGCGCTGGTGCGGGTCGACGCGGTCGGCGGGGTCGAGGAGGTCACCAGGCGGATCCTCGACTCGCTCGAGCGCATGCCGCGGCGCCAGGCGGCGAGGCTCGGCCAGGGCCGCGACCAGGACGGCCAGGAGTCGGCATGATCATCCGCAAATCCCCCCAGGAGGTCGACCGGATGCGCAGGGCCGGCCGGCTGGTCGGGCACACCCTGTCGGTGGTCTCGGCCGCCGCCCGTCCGGGCGTCTCGCTCGTCGAGCTCGACCAGCTCGCCGAGCGGACCATCCGCGAGGCCGGCGCGATCCCCTCGTTCCTCGGCTATCACGGCTTCCCGGCGACGCTCTGCCTCTCGCCGAACGACGTGGTGGTCCACGGCATCCCCAACGGCTACGTGCTCCAGGAGGGCGACATCCTCTCGATCGACTGTGGCGCGATCGTCGAGGGCTATCACGGCGACGCCGCGGTCACCATCCCGATCGGCGAGATCGACGAGGAGGCCGGGCGGCTGATCGCCACCACCGAGCGGTCGATGTGGGCCGGCATCGGCCAGGTCCGCGCCGGCCACAGGCTCTCCGACATCGGCCACGCGGTCGAGCAGGTGGCGATGGAGCCCGGCTACGGGGTGGTCCGCGAGTACGTCGGGCACGGCATCGGCACCGCCATGCACGAGGAGCCGCAGGTGCCGAACTACGGCCGCTCCGGCCGCGGGTTGCGCCTGGACGTCGGGCTGGTGCTGGCGATCGAGCCGATGCTGAACCAGGGCGGTCCCCAGACCGAGGTGCTGGACGACGGCTGGACGGTGGTGACCAGGGACGGCTCGCGCTCGGCGCACTTCGAGCACACGGTCGCGATCACCCCGGCCGGCCCGGAGGTGCTCACCCTGCTGGACGGCGCGCGCCAAGAGGACTGGCTCGACGCGCGGGCGCTCGGATGAGCGCCCGGATGGTCGCCCGGACGATCGTGGCTCGACCACGCCGCGGGTCAGCGCAGCGGCATGCCGAGCAGCCGCTCCAGCTCGTCGACCGCCTCCTCGGAGCCGGTCTTGAGCACCACCGCCATGCCCAGCTCCCGCGCCGGCTCGAGGTTGTGGGGCAGGTCGTCGACGAACACGCACCACTCCGGCGGCAGGCCCAGCCCCTCGGCCGCCAGCCGGTAGATGGCCGGGTCGGGCTTGCGGGTGCCGGTGCGCTCCGAGATCACCACCGCGTCGAAGCGCTCCTCGAGGTGCCAGGCGGCGTAGGGGTCGAAGGGGCGCAGCCCCCACGAGTTGCTGAGCACGCCGGTCCGGACGCCGGCGGCCCTGGCCTTCTCGGCGGCGGTCAGGATCGCCTGGTCGGGCTCGACCCCGCCCAGGATCCGCGGCACCAGGCCATGTGGGTCCACCCCGAGCAGCTGCCCGAGGCCGGTCTCGAACTGGAGCTGGGTGATCGCGCCGCGCTCGACGTCGATCAGCAGGCGACGGCCGCTGGGATCCGTGCGGAACAGGTCGAGCAGGGCGTTCTCGGCGAATCCACAGCTACTGGCGAAGCGCCGGATGGCGTCGAGCAGGCTGGTCGTGAGCACGCCGCCGAAGTCGAGCAGCAGGCCGCGGTAGCGATGGTTGTCTCGGGAGCCCGGCATGACCCAACCGTAGCTGATTCATCACGGCTCGGTCACCTTGCTCCATGCACCGTGACCTTGCTATCTTGTGCGGCAGCCCCGGCTTCCGCCTGGGGCTCTGCGTTGTGGAGTCATAGCGACGCGATTTCGTTCCACCGAACCATCCGCGTGCGGGCACGCGTCTCGCGCTCGCCGTGGCGGGTCGGGCTCCGCATTGCTCGGGTGGATTAGTCGTTGCGTTGTCGTTGTTGAAGAGTCGAACGAAGGGAAGAGCTTGCCGAAGAAGGATGGCGCCATCGAGGTCGAGGGGACCGTCGTCGAACCCCTCCCGAACGCGATGTTCCGTGTGGAGCTCGCGAACGGTCACAAAGTCCTCGCGCACATCTCCGGGAAGATGCGCATGCACTACATCCGCATCCTCCCCGGCGACCGCGTGGTCGTCGAGCTCTCCCCCTACGACCTCAACAGAGGCCGCATCACCTATCGGTACAAGTAGTCGGTACAAGTAGAAGGACGAGATGAAAGTCAAGCCCTCGGTCAAGAGGATCTGCGAGAAGTGCAAGACCATCCGGCGCCACGGCGTCGTGATGGTGATCTGCTCCAACCCCCGTCACAAGCAGCGGCAGGGCTGACGACCGAGTCACGGCCCCCGGAGGTACGCAAGGTATGGCACGCATCGCTGGCGTCGACCTTCCCCGCGAGAAGCGGGTGGAGATCGCCCTCACCTACATCTACGGTGTGGGCCACTCCCGCTCCCTAGAGACGCTGAAGGGCACGCGGGTCAACCCTGACACCCGGGTCCGCGATCTCTCCGACGACGAGGTCGCCCGGCTCCGTGAGTGGATCGACTCCCACTTCCGGGTCGAGGGCGACCTCCGTCGCGAGGTCGCGCAGGACATCAAGCGCAAGATCGAGATCGGCTGCTACCAGGGCATCCGCCACCGTCGCGGGCTTCCTGTCCGCGGGCAGCGCACCCACACCAACGCGCGCACCCGCAAGGGCCCCAAGAAGACCGTGGCCGGCAAGAAGAAGGCGACCAAGAAGTAGGAGGCTAGTCGGTGCCGAAGACCAAGTCCGGGGCCAAGAAGCCGCGGCGTCGCGAGAAGAAGAACATCGCGCACGCCCACGCCCACATCAAGTCCAGCTTCAACAACACGATCGTGAGCATCAGCGACCCGCAGGGGAACACGATCGCGTGGGCGTCGTCGGGCAACGTCGGCTTCAAGGGCTCGCGCAAGTCGACCCCGTTCGCGGCCCAGCTCGCCGCCGAGCAGGCCGCGAGGCGCGCGCAGGAGCACGGCGTGCGCAAGGTCGACGTCTTCGTGAAGGGACCGGGTTCGGGTCGCGAGACCGCGATCCGGTCGCTCCAGGCCGCCGGCCTCGAGATTCAGGGCATCCAGGACGTCACCCCGGTCCCCCACAACGGCTGTCGCCCCCCAAAGCGGCGGCGGGTCTGACACAGGGCCTCGAGAGGAGAGAGAAGAACCCAATTGGCACGCTACACAGGTCCTGACTGCAAGCTCTGCCGGAGGGAGAAGACCAAGCTCTTCCTCAAGGGCTCCAAGTGCGAGAGCCCCAAGTGCCCGGTCGAGCGACGCCCCTACCCGCCGGGTGAGCACGGGCGTGGCCGCTCCAAGGAGTCCGAGTACCTGCTCCAGCTGCGTGAGAAGCAGAAGGCGCGGCGCATCTACGGAGTGCTCGAGCGGCAGTTCCACGGCTACTACGAGGAGGCCGCCCGCCGCAAGGGCGTGACCGGCGAGGTCCTGCTCCAGCTCCTCGAGACCCGCCTCGACAACGTGGTCTACCGCGCCGGCTTCGGTCGCTCCCGCGACCAGGCACGGCAGCTGGTCCGGCACCGCCACGTGACCGTCAACGGGCGGATCGTCGACATCCCGTCGTACACGGTCAAGTCGGGCGACATCGTCCAGGTCAAGGACGACATGCGGGGCAACCTGCACGTCCACGAGTCGATCCAGCTCCAGACCGGCCGTCCCACCCCGGGGTGGCTCGACTGGAACGCCGGAGAGGCGAGGGCCACGATCCTGAACATCCCCACCCGCGACCAGATCGAGGTTGGAGTCCAGGAGCAGCTCATCGTCGAGCTCTACTCGCGCTAGTAGGCTCGTAGCAGCAGCAACACAGCAACAGCAGCAACAGCAGCAAGAACGGCAACGGAGGCCAACCCCGGTCAAATAGCGGGCCGGGGAGCCGGAGGTGAAAGCACAAGATGGAGATCTCGCGTCCACGCATCGAGACGCAGCCCCTCGCCGACAACCGCTCGCGGTTCGTGATCGAGCCGCTCGAGCCCGGTTTCGGCTACACGCTCGGTAACTCCCTGCGGCGCACGCTGCTGTCGTCCATCCCGGGCGCGGCGGTGACCTCGATCAAGATCGACGGCGTCCTGCACGAGTTCTCGAGCATCCCAGGGGTGAAAGAGGACGTCACCGACATCATCCTGAACGTCAAGGAGCTGCGGCTCCGCTCCGAGACCAACGAGCCGGCGACGATGTTCCTGCGCGCCACCGGCCCCGGCGAGGTCACCGCGGCCGACATCGTGCCGCCGGCCGACATCGACGTCATCAACCCGGAGCTCCAGATCGGCACGCTCAACGCCAAGGCGAAGCTCGAGATGGAGTTGCGGGTCGAGAAGGGCCGCGGCTACCGCCCGGCCGAGCGCAACAAGTCCGCTTCCGACGAGATCGGCCGAATCCCGGTCGACTCGATCTTCTCTCCGGTCCGCAGGGTGAGCTACTCGGTCGAGGCCACCCGCTCCGGTGAGATGACCAACTACGACCGCCTGCTCCTCGACGTCGAGACCGACGGGTCGCTGACCCCCGAGGACGCGCTGGCATCGGCCGGCGGCACCCTTCGCGAGCTGGTCAGCCTCTTCGCCGACCTTACCGGCGGCGGCGAGGGCCTCCAGCTCGGCCCCGCGGAGCAGCAGGGCCCGCTTGGCGCCAACCTCGATACCCCGATCGAGGAGCTCGACCTCTCGGTGCGCTCGTACAACTGCCTCAAGCGCGAGGGCATCACCACCGTGGGCGAGCTGGTGACCAAGTCCGAGGCGGACCTGCTCGACATCCGCAACTTCGGTGCCAAGTCCATCGACGAGGTGCGCGAGAAGCTGCACGAGCTGGGCCTCTCGCTGCGCGAGGAATAAAAGGAGACAACCAGCATGCCGACTCCGACCAAGGGGCCTCGCCTGGGCGGGTCGCCGAGCCACGAGCGGATGATCCTCGCCAATCTCGCCCGCTCGCTGTTCAGCGAGGGGCGCATCCGCACCACCGAGGCCAAGGCCAAGCGCCTGCGCCCACAGGCCGAGCGCCTGATCACCTTCGCGAAGCGGGGGGACGTCGCCGCCCGCCGGCAGGTCCTGACCGTGGTCCGCGACAAGGACACCGTCCACAAGCTGTTCGCGGAGATCGCTCCCCGCTTCGCCGATCGCTCCGGCGGCTACACGCGGATCCTCAAGCTGGGCCCGCGGCCCGGCGACGCCGCGCCGATGGTCGTGATCGAGCTGGTCGAGCAGGGCGAGCCGGTCCGTCGCGGCGAGGACGACGAGGCTCAGGGCGGCCGCAGGCGCCGCTTCGGTCGGGGTCGCAGCGCGGCCGGCGACGCGGA
>JBEDUQ010000174.1:0-10767 GCA_040414855.1 Actinomycetota bacterium
CCGAGGACATGGCCGCTGTCACCGTCGCCGCGTCGCTACCCCATGGTCACCGCCGCTCAGCGGGCCGGCGACCTCCCCGGCGCGGAGGCGGTCACCGATTGGCGCGGTCAGGCCGCCAGGGTCCAGGCCGAGCCCGCGACCCGGTCGGGTCCTGTCCGCAAGCCGGGTCAGGGGCGCGCCGCCACCGACGCCACCGACGCCGCCGACGGCACCGACGGCACCGACGGCGCCCAAACCACCGACACCATCGACACTGTCGAGGCGCTGCTCCTGCGCAGAGGGTCGACGCGGAGCTTCGTGCGGGACCCGCTGCCTCGCGGCGCGCTGCGCTGGGCGATGGCGTCCGCCACGCGACCGGTCCCCGGCGACTTCGTGCGACCAGGCGGGACCCTGCTGGAGCACTTCCTGGCCATGCACGCGGTGGAGGGGCGGCAGCCAGGGGCCTATCGATGGCGCCAGGGCGATTTCGAGCTGCTTCGAGCCGGGGCGGAGCGCCGTCGCACTCGCGCGCTCTGCCTTGGCCAGGACCTCGGCGGCGACTCGGCCGTGACCGTCTTCCACTGCGCTGAGCTCGCGCCGATCCTGGAGGCCCTGGGCTCACGCGGCTACCGGGCCGCCCAGCTGGAGGCCGGCGTCGCCGCGGAGCGGGTGCAGCTGGCGGCGTTCGCGCTCGGCTTTGGCGCCACCGGGCTCACCTTCCTGGATGACGACGTCTCGCGGTTCTTCGGTACCGATGCCGCACCGATGCTCAGCGTCGCGGTCGGCGTCCCCGCCTATCGCGCACGGCCAGGCATGCGCCCGGCCCAGTTGCCACGCATCGACCTGGCGAAGCGCTGACGGCGCACAGTCGGGGAGCGGGGCGTATCCGTCGACGGCGCGGCTGATGCGTGGCGCGCCGCGCCGTCGACGGTCCGTGTGTAGTGCGCCCTGGGCCTACCGCGTGCCCGTGGAGCCCGTGGGACGGGTCCGGTACAGGTCGCGGAGCAGGGCGATCTCCGCCATGTGGTGGATGAGCTCGATGTTGGACCCGGCGATGACGGTGATGAACGGCTCCTCAGGGGCGGAGCTGTGCGGGTTCTGGCCGAAGCCGACGGTGTCGAGCTGCTCGTCGGTCATCGCCGCGACGCTGTCACGCCAGCGATCCAGGATCGCCCACAACCGCTCCAGCGCCACCGCGGCCGAGGGGCTGAAGTCGACCAGCTCCTTGGGCGGCCGGCGCCGCTCGCCGAAGCTCCACTCCCATTCCCCGGCAAAGCACCAGTGCAGGTGCCCCAGTCGCCAGGCGATCGTGGTGACCGGGGTCGGGTCGGGGTCGCCGCTGCCGTCGATCTGCCACTCGCCCGGCCCGAACGGCCGCTGCGAGGCGGCCTGGCCACGGCGGCGGATCGACCAGGCGCCGGGCGCCGGCTCCCACAGGTACTCCTCGTCAGTCAGCGGCCCGTCGCCCGTCCTCGGAGATAGCGGCGCCCCCTCTGGGAGGCTCGCCGGCGAGGCCAGCCCGTCCAGGCGTGCCCTGCCGATGTGGCGGGCCCAGTCGAACTGGTCGAGCAGCACGCCCAAGCGGTCGGTCCGATGGTCGGTCCGAAAATCTTCCATGTCGGCTCCCTTTAGGTCGCACAGCCAGCCCACACCAGGGATAACGCGGCCGCGGCGACGCCCGAAGGCGAGCGCCACGCAGGCGCGTGCTTGTTTGTGCGGGCTTGGTCGGTCGGATCGTCAGATGACGCTGACGACCACGCCGACCGGGGCGCTCCCGTCGGGCACAGACACCTCCTGGGCGGCGCGACACGGAAAAGGGCGAGCCCATCCAACCACGACACCGCCCCGTGCGGCCATGTCCGGCGGCCTGTTGCCGTCGGCTATGGAGCGGTCAGTTGGCGCGGTCGCGCGAGGGCGTGGTCGAGCGTTCAATAGCCCGGCCCAACGCTGTCCAGCGAAGGAGAAGGGATGGCCAAGCGACTTGACCGGATCGTGGTCGTCGACGTCGAGTCCACGTGTTGGGATGGGGACCCTCCGGCCGGGCAGGAGAGCGAGATCATCGAGATCGGCGTTTGTACCGTCGATGTCGCCTCAGGGGAGCGGCTCGAACGCGAGGCCATCCTGGTCACACCCCAACGCTCAACGGTGAGCGAGTTCTGCACCCGCCTGACCACGCTGACGCAAGAGCAGGTCGAGCGGGGCGTCTCGTTCGCCCAGGCGTGCGCGGTCCTCAAGCGCAAGTACATGAGCAAGGACCGGCCGTGGGCCGGCTGGGGGGATTACGACCGTCGGCAGTTCGAGCGCCAGTGCCGCGCCGCTGGTGTGGGCTATCCATTCGGCCCCACCCACATCAACGTCAAGGCACTCTTCGCGGTCATCCACGCCCTTCCATACGAGGTTGGGATGGATGCGGCCCTCTCGGACCTGGGCTTGCCACTGGAGGGCACCCATCATCGAGGTGTCGATGACGCCTGGAATATCGGAGGCATCCTGTCCGCCATCCTGCTGCAGCGACGAACCGGCACCCCGGCGGCGCCACCTCCACCGGTGTCAGCTGATTCCTGAGCCGCCGCAACGAGGCCGGATGCGCGCCGTTGGACGTGCGGTGATCAGTCTCATCGCCGTGGCCCTGCTGTGTGCGGGACCATCAGCGCTGGCGACAGCTCCAGGGGTGTCGAGAGGGTAGAGCTTGCGACCTTGCGGCCGAGCCCGCTGCGAGCCTCTCTTCCGCAGATGCGAGCTTGTCAACGGCGAGGGCGTCTCGGGGCGTGTTGAGGGTGACCGGGCCATCGAGACGGCGAGCAGAGGTGATGCGTGGGCGGGCGGACAAGCCAGGAGCTGGACGCGGAGTTCGTGGCGTTCGTCGAGCTGAGAGCGGGTCGGCACCTGCGTGCCGCGGTCCTGCTCACCGGCGACTGGCACGCTGCCGAGGATCTCGTCCAGACGTGCCTGGTCAAGCTGTACCGAGCCTGGCCGAGACTCGACTCGACCACGGACCTGGACGCGTACCTGCGCCGCATGCTGATCAACGCCAACCTGTCGTGGTGGCGGGCGCGGTGGCGCCGGGAGGCTCCCGTGGCGACCATCCCCGACCGTGCCGGGGAGGCCGACGGCCAGGACAGACACGCCCGCGCGGCGGTCGTGCGGCAGGCGCTGCAAGTGCTGCCGGCACGCCAGCGGGCCGTGCTGGTGCTGCGCTTCTTCGAGGACCTGCCGGTGACGCAGGTCGCCGAACTGCTCGGCTGCTCGGAGGGCGCCATCAAGACGCAGACCCACCGCGGCATCCGCAAGCTCAGGCAGCTCCTGGGTGCCGAGGCCGGCGTCGAGCTCACCGAGGAGGAACGCGATGGATCGCGAATTTGAGCGGGAGTCGGAGGCCGCCGTGCGCGCGCTGCTGGTCGCGGCGACCAGCGACGGCCCTGGCGAGCGCAACCTGCTGGAGGCGGTTCGCCGCCGGGCCCGCCGCCAACGGGTGCGACGCCGCGTGCTGGTGCCCTCGCTGGCGACCCTGACCCTCGCCGCGGTGATCGCCGTCGCCGGGTTCGCGACCTCGGTGGTCACCGGCACCGGGACCCCGTCAGCGCAAGCCCGGGTGGCGGCGGCCGCGGGCCGCACCGCCAGTGAGAGCTTCCGGGTCCGCATGAGCATCACGACCCAGAGGGCGTCCGAGCAGCCCACCACCCAGATCCAGGAAGGGTTCTTCGACCCGGCGCGGCACACCGGCCGGTTGATCGCCAAGGGGGTGGAGGTCCGCTACGTGGGCGACATGGTCTATTCGAAGCTCCCCGCGGGGATCACCTCTGACGGCAAGCGCTGGGCGGCGGTGCGACGCGCCTCCGTCGCCTTTGTCGAGGCCGACGAGCCACTGCCGCCGATCGCGGTCGTCAAGGTCGGCTTTTGGGACCCGCAGGAGGCGCTCGCCCTTCTGCGGTCGGCGTTCTCAGTCCACGAGCAGGGCCGGGTCTCCGGCGACGGCTGGAGCGGCCGCCGCTACGCCTTCGAACTCAGGGACGGCAAGCTCGCCAAGGACAATCTGGCGATGACCGGGACCGTCGACCTCGACCAGTCCGGCAGGGTCCGCCGCTTGGACGTGAACGTCCTGGTCAAGACCGCCTCCGGCCTGAGGGCTGACGGTTTCCACACCGTCATGGAGTTCAGCGGCTACGGGACGCACGAAACCATCTCGGCCCCGCCCGCGGCCGAGATCACCCATGACCTGACCCGCTTGAAGTCGCCACCCTTGACTGAGAGCAAGACCAAGAAGCCCTGAACCCTTCGCGGCCCTGACCCCCAACCCCGGTGCCCCGCTCCCCTCCGGAGCGGGGCACCTTCATGCGGCCGATCATGAAGTGGCCCTACGCCGGCCCGCGGAGAAGCCCGTCACGAGCGCAACAGGGCTCGAGCCTGCTCGGACTCAGACGCGCTGATGCCGGCGAAGAGCGTGAGCGCCTCTTGGAGGTGGGCCGTCGCGCCCACCGCGTTCCCGGTGTGCCTCAGGGCATGGCCGAAGACAACCAGGGAGCGGGCCCGGCCGAGCCGGTGGCCGCTCCGGGCCTGGATGGCCAGGGCGCGCCGGCCATGCTCGACGGCGTCCTCGTAGGCGCCGCGGTCGAGGTGGGCGGCCGCGAGCGCGGTGTGGGCGTGGCCTTCCAGCACGCGGTAGCCGGCCCGGCGGGCCTGGGCGAGCGCTCGGAGCGCGTGGTCGATGGCCTGGCGGTGCTGGCGGCCGCGCTGGTAGGTGACGGCCAGGCCGATCAGCGCGCCGGCCTCGGCATAGCGGATGCCGGCGTCCCGCGCCAGGTCGAGCGCCCGTTGATAGTGGTCGAGGGCCTCCTCGAGGCGGCCCCGGTCGCGATGGATGCTGCCCAGGGTGTTGCACGCCTCGGCCTGGGTGCGGCGGTCGCCGATCTCGCTGGCCAGCGACAGGCTGGCGTGGGCCGACTCCAGGGCCTCGGGGTCCAGGCCCAGGTCGCGCCGCAGGGCGGCCAGCGCGTTGAGGGTGTAGGCCTCGCCGTAGCGGCTGCCGGTCTGGTGGTGCAGGTCCAGGGCCCGGTTGAGGTGCTCGGCGGCCTCTTCCAGCAGGCCTAGGTCCAGGTCGACCTCGCCAAGGCTGTCGAGGGCGTTGGCCTCCTCGGTCACGGAACCGATCCGGCGGTACAGCTTGAGTGCCTGCGCCTGGTGGTCGGCCGCCTGCCGCAGCCGGCCCAGCTCCCGGTCGACGTCGCCGAGCGCGCTGAGCGCATTGGCCTGCCCGCGCGGCGAGTCGAGCTGCTGGTACAGGGTCAGCGCCTGGGTGTAGTGCCCGGCGGCGCGCTGGAGCCGACCCTGCTCCCAGTACACGCTGCCGAGGTTGCCCAGGGTCGCGGCCTGCGCCTCCCGCCACCCGGCGTCACGCGCCAGCGCCAGCGCGCCGGTGAATTGCTCGATCGCCACCGGGTAGCGGCCGATGCTGAGGTTGGCGACGCCGAGGCTGCGACGCGCGGCGGCCTCGGCGCGGGGGTCGCCAGCTTCCACGGCCGCCTCGAGGCCGGCGTCGGCGACCGCGAGCCACTCCAGCATGTGACGCCGGCGCCAGAAATAGCTGTGCAGCGTGTCCGCAAGCAGCCAGGCGAGCGGCCGCGGGCCGTTCGCGGCGGCGTGCTTGACGGCCGCGACGAGGTTGGCCCGCTCGGCGTCCAGCCATCCCAGGGCGCCGCCGGCGTCGTCGAGGTGCACAGCGGCCTCCCCTGGGTCGGTGGGAGCGACCGCCAACCGCAGCGGCCGCGGATAGAGCAACCGGGCGGCGCTGTCGGCGCCGTGCAGGTACCAGGCGAGCAGCCGCTCGACCGCGGCGCGCCGCTCCCGCTCGGGGTCCTCGTCCTCGGCTCGCTGCTGGGCATACAGGCGCAGCAGGTCGTGGAACCCGAACCGGCCCGGTCCACGCCGTTCGACCAGGTGTGCGCCGACCAGCCGGTCCAGCGTCCGGCGGGCCCGCTCGACCGGGGCGGCGGTCAGGCTGGCCAGCGCGGGCAGGCTGAAGTCCGGGCCCGGCACCAGGCCGAGCCGGCGAAACGCGAGCCGAGCATCCGGGGTGAGCGCCGCGTACGAGCAGTCGAACGCGGCTCGCACCGCGGCCTGGGGATCGCTGTCGACCGCCAGGCGCTCCAGCCGATCCCCAGCCCGCAGCTCGGCCAGGTAAACGGCGAGCGTCTGGTCGGGCTGGCAGGCCAGATTCGCGGCCGCGATCCGCAGCGCCAGCGGAAGAAAGCCGCACATCTTCGCCAGCTCACTTGCGGCGGGCAGCTCCGCCTCGACCCGTCCGTCCGCCAGCACCCGCGCCAGGAGGGTGAGCGACTCCTCGGGACCCAGGACGCCGAGCGGCAGCCGGCGGGCACCTTCCCTGGCGATCAGCCCGGCGAGCCGGTCGCGGCTGGTCACCACCACCGCGCATCCGGCGCTGCCAGGCAGTAGCGGCCGCACCTGCATCGCGCTGGCGGCGTTGTCGAGGACCACCAGGACCTGCCTGTGGGCCAGCAGCGACCGGTACAGCCCCGCCGCCTCCTCCACCTCCATCGGCACCCGGTCGGCCGCCACCCCGAGGGCGCGAAGCAGCGCGGCCAGTGCCTGGACCGGTCGCAGCGGCGAGGTTGCCGCGTACCCGCGCAGGTCGACGTACAGCTGCCCGTCCGGGAACCGGCCGCTGACGCGATGCGCCCAGTGGACCGCGAGCGCGGTCTTGCCGACTCCGGCGGCGCCGGTGATCGCGGTGACCGGTACCGCGCCGCCTTCGTCCCGCCGGGCCGTCAGCAGCGCGTCGAGCCGCTCCAGACCGCCGGCGCGCCCGGTGAACTCCGCCACGTCGGCCGGCAACTGCGCCGGCGCGGTGGCGGCCACGGCGGGGGAGGGCGGGCCCAGAGCGCGGTCACCGGCGAGGATCGCCCGCTCCAGCTCGCGGAGGTCCTCGCCGGGCTCCAGGCCCAGCTCCTCGACCAGGAGCTGGCGAGCTTGCCGGTAGACGGCGAGCGCCTCAGCCTGCCGCCCCGACCGGTAGAGCGCCAGCATGAGCTGCGCGCGCAGTCGCTCCCGGAGCGGCTGGGCGGCGACCAGGCTGGACAGCTCCGGGACCAGCTCAGCGTGCCGGCCGAGCGCGAGCTCCGCCTCCACGCGCAGCTCCATGGCGGCCAGGCGCTCCTCTTCCAAGGCCGTGGCTTCTTCGAGCATCGTCGAGGCGTCTTCCAGGTCGGCGAACGCCGGGCCGCGCCACAGCGCCAGCGCCTGCTCCAGCAGCCCTTGGGCCTCGCCCGGCCGCACGGCGGCCATCGCGGCGCGCGCCCGCTCGACCAGTGCGCGGAAGCGTTCCACGTCCAGCTCTCCATCGCCAAGCACCAGCGAATAGCCCGGGGGTCGGTGCGCCACCCGGCCGGGGTCGCCGAGCATTCGGCGCAGGTGGAGCACGTAGGTCTGGAGGTTCTTGCGGGCGGACGGCGGTGGCTCCTGGTCCCACAGCTGCTGGAGCAACCTGCCGGTGGAGACCACTTTGTTGGCGTGGCAGACCAGCGCTGCCAGCAGCAGGCGCTGTTTGTGGCCACCGAGTCGAACGGTGGAGCCGGCGACGGTCAGCTCGAGCGGCCCCAGGACGCACAACTCCAACGGCTTCATCGCCCCATTCTTCAAAGAATAGGGCGAATCGACTACGGCTGGTAGAGGGTCGTGGCCATGAGGTGAGCCGGCCGGTCACGCGGGAACCGTGAGCCGGCCGGCGGCACGATCGCCGTCAGCTCGAGCTACAGGCGGCGAAGCCGACCGCGGAGAGCGCCGACAGGGCGTAGCGGGCATACCGCACGTACGTCTTCAGCACGTTCATCACCTCCCTTCCCCAGATCGTCACGTCAGCCGTTCGACCGGGCCGGAGCCTCAGCCCCCAGGTACTGCCAGGTGGTCCGCTCCCCCCGGTTGGCGCGTTTGTTGAAGGCGTACTGCGCGATCATGAGCGGGCCGAGCGGGACCATCACCGGGACGGTCCGCGGCCCCCAGCCGGTGGCCACCAGCGTCAGCGTCGCCACCACCACCGCCAGGCCCGTGGCGAGGGCGACGATGCCGGCTCTCCGCCCAAAGGCTCTGCGCATCACCATCGGGAACACCGCGACCAGCAACAGGTCGCCGAGGCCGAGGCGGAGACCCTGATCGGGACCCTCGATGCCTCCCCAGCCGACCAGCGGATAGAAGGGAAGGTGGGGGAGTCTCGACAGCCGGTCGAGGACCTCGGCCATGACCGGGAGCCAGGCGGTGGCCACCAGGTCGTAAACGGCCAGCGCGGCTGCCAGGACCGCGACGTCACGCGCCCGCATGCCGCTCTGCGCCCAGAGGTTCGCGGCCCCGACCACGATCAGCACCATGACGGCGTCGTTGAGCCCGAGGAACCAGGCGCTGCCCGACCCGACCGTCAACGCGAGGGCCACGTCGATCGCCATCAGCGCCAGGCAGGCCGCCCACGTCGCCACCCGACCGGGCAGGACCGGCTCCAGCGTCAGGTTGAGGGTGGCCAGCACCGTGACGCCGAGCACCGCGCTCACGATCGTCGCCGGAAGGTGCAGGTACAGGTACGGCAGCAGCGCGACGATCGCCAGCATGAGGCCGACGTCGTACAGGTTGAGCAGGCCGAACGGCGGTCTGCTCACCTGGTACTTTCGGAAGTAGCCCCAGGCGGCCAGGGGGGCCAGCGCGGCGGCGCCGCCGACCACCGCGAGCGCGACCGCCCGCATCACTGGCCTCCCGTGGTGCCGGCGAGTTGCATCCAAGGCGCCGGAAGGTCCTCCCGATCGGAGAAGGACCCTTCCTTGAGGTCGCAGCGCAATGGGACGGGGTCGCTGAGGCGGTCGTGGTGATCGACAAGCCGGAGCCCCGCGACCGGCACGCCCTGCTCGGCCAGCCGTGTCTCGATGGCCAGCCGCGTTTGGGAGTCGTCGCGGGCGACCGCCTCGATCGCCACCCCGCCCGGCACGGCTCGAAAGCCGAAGCGGGCCGGCAAGGGCACCCCGTCGACCGCTTCGAGCGCCTCCGCGACCTGCCGGACGAAGGTCCAGCCGCGGTCGTGACGGACCGCCAGTCGCTGCTTGCCGAGCAGGTTGGAGGTGGCGGGCACCCGTGGCATGTCGCACGTGAACGGGCCCTCCAGGACCCGAACCACGTCCTCGGTGTTGTACCGCAGCAGGATGGTCGCATCGCGGAACGGCGGCAGCGGGGTCGCGACCACCACGCCGGGCTCGCCGGGCAGCGCTGGCCGGGTCGCCTCCAAGTCAAGGAGCTCGAGCAGGCCGACGACCGGCTCGAAATGCAGATGGCCCTGGTTGCAGAGGTTGGCGCCGAACGGCGCCAGCTCGGTCATCAGGTAGTTCTCGATGAACTGCACCGGTCCAAACAGCTCGCGAGCGCGTCGCTGCAGGCCCTCGGTCAGCACCTCGCCGCCCACCACGACCCGCTCCAGCCCGAAGTCGGACGGCGCGTAGCCGAGCCGCCGGCCCGCGGAGACCAGCTCCCCGAGGTACGAAGGGAAGGTGGACATCACGCTCACCCGCGGCTTCTTGCCGGCGAGGCGGTGCCGTTCCGACAGCAGCGCGAGCGTGTGCTCCGGGCTGACCAGGCCGGCGACGTGCAGCGGAGCGCCGATGGCGGCGCTGGCGAAGGTCACCCCCGTCACCCCGAGCCGTGCTCTGGTGTTGATCGAGACCTGCACGACGTCGTCGGGCAGCACCACCCGCTCGATGAGGAAATTGATGGTCGTCAGTGCTCCGATCAGGTGGAGCTCGTCGTCGCTGAAGTACACGCTGGTCGGCCAGCCGGTGGTGCCCGTGGTGGTGACGCGATGCCCGGATGGCGCGCCGCCGCGGACGAACGCTTCCGGGTCGGCGCGCAGCGCCTGCTTCGGGGTGATGGGCAACCGCTGGATGTCCTCGTACCGCAGCCGGCTCGGGTCGAGCCCTGCCCGCTCGAACACCGCCGGGTAGTAGGCGGTCTCGCCGGCGGCGCGGATCGCCTGCTTGCGGAAGCGGCGGCCCTGGATGGTCTGGCGCGTGGCCTCGTCCAGGGTCGGGCCCGAGAGCACCTCGCCCGAGTCCGTGCCGATGGCGCCCATCTCGTGCTGGGTCCGCACCATCGCGTCGACGATGCGGTCGAGCGAACGGCGGTGGAACGGCCGGCCAAGCAGCATCGAACTGGCGAACCGCAGGTTCGCGAGCGCAGTCTCGAGCATCGGCTCTCCCTCGACCAACGACCAGCGTCGGCTCGCTGTGGTCGCATGTGTACGCGGTGGCGGTACGCGACGGGTACATCGCTGGTACAACCGCCGCGCAGCGCCACAGCGCCCGAAGCTGCTTCGTGAGACAGGAGCGCAGGTGTGAAAAACTAATTGCGTGCCAGGAGGTGGGGAGGATGACGGCTGTTGCGCTCGACCATGCCGGACCATGGACTGAGGCCGACTATCACGCCCTTCCCGAAACCAGGGAACGGATCGAGTTGCTGGATGGGAGCCTGCTGGTGACTCCTGCCCCCAGCAGTGACCATCAACAGATCGCCCGGCGGCTGGCCAACTTGCTGGAATCCGCCGCTCCGGACGAACTCGAGATCGTCGAGGCGGTCAACCTTCGCGTTGGGCCATCCAAGCTGTTGATCGCAGACCTCCTGATCAGCCGCCGTCTGGGAGCGACCGCGGTCTATCAACCTGAAGACGTTGTTCTCGTCGCCGAGGTCGTTTCTCCGTCGACGACTACGACGGACCGGCTGATCAAGCCCCAGCTCTATGCGGCCGCGGGC
>JBEDUQ010000175.1:0-35462 GCA_040414855.1 Actinomycetota bacterium
TCTGATAGATCGGCGGGATGACCGCGCCGGTGGCCGGGTCCGGCGCGGAGCCGACGTGCACCGCCTTGGTCTCGAAGTGGCTGTCCTCGAACGACATGCGTTGCTCCAGCTCGCGTTGGACTCGAACAGTCGCGCCTCGACGGCGCAGGCGCCATTCAACACCACCTCGGGCGAGCCGGCCCCTGCCTGGCGCGCGCCCTCCGGCGCGAGGAGCCCATCTGGTCCAACCTCGGGCGAGCCGGCCCTCACCTGGCGGCGGCGACCTGGTCCAGTGACCTAGTCGAGTGTGGTGACCGCCAGCGCACCGAGCACGGTCAGCTCGATCAGCTCCGCGTAGACCGTCACCATCCGCGCGCGCAACAGGCTCGCCAGCATGTCGGTCCGCAGCGCCCGCCTGGGCAACCTGCCGTTGGCTTCGCGGACCAGTCGCAGCGCCTGGCGCTGCTCGTCGGTGACGTCGATCGGACGTGGCCCGGCGCCCTGCCGCACGATGAACGGGTCGGCAGGGTTGAGCCCATGTGCGCTGCGTCCGGAACGACCGTCCTGGGCCGGCGTATCTCGCATGGGACCCCCCAAAAAATCGACTGCTGACTCGGCCAGACGCGAGCGCTGTGGTCGGCCCCCCCGGTGCTCCCCGGAGCCCTCGCGCCCGGCCGGTCGGCCGGTAACCTATTTGGGATTTCGAAGCGAGTTGCGGAGAATTCTTCCGACCCCGGAGCGATTTTCCGGGTCGAAAGTGTCCTGGTTATTAGCGGTCAAAATGGTCCGAGACTGTCCGCGAGGCGATGCAGGTTCGCGTTTCGCGGCCCGCGCTCGCGCCGGAGGCCGGCCAGCAGGATTTCGCGGACCGGGGTGAAATGGCGCAGCTGCTCGGGCGCGAGCTGCTCGACCTCGAGCAGATTGTCGAGCATCGACGGCGTGTCGCGCCGGTAATTGTGCGCGGTCGCCACGTCGAGCAGGTGCCGGGTGTAGCGGCTGGTGGAGAGCTTTCTGCGGTCGACCTTGGGTGCGACCCCCAGCGCGTTGCCCGCGTCGCCGAGGTCAACCGCGACCGAGACCTCGTGGGCGAGCACGTTCGCGGGACCGAACTGGGTGGCGAGCTGGAGGTCGCGCGCCATCACGTCGGGACCGGTCGCCATCCGCTCGGCCTCGCGCAGCGCCTCGCCGGCGCGCCCCTGGTCGCCCTTGCGCGCGTGCGCCACCGCCAGCGGCAGGCACAGCGCGCCGCGGAGCGCCCGAAGCTCGGCGGAGCTCGTCGCGACCGCCGCGCGCTCCAGTGCCGCCTCCACGACATAGACGGCCTCGACCAGCCGGCCGGCTCCGACGAAGGCGAGCGCGAGCCGGTACGCGCTCAGCGCCCGCTCGATCGGGTCGTGGGTCGACTCGGCCGCGTGGACGCCGCGGTCGCCGGCGACCCAGGCGAGGTCGTTCTCGCGGTAGCGGACCAGGGCCGCGACCGCCAGCCCGTAGGCACGGGCGAGCAGCCCGAGCGCCCGGCGCCGTTGTTCGCCCTCGTTCGCCTCGACGGCGGCGTCGAGCTCGCTGAGCAGTGCGGGCAGCGCGGCGGCGGTGGCGGCGTAGCTGGCGCCGGCGCGAAGCCGGGTCACCGCCAGCAGCTCGGCCTTCAGCTCGGACAGGGCCCGCGGGACCGCCTTGGGCAGGCCGGGGAGGGTCGACAGCGCCCGGCAGAGCCCGGCGGTCTCGTTGGGCGGGTCGCTCCGCTCCCCCGTCCAGCTCTGCTCGCCGAGCAGGTAGCTGAGCGGCACCTTCAGCGCGTCGGCGACCCGCACCAGGACCGAGATCCGGTCGACCGGGATCTCGCCGCGTTCGACCTTGCTGACCCAGTCCTCGGTCCGGTCGATCAGGCCGGCGAGCCGAAGCTGCGAGAGCCCGCGCGCGCGGCGGCGGTGGCGGATCCGCTCACCAACGAGCAGGTAGCCTCCTGGCACGCCTCGCGACCCCCATCCCACGCGAAACCGACTCCAGGACGATGCTGCGGGGGCAACCAACCGGCGCACGTCCACAGCATGTCGCTGCGGTTACGTACCAGTGACTATGCGGCAATGAGCCCGGTGAGTGCAAACCCGCGCGTTCCGGACGGGAGGGCACGGCAATCGCGGAAGCGCCAGCTGTCGCGGACGCGTCAGCGGTCGCGCCGGTTGGTGGCCAGGAAATCGAGGATGTCCGAGCGGGTCATGACCCCGACCGCGCGGCCACCGTCGGTGACCAGGACGGCGGTCGAGCGGCCCTTGGACAGCAGCTCGAACGCCTCCTCCACCGGCTCGTGCTGGTCGACCATCGGGAACGGAGGGTCCATCACGTCGATCACCTGGGCCTCGAGCACCTCCGGCTTGCGGAACAGCCGCTCGAGCAGCGAGCCCTCCTGGACCGAGCCGACCACGCCGGAGAGGTCGTTGGGGTCGTCGCCCGAGACCACCGCGACCTGGCTCACCGACCAGGTGTGCAGCAGGTCGATCGCCTCGCGGACGCGCTGGTGCGCGGCCACCGTCACCAGCGGCGGCGTCTCGTGATGGGCCTTGCCGAGCAGCACGTCGCCGACCATCCCCTGGCGGCTGCGCGGCAGGAAGCCGTGCTCGCGCATCCAGTCGTCGTTGAACACCTTCGACAGGTAGCCGCGGCCCGAGTCGGGGACCAGCACCACGATGGTGCCGCCCTCGCCGTGGTCCTTGGCGACCTCGAGGGCGGCGGACACCGCCATGCCGCCGGAGCCGCCGACCAGCATGCCCTCCTCGCGCGCCAGCCGCCGGGTGGTGAGGAAGGCGTCGCGGTCCGAGACCGTCACCAGCCGGTCGACCACGCCGCGGTCGAAGGTGGCCGGGTAGAAGTCCTCGCCCACGCCCTCCACGAGGTACGGATGCACGTCGTCGGGCCGCGAGTAGATCGAGCCCTCCGGGTCGGCGCCGACGATCTGGACCTCCGGCTTGCGCTCCTTGAGGTAGCGGCCGGCGCCGGTGATGGTCCCGCCGGTGCCGACGCCGACCACCAGCGCGTCGATGACGCCGCCGGTCTGCTCCCAGATCTCGGGGCCGGTGGTCGCGTAGTGCGCCTCGGGGTTGGCCTGGTTGGCGTACTGGTTGGGCTGGAAGGCGCCGGCGATCTCGGCGGTCAACCGGTTGGCGACCGAGTAATAGGACTCCGGCGCCTCGGGCGCGACCGCTGTCGGCGTCACCACCACCTCGGCGCCGTAGCCGCGCAGCAGCGCGATCTTCTCCGCGCTGACCTTGTCGGGCATGACGAAGACGCAGCGGTACCCGCGCAGCGCCGCCACGATCGCCAGGCCCACGCCGGTGTTGCCGCTGGTCGGCTCGATGATGGTGCCGCCGGGCGCGAGGTCGCCGTTGGCCTCGGCGCGCTCGACCATGGCCAGGCCGATGCGGTCCTTCACCGAGCCGCCCGGGTTCAGGTACTCGACCTTGGCGAGGATGCTTGACGTCAGGCCCCGCCCCAGGCGTGACAGACGAACCAGCGGGGTGTTGCCGACGGCGTCCAGGATCGAGTCGTACACGCGCATGGGCCCTCCATTGGGCGCTCCAGGTCTCGGTCGGGATTGTAGTGCGCCGGCTCATCGCAGGTCGGAGCCGGTGGACCACGCGCCCTCCGCCTGGCCGCGATGCGATCGCGTTCGGCGCGCGCTGGAGCCTGTGGCTACCCGCCGGGAGGTCGCGCGCTCAGCCGAGCGGGTCGCCTTCCTCGTCGATGCCGGCGAACAGGTCGCCCTCGGGCTCGGGCGTCGGCACCTCGGAGCGCACCAGGGTGTAGTCGTCCCACGGGTACAGCTCGGCGACCAGCTCGTCGGGCATCGAGAACCAGGAGCCGTTGGGGTCGATCTGGGTCGCGTGCGCGATCAGCGCGTCGCGCGCCTGCGGCAGCCACTTGGCGACGTCGACCTGGGTGGTGATGACCGGCTCCGGCCAGCGCTCGCCGTCGGCGTCGACCTCCTCGTCCCAGCGCTCGAGCCACTTGGCGTAGGGGCTCTCGAGCCCGCGGTCGATCGCGCCCTGGTGCAGCACCTCGATGCGGTGGCGCGAGAACGACGCGAAGTAGTAGAGCTTGAGCGGCTGGAAGGGCTCGCCGGCGTCGGGGTACCGCCCCGGGTCGCCGGCCGCGTCGAAGGCGGCGACGGAGACCTCGTGGGTGCGGATGTGGTCCGGGTGCGGGTAGCCGCCGCGCTCGTCGTAGGTCAGCAGCACCTGCGGGCGCTCGTCGCGGATGATCCGGACCAGCCGCTCCACCGCGCCGTCGAGATCGGCGTTGGCGAACGCCTCGGGATGCTTGTTGGTCTCGGTGTCGGGCATCCCGGAGTCGCGGTAGCCGAGGAAATAGTGCTGGCTGACGTTCAGGATCTCGAGTGCCTTGGCCAGCTCCTGGCGGCGCAGCTCGGGCATGCGGTCGAGGTTGCCCGGCTGGTCCATGGCCGGGTTGAGGATATCCCCGGCTTCGCCGCCCGTGCAGGTGACGACGATGGTTCGAACGCCCTCGTCGGCGTAGCGGGCGAGGGTGCCGGCGCCCTTGGACGACTCGTCGTCGGGGTGCGCGTGCACGGCGAGCAGAGTACGGGGCACGATCGGACGACTCCTTATGCGAAGGCTGGCGCGGGACCAGGTACGGCTGGGGTGCCACGCCAAGGGTAGCGAACTCCCCCGACACCCGTCCGAGCCCGTCCACAGTCGCTATCCTGTGGTTGAGGGACGAATTCGGGGAGGGCTCGGCACGGCTACCGGCGATGCACTGGTCGATTGGGCGGCCGAGCATGCCGAGCAGCTGCTGGCTCCGTTCAGCGATCACTGGGCGCATTCCAGCGCCGTCGCCGACCGGGCGCGACGGATCGGAAAGGCGTTCCCGGCTCAGGACAGGGACCAGCTGGTCGCGGCCGCCTACCTTCACGACATCGGCTACGCGCCGGAGCTCCGGCGCACCGGCTGCCACGCGATCGACGGCGCGAGCCATCTGCGCAAGGCCGGCCACGAGCGGCTCGCCGTGCTGGTGGCGCACCACGCCGAGGCCCGCTTCGAGGCCAGCCTTCGCGGCCTCGACGACGAGCTGGCCGAGTTCTCGCGCGAGTCCTCACCGGTGGCCGACGCGCTCACCTACTGCGACATGACCATCGGCTTCGACGGCAAGCCGCTGACGCTGGACGAGCGGACCCGCGAGATCGCGCGGCGCCACGGCGAGGCGGACGCGGTCACCCGCTCGCTGGCCTGGTCGATGCCGTTCCTGTCGCTGTGCGTCGCCAGGACCGAGCGCCGGCTGCGGCTGCGCGGCCTCACGCCCTGACGGCCCCGGTCCCAAGGCGGTCGCGTCATCCCGGACGCTCGGCCCGCCTGTTCGGGAGTGGGTCGGCGGTGGCGGGCGGTCCGTGGTCAGCCGGCGCCGCGCGCCCGTGCCGCGAAGGGGCGGGGTCGCGGCCGCGGGGCGCCCGCACGTGCCGGCCTCGATAGCGGCGGCGCCGAAGGTGGCGCCCCCTCGGCCTTGGCCGGTACAGGCGCGAGCCCGCGAGGCCATGGATCGCGATCGCCGCGCCGATGGCGATCGCGACGTCGCCGACGCTGAAGACGTTGTGCAGCGGGACCGGCTCCGGGATCGCGAACACGTCGCCGAGGAAGGCCACCCTCGGGTGCTCGACCAGCGCGGAGTTCGCGTACGAGCTCGTGCGCTTCGGCAGTCCCGCCTGGTCCAGCGCCTCGGCCGAGGCCGGCATCACGCCGCCGTTGGCGCTGATGGCGATCACGTTGAGCAGCACGCCGACGCCGATCAGCACCATGCCCGGCAGGTGGCGGTTGGCGACCACGAACACCGCGGCGACCGGGTAGGAGGCGAGCTGGATCCACGGCCGCATGCCCTGTGGGACGCCCGGAGCGTTGATGGCGACCATCTGGAGCGCGAGGGCGAGCAGGAGCGTCCAGGCCAGCCGCACGCTGACGTCGGCCAGCTTCGAGAGGTGACCGCCGAGCAACGGAACGGCAAGCGCGCTGAGCAGGACGACCACGACGAGGAACATGCAACCGCCTATCGCTACAAACCGGTACAGCTTAACCGACTGGCTCGGCCCTCTACCGGAATCGGTGTAATTCACTATCATTAGACTGTCTGTCATATTCGAGAGGCCTGATTCGAAGGTCAGGGTGGCCAGGATCTGGAGGATCGGATCCGGCCGCGCGCCGTGACCGCCCCTCGTGCCCGCGCCGCCGCCGGGGCACCGGAGCGGGACCCGTCCGAGCGTCGGGGGATGACTCCGGGGGGTGAGCTGGTTGAGGACAGGCCGGCGGGTGGGTCTGACGACGACCGGGTTCGCGGGAGGCCGCCACACCGGTCCCCCGCCGCCCGTGGCTCCCGCGCCGCGCCGCTCGCCCGGCGCCGGGCGACGGTGGGCGCTTGCGCCGGCCGTGGCGGTCTCGGTCCTCGCGCTCGCGCTGGTGGCCACCGCCGCGCCGTCCGGAGCCCGTGCGATCGCCGCCGCCCCGAAGCCGATCGCCATGCTCGCTGTCCTCGCCCTGCTCGCCGCGCTGGTCCCGGCCCTCGCCGCCGGATCAAGGTGGCCACACCGCCCGGCCGCAACGTCCGCGACCGAGGTCGGGGAGCGCACGGCGGCCGAGCCCCTGCCGGGCGAGGCGGACCGGCCGGTTGGCGGGCGGCACCCGGCGACAACGCCGCCGACCGAGGCGGTCGTCGAGGCAGTGGTCGAGGCGGTGGTCGAGGCGGACCGGCGGGCCGACCGTCGCCTCCCGGCTGAGGCGACGGTCGAGACCGGGCCGCGGGTCCCTGGGCGATGGTTCGCGGGTCGCCTCCTGGCGACGACGCCCGCCGAGGCGGCGGTGCCGTTCGCGTTCGCGGTGGTGTTGGGGTGGGGCACGGCGGCGGGGGTGCTGGTCACCGCGGCGGTGACCTCCGCGGTCGCGCTGACCGCGCGCGGCCGGCTCCGGCGGGCCGGGCTGGTCGACGCGGCGCGGATGGTGGTGGCGGCGGCCGCCGGCGCTGCGGTCTGGGGCGCCCTGAACAGCCGCGGCGGGGCGACGCCGGCAACGGCCGACCTTCCCGCGCTCGCGACCGCGCTGGTCGCGGCCGTGCTGGTGGGCGCCGGCCTTGCCCGGCTGGGCGCCGCCGGCGCCGTGATCGCCGGACCTCCTCCGGCCCGCCCTCGCGGCGCGGCGTGGGTGGCCGCCACCTCCGCAGCAGCGCGGCCCGGCGGCTGGGGCGGGGCGGATGCGTGGACGGCGGTGACGCTGGTCTCGCTGGCGCCCCTGGCGTGGGTGGTGGCGGCCCGGGACCCGGCGCTCGCGCCGCTGCTGCTCCTGCCGTCGGCGGCGGCCTCGCTGGTCGCCGGCGCCGTCGAGGCCTCGAGGCGGCTCGACGAGGAGATCGAGCGCGAGCGGGCGCGCGCCCAGGGCTCGGCCGACGCGATCCTGGCGACCGTCTCGCACGAACTGCGCGCACCGCTCGCGGTGGTGCTCGGCTCGCTGGAGACCCTGTTCGGACGCGACGGTGAGCTGACGCTCGAGGAGCGGCGCGAGCTGATCGACATGGCGGCGCGGCAGGGCCAGCGTCTGAAGCGCCTGGCCGCGCAGCTCCTGGTGGCGACCAGGCTGGAGCAGGCCGAGGTCGAGGACGACGCCGATGCGGTCGCCGACGCCATTCGGGTGGTCGGCGAGGCAGAGCGCGCCATGGAGCTGCTGCATCCGGGCCGGCAGGTCCGGCTGGACGCCACGACGCGGCCGCTCCCGGTGCGGGCGGCACCGGAGACGGTCCTCCAGGTGCTCACGAACCTCTTGGACAACGCCGCCAAGTACTCGCCGCCCGACGCGCCGATCGGGGTCACGGCGCGCCGGGCCGGGCCGGACGCGGTGATCACCGTCTCGGACTCGGGCCCAGGGGTGCCGCCGGAGCAGCGCGAGCGGATCTTCGAGCGCTTCACGCAGCTCGGGTCGGACCAGGACCACCGCGGCGACGGGGTCGGGCTCGGCCTGTTCATCGCCAGGGAGCTGGCGCGCTCGGTCGGCGGCGACCTGACCGTCTGCCCGGACTCCTCGGGCCGTTCCGCCGACACCAGACCCGCCGGCGCCGGACCCGCCGACGCCGGACCCGCGGGCGGCGGGGCCGGAGCCACGGGCGACGCCGGGACGGGGCCCGACGCCTGCGGCGCCTGTCGCGGGACCGCCCACGGCGCCTGTTTCGAACTGCGCCTTCCCATGGCCCCGAATGGCGGCGCCCGCGTCGGGCCGCCCGGCAAAAAGGATGAATTAGCGCAGCCCGACCCGCCCGCCGGGCCGGTTGGGTCGCTGCGGCGCCGCTAACCTCAGCAGTCTCAGCATGGCTGAGCTGGCAATAACCGGATCAACCTGGCATGCGACGCTCTGGAAGGGTAGCTTGTTGGTCTGCGCGGTTGGTAACCGCTCTTTACGCTTTTTGGGCCTCGTGGCCGTCTTCTCGGGAGGTGGGGCATGATCGCGGCCGTTTCAAGCGACCGGTGCGACCGGCTCGGGATCGAACAGGTCGAGCCCTGTGCCGATAACGCCACTGAGGCCGTACGCGTCCCCGGACCGGCGGACGCGAGGTGTTGCTCTTCGTCCTGATCCGCGCGCGGGGGTGTCCGGGTGCGGCGGGACCGCGCGAAATTCCGCTACTCGGATACGGCGCATCGTCGAACCACCAGCTACTGGACGGGGCCGGAAGCCGGCGCGAAGGGCACCCCGTCACGTTCTCGGCTTCGCGGCCAAGGAGGTTCCCGAACCATGTCCCAGGCAAACGGCGACCGTGTCACCTATCTCACGCCAGAGGCCTACGACCGCCTCAGCACTGAGCTGGACGAGCTCAAGACGACCGGTCGCGAGCGTGTCTCCCAGGCGATCGGCGTGGCCCGCGAGCACGGCGACATTCGCGAGAACGCGGACTACGACGCCGCCAAGAACGAGCAGGGCATGATGGAGGCGCGCATCCGCCAGCTCGAGGAGATCCTCCGCTCGGCGGTGGTCGGGGCACCTCGGGACACGGGCAAGGCCGGTCCGGGCATGATCGTGAAGCTGGAGATCGCCGGGGACGAGGAGCTGTACTTCCTGGGCAGCCGCGAGGAGGCGATCGACGGCATGGACGTGCTGAGCCTCCAGTCGCCGCTCGGCCAGGCGGTGCTCGGCCGCCGGCCGGGCGAGCATTTCTCCTACACCACGCCGACCGGCCGCGAGCTGCCGGTCAAGCTGATCGAGGCGGCGCCGCGGGAATACTGAGCCGGCCCCGGGCCGCCGCCGGCGCGGTTCGGGTCACCCCTTTCACCCCTGTCACCCCCGGGCCGCGATCCGGCGCGAGAGGCCGAGCAGCACGCCGTCGAGGATGTCGGATTCGCTGGCGATCATCCGCTGGAACCCGAAGGTCGTGCAGAGCTCGTCCATGACCAGGCCGCCCGCCGCGATCACGTCCTCGCGGCCCTTGGCCATCACCGGCAGCGCCGCCCGCTCGGCGATCGTCATCGCCACCAGCCGCTCGGCGGTCTCGTGGATGCCGGCCGCGGTGATTTCGGCGTGGTGGATCCGGTCCGGGTCGTAGACCTCGAGGCCGAGCGTGAGCGCGGCGACCGTGGTCACGGTCCCGGCCACGCCGACCACCCGCCGCGCCGTGCTCGGGTCGAGCGCGTCGAAGACCTTCTCGAGGTGCTCCCTGACGTCGGCGCGGAGCGCCGCCACCTCGCCCGGCGTCGGCGGGTCGCTGGACAGGTGCCGTTCGAGTAGCCGCACGCAGCCGATGTCGATAGACAGCATCGCCTCGGGGTCGTGGTTGCCGATGATGAACTCGGTCGAGCCGCCGCCGATGTCGATGACCAGCGTGCGCTCGTCGCCGCCAAGGTCGTGGATGGCGCCGAGGTAGCTGGTCGCCGCCTCCTCGTCGCCGCTGAGCACCTCGGCGTCGACGCCGAACAGCTCGCGGACCCCGCCGAGGAACTCGTCGCGGTTGGTCGCGTCCCGGGTCGCGCTGGTGGCGACCACCCGGGTCGCCTCGACGCCGAGGCGCCGACAGCGCTCGGCGTAGTCGCCGAGGACGTCGAGAGTGCGTCGCAGCGACGCGGGCTCGAAGCGCCTGGTCCGGTCCACGCCCCTGCCCAGCCGGGTGATCACCATCTCGCGCTCGAGCTGGTCGAGGATCCGGTCCCCGTCCACGTCGGCGACCAGCAGCCGGGTCGAGTTGGTGCCCACGTCGACGGAGGCGAGTCGCACGGCATCATCCTTTCGCTCTGGGGAGGCCACCGCCTCGGGGTGGCGGCGGGCCCGCCGCCGGCGTCAGGCCTGACCGCCGGCGTCGGGGTCGAGCTGCACACAGGGACCGGGACAGTCGATCGGGTCGACCACCCGGCGCACGATCCGGCCGACCGGGTCGGCGCCGGTGGCCAGCTCGTGCGCGTAGAGAGCGTGCAGGCACTTGACCCTGCCGGGGAGACCGCCGACGCCCGGCTCCCCAGGCAGGTGCCCGAGCGCGTCGCGCTGGGCGAGGTACTGCTCGTGCGCCGCCCGCTGGGCCGCCGCCAGCTCCGGCTCGTCGGCGACGCGCCCGGACAGCTTGGCGTTCCAGCCGGCCGCTTCGAGACGGCCGATGGCCACGCCGGCCGCCGGGCACGACAGCCAGTACAGCGTCGGGAATGGCGTGCCATCCGGAAGCAGTGGCGAGGTACGGACCACGGCTGGGAGGCCGTAGCGGCAGCGGGCGGCCACGGCGACCGTCCCACGCACCTGCCGGCCGATCTGGCCCTCGATGAGGCGGCGCTCGACGGGGCTCGCTTCCGGAAGCTGCGCGGCCCAAGCTGGCTGGGCGCGCGGGTCTGGAGCCTCGCCCGCCCGGTCGTCGGCCCACGGCAGGGTGACCGGATCAGGCAGGGCGGCCGCATCTGGCCGGCGCGGCGACCGGGATGGAGTTCGCGGCACGCTCAGCCGCGGCGGGCTTCGCGTTGGCGCTTGACGTCGACCAGACGCTCTTCGCTGGACCGCATGAACCGCTTGAGCTTCTGCTCGAACTCTGGATCCTTGGCGGCGCGCCGCCTTGGAGCCTCGGGCTGCCAGTCCGCGGCGGCCTGCTTGATCGACAAGTCGATCTTGCCGTCCTCCTTGACGCCGAGGACCTTGACGGTCACCGCGTCGTCGATGCGGAGGTGCTCCTCGACCGAGCGCACGTAGTTGCGATCGATCTCGGAGATGTGGACCAGCCCGGTCTCGCCCGACTCGAGCCGAATGAAGGCTCCATAGGGCGCTAGACGGACAACCGTTCCCGGGACGATGGCCCCGATCTCGGCACTCATGCTAATGACTGACGCTCCTTTGCCTGCTTCCAAGGGTGTACGGATAACACCGATGTCCGCGAGGCGGTCGAGAGGAATCGGCGAGTGCCGCACAAAGGCGGCTGCCAGCCATCGTAGGGACGGCCGGGCAGACCGTCAACAATCGCACTTGCCGGCACGATCCGGCCGATCGTCCGAGTCGCCGGTGTGGTGCGGTCTGTGGACCGGGGGTCGGTCAGCTGGACCGACCCCGGAGCCAGCGCCAGGCGCGCTGGTACCACGGCGGGTCGGGGGCGGGCTTGGCGGGCGCCTTGGCGACCTTGTCGGCGGGCGGTGTGCCGGTCAGCAGCCACGGCTCCTCGCCCGGCTTGACCATGTGGAAGTCCTGGTTGGCCAGCTGGTCGACGTAGGCGGGGTCGTTGAGCCGGTTCCGCTCGTAGGCGAGCCGCGCGTTGGCGGCCTGCAGCGCGGCCTGCTTGGCCTGGAGGCGCTCGATGCGGCCCTGCTGGGCGACGTACTGGCGAAGCGGGTAGACGGCGGTGGCCGCGAGCACGAACAGCACCAGGAACAGCAGTACCGCCCGGGAGGTGAACAGGCCCCCTCCGCCCGGCCCGGCGACACCGCCTCCGCGCCCCGCCCCGCGCCCGAAGCCGCCGGAGCGCGGCTTCCGCGAGACACTGATCGACGGCAGGCCGGGCAGCGCGAAGGCGCCCCGCTGGCGCTGGCTCATGTCGCACGCTCCTGGTAGGTCCGTCGGAACGCAAGGCGTCCCGGGTACCGCGCGCTCTCGCCGAGCTCCTCCTCGATGCGGAGGAGCTGGTTGTACTTGGCGACCCGTTCGCTGCGGCAGGGCGCGCCGCTCTTGATCTGTCCGGAGCCGAGCGCGACCACCAGGTCGGCGATGGTGGTGTCCTCGGTCTCTCCGGAGCGGTGGCTGATCATGGTGGTCCAGCCGTTGCGATGCGCGAGGTCGGCGGCGTCGAAGGTCTCGCTCAGGGTGCCGATCTGGTTGACCTTGAGCAGGACCGAGTTGGCGACGCCGAGCTCCAGTCCCCGCCGGATGCGGTCGACGTTGGTGACGAACAGGTCATCGCCGACCAGTTGCACGCGGTCGCCGAGCGCCCGGGTCAGGGCCAGCCAGCCGTCCCAGTCGTCCTCGGCGAGCCCGTCCTCGATCGACACGATCGGGTAGCGGTCGCAGAGCCCCTGGAACAGCTCGACCATGCCCGCGGAGTCGAGCGTCCGGCCCTCCCCCGCCAGCTCGTAGCGCCCGTCGCTCCAAAACTCGGTCGCGGCCGGGTCCATCGCCAGCGCCACCTCGGGGCCGGGCTCGTAGCCGGCCCGCTGAATCGCGGCGACCAGAAGCTCGAGCGCCGCTTCGTTGCCCGGCAGGTCGGGGGCGAAGCCGCCCTCGTCGCCGACCGCGGTCGCCAGGCCGCGCTCGTTCAGGACCGACTTGAGGGCGTGGTAGACCTCGGCGCCCATGCGCAGCGCCTCGGCGAACGAGGGCGCACCCACCGGGGCGACCATGAACTCCTGGAAATCGACGTCGTTGTCGGCGTGCACGCCGCCGTTGAGCACGTTCATCATTGGCACCGGGAGCACCTGCGCCGGCGCGCCGCCGAGGTAGCGGTACAGCGGCAACCCGAGCGAGTCGGCGGCGGCGCGGGCCAGCGCCATCGAGACGCCCAGCATCGCGTTGGCGCCGAGCTTGGACTTGTTCTCGGTGCCGTCGAGGTCGAGCAGGATGCGGTCGATCCCCCGCTGGTCGTAGCCGTCCTCGTCGAGCAGCGCCGGGGCGATGATCTCGTTCACGTTGCGGACCGCGCCGAGCACGCCCTTGCCCCCGTAGCGCGCGCCGCCGTCGCGCAGCTCGACCGCCTCGAATTTCCCGGTGCTGGCCCCGGAGGGAACGATCGCCCGGCCGACGGAGCCATCCTCGAGTCCGACCTCGCACTCGAGGGTGGGATTCCCCCGGGAATCGAGGACTTCGCGGGCAAGGACGAGCTCGATCACAGCCATGGGGAAGCGCTCCAGAGGTTCACGGGTGGGCGAGGGAACCGGACTCGGGCGAGCATATCATCGGGCTTCGCATTCGCCCGAGGATTTCCACAGGCATTTCGCTCAGCGCTTTCGTGCTTTTTCCCCGACTTCCTGGGCATCCTCCCCGGCCTCGCCCGCGGACTCGGCGACGGACCGCTCGAACGCCGCGCGGAAGCGCCTGGCCGCTCGGCGCAGGGCCGCCTCCGGCTCGACGCCACGCTCGCGCGCCAGCGCCACCACCGCGAACAGCAGGTCCCCGACCGCGCGCTCGAGGCGGTCCGGGTCGCTGGTCTCGGCGACCTCATCCAGCTCCTGGAGCACCTCGCCGACCTTCGCGGCCGGGCGGTCCCGCTCCGGCCAGGCGAATTCGGTGTCGGCGACGCGCTTCTGGAGCTTGGCGGCGAGCTGGAGCGCCGGCAGCGCGGACGGGATGCCGGCGAGCGGGTCGGTGCGGCCCTCCTCGTCGCGCTTGATCGCCTCCCAATTGCGGAGCACCTCGCGCGCCGAGCCAACCTGGACCTCGCCGAACACGTGCGGGTGGCGGCGGATCAGCTTCTCGGTGATCGCGCGGGCGATCGCGTCGACGTCGAACTCGCCCGCGTCCTCGGAGATCTGCGCGTGGAAGACCACCTGGAGCAGCAGGTCGCCAAGCTCCTCGCGGAGATGGTCCGAGCCGGCGCCGGCGGCGTCCTCCTCGATCGCGTCGAGGACCTCGTAGGCCTCCTCGACCAGGTGGCGGGCGAGGCTCGCGTGGGTCTGCTCGTGGTCCCAGGGGCAGCCGCCGGGGCCGCGCAGGCGGGTCTCGGTGGCAACCAGGTCGAGCAGGGCCGAGCCCTTGGGCTCACCGAGCGGGTAGACCGCCTCGACCTCGATATGCTGCCGCGCCGCCCGGTCCGAGATCATCTGGACCAGCGGCCCGTCGTTGACGGGCGGCAGCAGGATGGTCGCCGAGCCGTCACGCTTGGCGATCGCGAGCAGGGCGTCGGCCTGGCGCCTGGCGGCGGCGACCACCTCGGGGTCGAGGCCCTGGCCGACCAGCAGCAGGTCGCGCCCGGCTGGCCCGGTGTCCTCGGCCACCGGCAGCAGCTCCCAGGGGATCTCGCCGACCTCCAGCGCCGGCAGCGACGGGTGCTCGCGGTCGAGCAGGTAGACCGGCCTGGCGGCGTCGAGCGCACGCCAGGTCTGCGGGGGGAACAGCAGCGGGAACCGCGGGCTGGAAGCGACCAGCACAACCCTTGTCATGGCATCCCGCTACGGCTGCCCTGGCACCGGGGCCGCCGGTGTGGTCGTGGTCGGGCTCGCCGGCGCCGTGGTCCGGTCGACGACCTTGCTGGATCCGGCGTCCCAGCGGCCGAAGCGCGGGTTGACCGAGATCTTCGCCTGCTTGAGGTGGTCGTTGAACCACTGCTCGATGGCGGCGTCGCGACGCTGCTTGAGCGTCGGGTCGAGCTGGTTTCGCAGGTCGTCGGTGATCGGAGGCATGCGCAGCCCGATCACCTGGATGACGTGGTAGCCGAACTGGGTGTGGACCGGCGACGAGATCGGCGAGGAGCAGGCGCCCGAGGTCTTGCCCTTGCAGTCGCCCTCGTCGGCCAAGATGAACACGGCCTTCTCGAACTCGGCGACGGCCTGGCCCTTCGACTCGAAGCCGAGGTCGCCGCCGTGGTCCTTGGTGCCGGGGTCGGTCGAGTACTGCTTGGCGATCGCGGTCCAGTTACCGCCGCTGACCAGCTGCTGGCGCGCCTTCTGCGCGGTCGCCTGGTCCTTGACGAGGACGTGGCGCACGTGAATCTGGATGACGTCGGTCTTGTGCTTGGCGATGTTCTTGAGCAGGACGGCATCGCTGGGGTTTGGGACCAGCTTGGCGCCCACCAGCGTCAGCGCGATGGTCGCGCGGAGCTGCTCGCGCAGCAGCGCTTCGCTGATGTTTTGCTGCGAAAGCAGGTCCTCGTACTTCATGCCCTGGGCCGCGGCCTGGTCCTTGATCCGCTGGATCTGGGCGTCGACCTGGCCCTCGTCGACGTTCACGCCCTCCTCGCGGGCGCCTTCGAGGACGACCTCGAACTGGATCAGGCCCTCGAGCGAGGACCTGGTCAGGCCTTCGATGTCGAGCGACGACTGGTTCTGGCCCTGCTGCTGCTGGGCCTGGGCCTGGGCGAGCTGTGCCTTCACCATGTCGGTGAGCTGGCTCACCGGGACCGAGGTCCCGTTGACGGAGGCGGCCTGCTCGTTGTCCCCACGGGAGCACCCCGCCGCGAGGAGGACAATCGCGAGGCTTACGGCCGGGAGCAGACGACGCACGGGGAACCTCGGCTGGGGTCTCGGCTTCACTGACTTAGGCAACAGGATACCCGCGCCCTGCCCCGCCTGTTCCCGCCGATTGCCCAAAGATAACGCGCAATCCCCAGATGGCAATCACCCCGCCTTTCGCGCCTGCGGGGGGTTGGCCGGGAGCTTGGGTGGGGCCGGGGCGTCCAGCACGCTGGAGAGCAGCTCCGAGAGCCAGGCAGGGAGGTCGACCTCGGCGCCGGCGCGGGAGGGGCCGGTGGTGAGGCGGCGCGGCCCCTGGTCCGGCAGGGGGACCACGAGGCTGTCCTCGGTGCGCTTCCAGACCGCGCCGGGGTAGACGCGGTCGAGCCGGACCTGCTTGGACTCGGGCAGGTCCCTGACCGGCGCCAGCCGGACCCTGCCACCGAAGCACACCACCTCGGAGAGCCCGACCGCGTTCGCCTGGGCGCGGACCCCGGCGAGCGCCAGCAGGTTCCGGACCGGCAGCGGCGGCGGGCCGTAGCGGTCGACCAGCTCCTCGCCGAGCGCCTCGACCTCCTCGACCGTCCGGGTCCCGCCCAGGCGGCGGTAGGCCTCCAGCCGCAGCCGCTCGCGCGGCACGTAGTCGGCCGGCAGGTGGGCGTCGACCGGCACCTCGAGCTTGAGCTCCTTCGGCTGCTCGATCGGCCGGCCGCGGAGCTGCCCGACCTCCTCGGCGAGCATGCGCATGTACAGGTCGTAGCCGACCAGGGCGACGTGCCCGGACTGGTCGGTGCCGAGCAGATTGCCGGCGCCGCGGATCTCCAGGTCCTTGAGCGCGATCGCCATGCCCGAGCCGAGGTCGGTGTGGGTGGCGATGGTGGCGAGCCGCTGGTGCGAGGTCTCGGTCAGGGCGTGCTCGGCCGGGTAGAACAGGTAGGCGTAAGCCCGCTCGCGCGAGCGGCCCACCCGGCCCCTGAGCTGGTAGAGCTGGGCCAGACCGAGAGCGTCGGCCCGCTCCACGATCAGCGTGTTGGCGGTCGGGATGTCGAGGCCCGACTCGATGATCGTGGTGCAGACCAGGACGTCGTACTGCTTGTCCCAGAAGTCGAGCATGACCCGCTCGAGCTGGTCCTCGCCCATCTTGCCGTGCGCGACCCCGATCCTGGCCTCCGGCACCAGCTGCCGGAGCTGCACCACCGCGCGCTGGATGGTCTCGACCCGGTTGTGCACGTAGAAGGTCTGCCCCTCGCGGAGCATCTCGCGGCGGACGGCGTTGGCGACCGTGCCCGAGTCGTAGCCGCCGACGAAGGTCAGCACCGGGTGCCGCTGCTCCGGCGGCGTCTCCATGATCGACAGGTCGCGGATGCCGGACAGGCTCATCTCCATCGACCGCGGGATCGGCGTCGCGGTCATGGTGAGCACGTCCACCTCGGTGCGGAGCTGCTTGAGGTGCTCCTTGTGGGTGACCCCGAAACGGTGCTCCTCGTCGATCACGGCGAGGCCGAGGTCGGCCCACTTGGCGTCCGCCGAGAGCAGCCGGTGGGTGCCGATCACCACGTCGACGGTGCCGTTGGCCATCGCCGCGATCAGCTCGTCCTGCTCCTTGCGGGTCTGGAAGCGCGACAGCGTGCCGACCCTGACCGGGAACGGCGCGAACCGCTCCGAGAAGGTCGCGTAGTGCTGCTGGGCCAGCAAGGTGGTCGGGACCAGCACGGCGACCTGCTTGCCGTCCATCACCGTCTTGAAGGCGGCGCGCACGGCGACCTCGGTCTTGCCGTAGCCGACGTCGCCGGACAGCAGCCGGTCCATCGGCACCGGCGTCTCCATGTCGGTCTTGATCTCCTCGATCGCGGTGAGCTGGTCGGGCGTCTCGGTGTACGGGAAGGCGTCCTCGAGCTCGCGCTGCCAGGGGCTGTCCGGGGCGAACGCGTGCCCCGGCGAGGCCATCCTGGCGGCGTAGAGCCGGATCAGCTCGGCGGCGATCTCGCGGACCTTGCGCCGGACCCTGGCCTTCTGGCGGTCCCACTCCTTGGTCCCGAGCCGCGAGAGCTTGGGCGTCTCGCCGCCGACGTAGCGGGTGATCATCTCGACCTGATCGGTCGGCAGGTAGAGACGGTCGCCCTGGTCGTAGGAGAGCAGCAGGTAGTCGCGTTCGGCGCCGCCGATGGTGCGGTGCTCCATGCCGACGTAGCGGCCGATGCCGTGCACGGCGTGGACCACGACGTCGCCGGGCTCCAGCTCCTCGACCGTCACCCGCGGGCCGGCGCCCTTGACGCGCCCGACGGTATGCGGGAGCCGGGCCTGCTCGCGGGTCTGGCGCCTGGTGCCGTAGAGGTCGCCCTCGGCGAGCAGCGCGAGCCGCACACCCGGCAGACGGAAGCCGGTGAGCAGCGGCGCGGTGCCGGCCAGCACCTGGCCGTCCCCGGTCGCCTCGGGAAGCTCCGGGACGATTGGCACCTCCAGGCCCTCGTCGTCGAGCACGTCGACCAGGCGCTGCGCCGGGCCGGCGCCCTCGGTGGTGAGCAGGACGGTGTAGCCGTCGGCGGCGAACTGGCGCGCGTCGGCGGCGATCCTGGCGACGTCGGCGCGGTAGGGGTCGATCGGGTGCGCCTCGATCCGGTGCGCCGAGGGATTGCCGGCGTCGAGCGCCCCGACGCGCACCTGGGCGCGGCCGGAGCGGGCGATGACCTCGGCGAGCTGCCGGTAGGACGCGCCCTCTACCGGAGCGGTGCCGCCCTCGGCCGCGGTCCCCCACGACGCCTGCATGGCCTCCTCGGCCTGGAGGCGGATCTCCTCGGCCCGGTCGAGGGTCCGCTTGGGGTCGACCAGCACCAGGATCGAGCCCGCCGGCAGGTAGTCCGGCAGGGTCGGGAGCTGGTCGTAGAGCAGCGGCAGCAGCGACTCGACGCCCTCGGGGTCGAGCCCATCGGCGACCTGGCCGAGCAGGTCGCCGGCGACCGGCACCTCGGCGGCGAGCTGGCGGGCGCGTCCGCGCTCGGCCGCGCTGAGCCGCACCTCGCGGCACGGATAGGCCTCGAGGCTCGGCAGCTCGGAGAGAGACCGCTGGCTGGCGACGGCGAAGGAGCGGATGCCCTCGACCTCGTCGCCCCAGAACTCGACCCGGACGGGATGGTCCTCGCCGGGCGGGAACAGGTCGACCAGGCCGCCGCGCACGGCCACCTCGCCGCGTCGCTCGACCATGTCGGTGCGCCGGTAGCCGGCCTCGACCAGCCGCTCCAAGAGGTCCTCGAGCTCGAGCCGGTCGCCGGGAGCGACCCGCACCGGCTCGACCAGGTCGAGCGCCGGCGCGAGCGGCTGCATCATCGCCTTGGCGGGCAGGGTGAGGACCGCCAGGCCGGTCTCCTCGATACCGTTGCCCTCGCGGGCGGGCGAGAGCTGGTGCAGCAGCGACAGCCGCTTTGCGACCGTCTCGGACCTGGGCGAGAGGCGCTCGTGGGGCAGCGTCTCCCAGGCCGGGAAGGCGTCGACTTGTTCGGGGCCGACGAAGGCGGCGACGTCCTCCGCCAGCCGCTCGGCGTCGGAAGCGGTGGCGGTCACCGCCACCACCAGCCGGCCGGTCCAGCGCGCCAGGCCGGCGAGCAGGAAGGCGCGGCCGACGTCGGCGACGACCACCTCGACGCCGCCGCGGCCGGGGTCGCCGGCCTGGCGGGCGTCGGCCGGCTCGCCGCCTTCCCGCCGGGTGGCGGCGGGGATGGACTCGATCAGACCGGTGAACGCCTGATCGGCGGCCAGGCGGTCGAGCAACGATTCAAGCCGCAATGTGGCATTCCTCCAAGGACAACCAGGAGCTACAGACTTTCACAGGGCCTTCAAAGCGTTTTCAAAACGGTTCGCAAGGTGGCGGAAGGGACCGCAGCGGCACACCACCAACCCCCCGAACAGGTTGAACGGGGGGTCCTTCACGCTTGTTCCAGAGTATCGCAGCCCCGCGACCGCCAACCGCGAATCGGGCTCAGCGGACGGACCGCGCGGCCGCCATCGGCCCGATCGAGGTGGCCAGCCGCTCGTCGGCGAGCGCGAAGGCGTCGACCGCCAGCGGCGCGACCGCCGGACCGACGGGGATGCTGGCCGGGTCGAGGGCGAGCCGCACGTAGCCGCCCATGTTGGACGGCCCGAACCAGAGCGTGCCGGCCGCGGCCTCGCCGGGCCGGGTGAAGCGGCATCCGGCCGCGCCGAAGGCGACCGGTCGCTGCCGGCTGGTGGCCGGCGCGCTGCGGGTGACCGTCCAGGCGGCGCCGGAGCGGGTCCGGTCGGCGACCTCGAGCACGTCGGCCTCCAGGTCCTGCCAGGGGACGTCGAGCTGCTCGCCCTCGACCACCGCCAGGTTCAACAGCCACAGCGGCAGGTCGTCGCGGCCGTCGGCCATCACCATCAGGCCGGCGCCGTAGCGGGTGTTCAGCTCGGTCGGCAGGAAGCCGTTCTCGCCAAGCACGCCGTCGACGGTGAAGGCGCCGAGGTAGCCGATCCGGTCGCGGAGGGCGGCGCCGACCACACGGGCGATCTGGCGCATCGCGTTGCGGTCAGGGTCGGGCGGGTCCCAGAAGGTGGCGGCGCCGGCGAACACCAGCCGGTTCGAGTCGGCAGCGCGCAGCGTCACCATCTCGACCGGCCGCAGCGCCGCGATCCCGCTGGGGAGCACCACGCCGTGGATGCTGCACGGCACGCCCTCGATGAACGGCACCACCCTGGCGCGGTCGCAGTGGGCGCCGAGGAACAGGGTCGCCTCGGCGGCGTCGTTGTGATCCCGCACCCAGCGGATGTAGACGGCGCCGCCGTTGACGCCCTCGCGGGTGTCGCCGGCCCAGACGGTCCCCAGGCCCCGGTCGAGCCGCTTGGCCGCGGCCAGCAGCGCCTCGCGCGAGGCGGGCACGACCGCGGACGGCGGCCGCCGGATCCCGTGGGCGTCCCAGAGCCCGTCGATCACGGTCTTGTCCTCGAGCCGCCGCCACGAGGGGCGCCTCGGCGCGTACACGCGGCGCCCGGCGATGGTCCGCAGCTCGTTGGTGGGCGGGCTCAGGACCACCGCCTCGCGGTCGGGGTCGTAGCGGTCGATCGCGGCCTGCGCGGCGACCGGAAGGTCGGCGAGCATGGCCATCATCGTGCGGGTCTCGTTGACGATGTCGGAGGCGCGGAGCCGGAGGACGTAGCGGTCGCCCTCGTCCTCGGTCGGCAGCGGGCCGGTGCCGACCCCCGCGGCCAGCAGGAACGGCCGCGCCGCGCCGAGCGAGCGGACCATCCGGCTGGTCGCGCGAAGGCTGGCCAGCGGCGCGCCGGTGAGGATGAGCTTTCGTCCTCCATAGAACGGCCGCAGCCGAGCATGATACCGGCCAGCCTTGTCCATACTGGGACTTTATGCTCGGAGCACTGATTTATCCATCTCAAGTCGGTCAGCCGTGATCGCTGACTCCACCGTTCAGGCTGGTTCAGGGGAGTCGCGAGGCCACCGCGGCGAGGTCGAGGTTGCCGCCCGAGCACAGCGTGCCAACTCTGCGACCCGCGAGGTCGCCGACGCGGCCGGTCAGCAGCGCGGCAACGCCGCAGGCGCCGGCGGGCTCGACCACGACCTTCATGCGCTCCATCACGAAGCGGACCCCGGCGAGGATCTCGTCGTCGGAGAGGATGGCGATCTCGTCGACCAGCTCCCGGAGGAGCCCGAGGGTCAGGTCGCCGGCGCGCGGCGCGCAGAGGCCGTCCGCGACGGACGTGGCGACGATCGGCACCGGATGGCCGGCGGCGAGCCCGGTGCTCACGGTCCGGGCGCCCTCCGGCTCGACCCCGATCACCCGGCAGTCGGGGTTGGCGGCCCTGACCGCCAGCGCGGTGCCGCAGGCGAGCCCGCCGCCGCCGACCGGCACCACCCAGACGTCGACCGGCCCGGCCTCGTGCACCAGCTCCAGCGCGGCGGTGCCCTGGCCGGCGACGATCTGGAGATCGTCGAAGGGGTGGACGAAGGTGAGCCCGCGCTCGTCGCGGAGCCGCTCGCTCTCGGCGAAGGCCTCGCCGGTGGTCTCGCCGTGCAGCACCACCTCGGCGCCGTACTCGCGGCAGGCGGCCACCTTGGCGGCGGGCGCGTGCAGCGGCATCACCACGGTCGCCTTGGCGCCCACCTCCGCCGCCGCCCACGCCAGCGCGCCGGCGTGGTTGCCGGCCGAGATCGCGATCAGGCCGCGGTCGAGGTCCTCGGAGGACAGGGTCAGGAGGCGGTTCAGCGCCCCGCGGGCCTTGAAGGAGCCGGTCTTCTGGAGCGCCTCGTTCTTGACGACCACGCTGGCGCCGGCGCGGCGGTTCAGCGTGGTCGAGGTCTCGACCGGCGTGGCGTGGACCCTGCCGGCGATCCGGTCGGCGGCGGCACGCACCTCCAGCTCGTCCACCCAGCCTCCTTCCCGGCCGCCCGACGCCGGGTGGCCTCGTGGCCTAATGGTTGTGGCGGTCCTGGACGCGCTCCAGCGGCAGCCGGGTGAGGTCCATGGCCGCGTCGGCGCCCCGCTCGACCAGGACGCCGAAGTCCTCGGCGAGCCGCTTGGGGATCGGCTCCAGCACGTAGTCCGCCGGGTCCTTGCGGCCGGGAGGACGACCGACGCCGAGCCGGACGCGGTAGAAATCCGGCCCGCCGAGCGCCTTGACGATGTCCTTCATGCCGTTGTGGCCGGCGGTCCCGCCGCCCTTGCGGACCTGGACCTTGCCGGCGGCGAGGTCGATGTCGTCGTAGACGACGATCAGGCGGTCGAGCGGGACCTTGTAGTAGCGGGCGAGCGTCGACACCGGACCGCCGGAGAGGTTCATGTAGCCGTGGGGGCGCGCCAGGATCACCCGGGTCTGGCCCTCGCGGGTCTCGGCGACGTCGGCGCGCTGGCGCGAGCGCTTCAGCTTCTCGCCGGCTCGGTCCGCGATCAGACCGACCGCCATCGCCCCGGCGTTGTGCCTGGTGTTGGCGTACTCGTTGCCGGGGTTGCCGAGCCCGACCACCAGCCAGGGCCCGGAACGCTCCCCGGGCTCGCCGTCCCCGCGTGCGGACGGCTCAGCCGAGGCCACGCCGGACCGCCGGAAACGGTCGAGGAGAGACAGCGGCGACTACGCCTCCTCGCCACCCTCGGAAGGCTGCGGTCGCTCGGCGGCCTCGCCACCCTCGGCGGCCTCCGCCACGGCACCCTCCTCGGCCTCGGCGACCTCTTCCTCCTCCTCGACCGGCTCGACCGTCGGCGCGACCACCGAGACCACCGACGCCTCGGGGTCGTCGAGGACGGTGACGCCGGACGGCACGCTGAGCTGGGCGACCCGCAGCACGTCGCCGATCTCGAGGGCGGAGACGTCCGCCTCGATGGCCTCGGGCACGGCGGTGACCTCGGCCTCGACGTTGAGCTGGTGGAGGTCCTGGTCGAGGATGCCGCCCCGGACGACGCCGGGCGCGGACCCGGCCGGGCGCACCGGCACCAGCACGGTGACCTTCTCGCCGCGGCGGACGACCTGGAAGTCGATGTGGGTGTAGGTGCCGCGCACCGGGTCGCGCTGGATCTCGCGGGCGAGCGCCAGGTGCCTGTTGCCGCCGTCGATCGAGACCTGGAGCAGCGCGTTGGCGCCGCCACTGCGGAGCGCCTGGCCGAACTCACGCGCGTCGACGGAGAGGTGCTCAGGGGAGATGCCGTGGCCATACAGGACGGCGGGGACACGGCCGGCGGCCCGGACGCGGCGGGCAGGTCCCTTTCCAGTGTCCGTGCGCGGCTCCGCGGCAAGCTGATACTCGGACATGGGGAACGAGCCTCCTCATCGACGTTCGATCGACGTTTGCGATTCCGGACCCTACCGCGCGGTGCCACTGTGGCGGGAACGGCAGCCGAAACTTCCCCGCGATCCGCGAGGGTGCTGCGCAGCGTAGCAGCGCCGCCCTCGGACGCTCAACCCGGCTCGGCGGGCCGCGCTGGCGGGACTGGTGGGTCGGGCGGTTCGTTCTTGGCGCCGCTCAGCCACCAGGTGGGCGGCACGCCCTCTCCGACCCGCGAGCGGGGGCCGACGCTGGCCGCCCCAGGGTCGTCGGCGCCGAGGAACGGCAGGAACGACGACGCCGCCTCGCGGTCCTCGTCGTCGAGGGGGTCGTGGCCGAGCATGCCATCCAGCCGGTCGCGGACCTCGCCGGTCGAGCCGCTGATCGCCCCGCCGGGGTGGACCGCGACCACCACGTCCTCTCCGGCCACGAACAGCGCCCACAGACCGGACCCGGTCCGCACCGCGCGGGTCGGCTCGGCCAGCGGCTGGTCGCCGACCGCCACCGGGCGGCCGTCGTCGAAGCGGATCGCGTCGGGCCGGTGCTCGCGGAGCATCAGGACCTCCCACCGCCGAGGATCTCGGCGAGATCGAAGGCGACCGGGCGCTCGAGCTGGGAGTAGTCGCACGATGCCGGGTCGCGGTCGGGGCGCCAGCGGCGGAACTGCGCCGTGTGCCGGAAGCGCCTGCCTTCCATGTGGTCATAGGCGACCTCGACCACCAGGTCGGGCCGCAGCGGCTCCCAGGACAGGTCCTTGCCGCCGCTCCAGCGCGACAGCCCGCCGGGCACGCGGTCGGCGGTCACCGTCCCCAGCCAGGGATGATGCTCGCCCTCGCCGAGCCGGTAGGGCGCGATCTCGTCGAGCAGCTCCTCGCGGCGGGCGAGGCTGAACGACGAGGTGACGCCGACGTGCTGAAGCTCGCCGTCCTCGTCGTTGAGGCCGAGCAGCAGCGAGCCGACCACCGGCGCGCGCTTGTACCAGCGGAAGCCGGCGACCACGCAGTCCGCCGTGCGCTCGTGCTTGACCTTGAACATCACCCGCTGGTCGGGCGTGTACGGCAGCTCCATCGGCTTGGCGACCACGCCGTCGAGACCGGCGCCCTCGAAGGCGCGGAACCAGCGCTCGGCGAGCCGGTGCGAGTCGGTCAGCGGGGTCAGGTAGATGGGGCCGTGGGCGTCGCCGAGCGCCTCGGACAGGGCGGCGCGGCGCTCGCTGAAGGGCCGGTCGAGGTAGCTCTCGTCGCCGAGGGCGAGCAGGTCGAAGGCGATGAACGCGGCCGGGGTCTCCTCGGCGAGCAGCCGGACCCGTGACGCCGCCGGGTGCAGCCGCATCTGGAGCGCCTCGAAGTCGAGCTCGTTCTCGCGGATCAGCACCACCTCGCCGTCGACCACGCAGCGTGGCGGTAGCTGCTGGCGGGCGGCCTCGACCAGCTCGGGGAAGTAGCGGGCCATCGGCAGCTCGTTGCGGCTGCCCAGCTCCACCTCGTCGCCGTCGCGGAAGATGATGCAGCGGAAGCCGTCCCACTTCGGCTCGTAGAGCATGTCGCGCGGCAGGATCGAGACGGACTTGGCGAGCATCGGCTTGACCGGGGGCATCACCGGCAGATCCATCAACGCTCGCTCCTTTCTCCCGCTCGTCGCCCGCACATGGTAGTGACCCGCGCCATGGTGGCATGGGTCATCCACCGCCTGGCGGCCCTAAACGAGTCGATCGAGCCGATGCGACACTCGCTCGGGTGGTCCGTCCAGAACCCGTCCCGAACGCCCGAAACCTTCTATACCTGGTTCTGGTCGTTGAACATCTCGGAGACGCTGGCGTCCTCGAACACCGCGCGGATCGCGTCGGCGACGATCCTGGCGATCGACAGCACGACGATCTTGTCGATCCGCTTCTCCTCGGGGATCGGCACGGTGTTGGTGACCACGACCTCGGCCAGCGGAGCGTTCTTGAGCCGGTCGATCGCCGGGCCTGAGAAGATGCCGTGGGTCGCTGCGGCGGTGACCCGCTCGGCGCCGTTGGCGACCAGCGCCTCGGCGCCCTTCACGATCGTCCCGGCGGTGTCGATGATGTCGTCGATCATCACGCAGTGGCGCCCGGCCACCTCGCCGACCACCTCGCGGACCTCGACCTCGTTGGCGACCTCGCGGCTGCGCCGCTTGTGCAGGAAGGCGAGCGGTTGCCCGAGCATGCCGGCGAGCTTCTCGGCGCTCTTCACGCGGCCGGCGTCCGGGGCCACGATCACCAGCTCGCCGCGCTCGTTCTGGCGGATGTAGTCGGCCAGCACCGGCAGGGCGGTCAGGTGGTCGACGGGCCCGTCGAAGAACCCCTGGATCTGGCCGGAGTGCAGGTCGATGGTGATGATCCGGTCGGCGCCGGCGACGTCCAGCAGGTCGGCGACCAGCTTGGCGGCGATCGGCTCGCGTGAGCGGCCCTTCTTGTCCTGCCGCGAATAGCCGTAGTACGGCACCACCGCGCTGATCCGCTTGGCCGAGCCGCGCTTGAGCGCGTCGATCATGATCAGCAGCTCCATGATCCGCTCGTTCACCGGCGCCGCGTGGGTCTGGATCACGAACGCGTCGGTGCCGCGCACGCTCTCCTGGAACCGGGCATAGGTCTCGCCGTTCGCGAAGTCCCTCAGGTCAACCGAGCCACACTCGATGCCGAGATGCTGCCCCACCTCGCGGGAGAGCTCCTGGCTCGCCCGCCCCGAGAACAGCATCAGGTGCCTGCGCCCGAGGGTCTCCACCATCTTGGGCGTCACACCGTTGCTCACTACCCGCCTCCCAGGCTGCCGCTGCCTTCGGACTCCTCGTGGTCGCTGGTGGCCCGCCGCGTCTGCCCACCGTGCCGCCCGTGCCGCCCGCGGCGCTGCGCCCATCCGTCGATGATGCGCTGGACGGCGCGCTCGATGGCGAGCGCACCGGCAGGGACGTCCCTGGTGATCGTCGAGCCCGCCGCCGTCTGCGCCCCGTCGCCGATGACCAGGGGCGCTACCAGCATGGTATCCGATCCGATGAAGGCCCCGTTTCCGACCACGGTGCGGTGCTTGGCGCGGCCGTCGTAGTTGACGAACACGGTGCCTGCTCCCACGTTGACGTCCTCGCCGATCTCGGCGTCGCCCACGTAGGTCAGGTGCGGCACCTTGCTGCCCCGCCCGACGCTCGACTTCTTGACCTCCACGTAGGTGCCGACCTTGCTCCCCGGCCCGAGGTCGGCGCCGGGCCGCAGGTAGGCGAACGGACCGACCGTGGCGCCTTCGCCGACGTGCGCCTCGACCCCGACCGCCTGGGTCACGGTCGCGTGGTCGTCGACCATGCAGGCGTGGAGCCTGGTGTTGGGCCCGATCACGCAGCCGGCGCCGATGCGGGTGCCGGCCTCGAGGAAGGTGAGCGGCTCCAGCACGGTGTCCCGGCCGACCTCGACGTCGACGTCGACGTACGTGGTCGCCGGGTCGGTCACGGTGACGCCGTCCGCCAGCAGCCGGTCGAGCCTGCGCCGGCGCAGCGCCGCGGCCGCCTCGGCGAGCCGGGCGCGGTCCGTGACGGCGAGCAGCTCGCCATCGGACGCCTCGGTGGTGACGACCCGGCCGCCGCCCGCGCGAAGCCCGGGGATCAGCTCGCGGAGGTCGTGCCCGCCCTCGCCGCCCTCGCCGCCCTCGCCGCCGTCGTCGTCGGACGCGTTGCGCGAACGGCCGTCGAGCGCCGAGCGCTGGAAGAGGTAGGCGCCGCCGCCGGCCTCCTCGATGGGGCGCCGCTCGCCGCTCGGGGTCAGGACGGTCGCGACCGCCCCGGCGGCCTGGTGCTCGTCGAGGAGGCGCCGCAAGGTCCGCGCGGTGAGCAGCGGCGTGTCGCCATGCAGCACCAGCACCTCGCCGCCGTCGCCGAGTCGCGGCAGCGCCCAGGCGAGCGCGTCGCCGCTGCCGCGCGGCTCCGGCTGGACCGCGAACTCGAGCTGCCCGAGCCCCAACGAGCTCGCGGCGGCGCACACCTCGTCGTCGCCACGGCCAACCACCAGTACGGTCCGATCCGCGTGCAGCTCCGCCGCCGCGGCCAGGACGTGCCAGAGCAGCGGCCGTCCGGCGACGGCGTGCAGCGACTTGGGCACGGCGGAGCGGAACCGCCCGCCATCGCCGGCGGCGAGCACGACCACGCTCAGGGACATCGGCCCTCCCCCTTTGTCGTGCCCAAGGTTGGGCGCTGTCGCTGGCTGCGAGCTGGCGGGCAAGGACTCGAACCTTGACCTGACGGCTCCAAAGGCCGCCGTGCTGCCATTACACCACCCGCCACCGGGCCGCTCGGGACTCCGACCCGCATACTACCGGCCCCTGCCGTCAGCCGAATGTGACGCCTGGCACCGGGCCGCGGGCGACCTCGACCCGCGCGAACGCCGGCCGCACGGCCCTGGCGAGCCGGTGGGCGTGCTCCTCGTCGGCGGCCAGCGCGAGCAGGGTCGGCCCGCTCCCGCTCATCACCGCGCCGACCGCGCCGGCCTCCAGCAGCTTCCGCTTCCCGGCCTCCAGCGCCGGGTGGAGGTCGAACGCGGCGGGCTCCAGGTCGTTGTGGAGCGAGGCGCCGATCCGCGCGACGTCGCCGGCGGCGAGCGCATCCAGCGTCTCGGACGACGACCGGTCGCCCAGCGGCCGGTCGAGCCCGAGATCGTCGTAGCGCTGGTAGACCGCCGCGGTGGCGAGGCCCTCGGCGTCGATCCCGACCACCCACCAGAGCGTGCCTTTAGTGGGCGCCTGCTCCAGCCGCTCGCCCCTGCCGGTGCCGAGCTGGCTGCCGCCGGTCAGGCAGAACGGCACGTCGGAGCCGATCTCGGTGGCCATGACGTGGAGGTTGACCGACGGCAGGTGGAGGTGCCAGAGGCGGTCGAGCGCCAGCAGCGCCGCGGCCCCGTCGGCGCTGCCGCCGCCAAGCCCCGCCGAGATCGGGATGCCCTTGCGCAGCCGGAAGCGCACCCCCGGGAGGTCGCGCGACCGCCGGGCGATCTCCCTGGCGGCGACCAGGACCAGGTTGCTCTCGCCGGCCGGCAGGCCCTCGCCCTCGACCTCGAGGCCAAGGCCCTCCGGCGCGATCGAGACCTCGATCTCGTCCCAGAGCCCGATCGCCTGCATCACCGAGACCACCTCGTGGAAGCCGTCGTCGCGGCGGGGACCGACCAGCAGCGCGAGGTTGATCTTGGCGGCGGCGCGGGCGCGGAGCAGGGACGGGGCGTCAGTCATGGAGTGGTTGCTGGGCAAGCGTTCTCCCGTGGTCGACGAGCTCTGGTGGGACCGGGGTCCGGGCTACGCCCAAGAACCCGGGCATGGTAGCTGGAACAGGCGATTGGTTCAAAATGAGCCTTAGCGTCGGGACTTGGTGGATGACAGGATTGTCCGGAAGGCGGCGGCGAGCGTGGCGAACGCCTCGACACCGAGCCGCTCGGCGCGCAGGTTCAGGTCGACGGCGGCCTGTTGGCCGAGCCGCTCGACCTGGTCGGCGTCCAGCCCGAGGCCGCGCAGCGAGTTGCGCAGCGTCTTGCGCCGCTGCGAGAAGGCCGCGTCGATGACCTGGTTCAGCAGCGGCCACGGCAGGCCGCCGGTGGCCGGATGCTGCCGTCTGACCAGGCCGATCAGCACCGAGTCGACGTGCGGCTCCGGCAGGAACACCTTGCGGCTGATCCCCGAGAGCACCCTGGCCTCGGCGAGTGCCGCGACCTTTGCGCTGGTGGCGCCGTAGGGGTCGGTCCCCGGCTCCGCCGCCAGCCGCTCGCCGACCTCGCGCTGGACCATCACGGTCAGCCGCTCGAAGCCGGGGTAGCTGATGAGGACCTCGAGCACGATCGTGGCGGCCAGGTTGTAGGGGAGGTTCGCCACCAGCTTGCCGGCGTCGGGGGCCAGCGCGGCGAGGTCGAGCCGCAGCGCGTCGCCGGCCACGACCCGCACCCCGGCGTCGTCGCCGAGCGCCTCGGCCAGGGCCGGCAGCAGCCGTTCGTCCGCCTCGACCGCGACCACCCGCGCGCCGGCGGCGCGAAGCGCCAGGGTCAGGCTGCCGAGCCCCGGGCCCACCTCGAGAATGGCCTCGCCCGGCTCGACCTCGGCCAGCCGCACCACCTTGCGGGCGGTGTTGGGGTCCACCAGATAGTTCTGGCCGAGCGCCTTGGTGGGCCGCAGCCCGTGGCGGGCCAGCAGCTCCCGCACCCGCGGCGCGGTAAGCAGCGGGCGTGCGGCGTCGGGCTGTCCGCTCAGCGCGGGCCTCCGGCGACGGTCAGCGGCAGGCGGAAGGCGCGGACGGCGGTGGCGGTGGTCGCCTCGCCGACGCGCTCGACGTCGACGCCGTGGACCTCGGCCACGGTCGCGGCGGTGATCGCCACCCGGTCGGGGCTGTTGGGCCTGCCGCGGAACGGGTGCGGGGTCAGGTAGGGGCTGTCGGTCTCGAGCACCATCTGGTCGAGCGGCACCGCAGCGCAGGCCTCGCGCAGCTTGGGCGCGTTCTTGAAGGTCACCGTCCCGGCGAACGAGACGTGGTAGCCGGCCTCGACCACCCGCTCGGCCATGGGCGCGTCCCCCGAGAAGCAGTGCAGGACCACGCGGTCGGGCGCGCCCTCGCCGTCGAGGATCGCCAGCACGTCCTCGAACGCGTCGCGGCAGTGCACCACCAGCGCCTTGTCCAGCTCGCGCGCCAGCCGCACCTGGGTCGCGAAGGCGGCCCGCTGCGCCTTGGGCGGCGAATTGTTGCGGTAGTAGTCGAGGCCGGTCTCGCCCACGCCGACCACCCGCTCGTCGCCGAGCAGCTCCCGCAGCTCGGCGAGCGTCTCCGGCGTCAGGGTCTCGGCGTCGTGCGGGTGAACGCCGACGGTGGCCGACACGCCGTCGAGCCGGCGGGCGCTGCCGGCCGCCAGCCTGCTCGACTCGAGGTCGACGCCGACGTCGACCAGCCAGGCCACGCCGGCTGCACCGGCGCGGGCGAGCACCTCCTCGGCCGGCTCGTCGAGCATGAAGAGGTGACAGTGGGTGTCGACCAGCATCTCGGCCTCGGAGCTCCTGTTCGCCTGTTCCGTCGTCTTCAATTGGCTTGGACCTCATACCCGCCACGGCTCGCCCGGACCAAGAACTCGCGCAGGGACTCGGCCGCGTGAAGCGCTTCGGCGACGGCGTGAACCTCGTCGGTGATGGGCCGCTCGTGGTCGAAGATCGACGGCGCCTCGGCGCGCAACGAAGCGACCTGCTCGGCACGCAGCGCCCATGTGTCGCGCGATACCAGCGGTCCGACGACCGCGGCCGGCAGCGGCGCGAGAAGCGCGGCCAGCTCGTCGACGTCAGCGCGGCTCAGACGTAGGTTCTGCGCTTGGAACCGTTCGTAGAACGACGCGAAGCGCGCGGCCTGATCCGGATCGACCAGTCGCCACAGGTCCTCGATAACCTCGACCGCACTCCAGCCGTAGCGGAGTATCTCGACGGTATCCCCCGGTGATTCCCCCGTCAGATCGTCGGGGTCGGGGGTCTCCGTGTCGATCATGTAGAGGTTGACGTAAGAGACCCTCATTGCGTCCGGCCTCCCGGCTAGGCCCCGGCGCCGCCCTGGCGGCTGGCGACCTTTCCCTCCGCGTCGAGACGTGGGAACAGCGAGCCGGCCCGCGTCACCCGGGCGCCGGCCGGGAGCCCGCCCCAGGTCAGGCTCTCCGGCAGCCTCGCCTCCGACAGCTCGCCTGGCGCGCCGATCGCGGCCCACAGCTTCGGCGCCGCGCGGGTCAGCCAAGGCGCGGTCAGCAGCGCCGCCACCCGCAGCGACTCGGCGGCGGTGTAGAGCACGGTGTCGAGCGTGGCGTCGTCGCCGGACTTGGCGAGGTCCCACGGCTTCCGCTCGGTGACGTAGCCGTTGGCCGCGCCGATGAAGCGCCAGATCGCCGCCAGCGCCCGCTCGAAGGCGAGGTCTCCGGTGAGCGCCGCGCTGGCCTCGCCGTAGGCGCGGGCGGCGGCCTCGCGCACGACCGCCTCCGCCTCGCCCTCCGGCCCGGGAGCCGGCAGCACGCCGTCGCGGTAGCGCTCCACCATCGCGGTCACACGGCTGGCCAGGTTGCCGAGCCCGTTGGCGAGGTCGGCGTTGTAGCGCTCGACCATGCTCTCCCACGAGAAATTGCCGTCCTGGCCAAAGGCGATCTCGCGCTGGAAGAAATAGCGGAACGCGTCGGAGCCGAACGGCTCGACCAGCTCGCTCGGGGCGATGCCGGTGAGCTTGGTCTTGCTCATCTTCTCGCCCCCGACCAGCAGCCAGCCGTGCGCCTGGACCGTCCTCGGCACCTCGATCCCCGCGGCCATCAGGATCGCCGGCCAGATCACCGCGTGGAAACGCAGGATGTCCTTGCCGACGAAGTGGTAGTCCGCCGGCCAGGTGCGCTCGAAGCGCTCCATGTCGGCGTCCCAGCCCGCCGCGGTGAGGTAGTTCTGGAGCGCGTCGACCCACACGTACATGACGTGCTTGGGGTCCCAGGGGATCGGCACGCCCCACTCGAAGGTCGAGCGCGAGATCGACAGGTCCTGGAGGCCCTGGTCGACGAACGACTCCACCTCGCGCAGCCGGCTCGCCGGCCGCACGAACCCCGGCCGCTCCCGGTACAGCTCCTTGAGCCGGTCGGCGTACTTGGAGAGCCGGAAGAAGTAGTTCTCCTCGCGGATCAGCTCGACCGCGCGGCCGTGGATCGGGCACTTGCCGTCGACCAGCTCGTCGGGCGCGTAGAACTGCTCGCACGAGACGCAGTACAGGCCCTCGTAGCTGTCGAGGTAGACGTCGCCCTGCTCGTGGAGGCGCTCCCAGAGGTGCTGGACCGCGATCACGTGGCGCGGCTCGGTGGTGCGGATGAAGTCGTCGTAGGAGACGTCGAGCTGCTCCCAGGTCTCCTTCCACCGCTGCACGGTGCTGTCGGCCCAGGTCTGGGGGTCGACGCCGGCCGCCTCGGCGGCGCGGGCGACCTTCTGGCCGTGCTCGTCGGTGCCGGTGAGGAACATCACCCGGTCGCCGTGGGCGCGCCGCCAGCGGGCGAGCACGTCGACGGCCACGGTGGTGTACGCGTGCCCGATATGCGGCACGTCGTTGATGTAATAGATGGGGGTTGTGACGTAAAAGGTGTCCTTCACCGGAGACGCTCCTGAGGTCGGCCCTGGCTGTCGCGGCGGCCCTCGCCAGGGCGGCCCCCGCCAGCGGCCCTTGTGTCCTGGCTGTCCTTGGTGTCCTGGGCAGGGAGGCTAGCAAACTCCCGAGGGTTTTCCCGCGCACGCAGCACCGCCTGGTAGAGCGCTCGGCGGGGGCGGCCGCTGCGACCGGCCACCTCGGCGACCGCGTCCCTGGTCGACGCGCCCGCCTCGACCAGGCCGGCGACCTGGGCGACCAGGGCGTCCTCGTCGGTCTCGTCGGGGGCCTCGGGCGCGCCAGCCACCACCAGGGTCATCTCGCCGCGCGGGCCCTGCTCGGCGAGCCGGTCGCGGACCTCGGCGAGGGTGCCGCGCAGCACCTGCTCGTGGAGCTTGGTCAGCTCGCGGGTGACCGCGCAGCGCCGCTCGGGCCCGAAGGCGGCGGTCATCGCCTCCAGGGTCGCGAGCACCCGGTGCGGCGCCTCGAAGAACACCATCGTGCGCCGCTCCCTCGCCAGCTCCTCCAGCGCGGCGGCGCGCGCGGAGGCCTTGCGGGACGGGAAGCCCTCGAAGCTGAACCGGTCCGTCGGCAGGCCGCTGACCACCAGCGCCGCCAGCACCGCGCTGGGCCCTGGGACCACCTGGACCGGCAGGTCCCGCTCCAGGCAGGCGCCGACCAGGTCATGGCCGGGGTCGGAGACGGCCGGCATGCCGGCGTCCGACACCAGCGCGACCTTGGCGCCGGCGGCGATCTCGTCGGCCAGCTGGCCGGCGCGGGCCGACTCGTTGGCGTCGTGGTAGCTCACCAGACGTGCGCTCACGCCGAGGTGCGCGAGCAGCTTGCGGGTCTGGCGCGTGTCCTCGCAGGCGATCAGGTCGGCGGACGCCAGCGCCTCGGCCAGCCTCGGCGACGCGTCCCCCAGGTTGCCGATCGGGGTGGCGCAGACGACCAGCCTGCCCCTGTGGCTGTCACCCATGACGCGGCCCAGCTTACGGCAGATCCGGCGGTGCTCACGACGCCGCTGACGACACAGCTCACGTCCTCGCTCACGACGCGGCCCACAGCGCCGCTGACGACGCCGCTGACGACGCCGCTGACGACGCCGTTCACGAGGGGCGCGGCCGCTCGACCAGCAGCACCCAGGGCGCGATGCAGCCGCTCGCCTGGAGCCGGTCGAAGGACGCCCGCGCCGCGACCTCGAGCAGGTGCCGCGGGTCGCCGCCGTGGTGGCTGGCGATCTCGCGCTCGACCGCCCGCATCGGCTCGCGCCATGCCGCCGGCGGCGCCGCGAGGTCGGGGGCGCGGGCGCTGGCGATCACCGAGAGCCCGGCGGCGGTGAGCTCGGCGGAAAGCACGCCAGGCGGCGCGAACACGTTCGCCTCCGGCGCTCCCGGCGGGATCGCCCTGGTGGCGACGAAGTCGTAGACGGCGAGACGGCCGCCGGGGGCGAGTACGCGGCGCAGCTCGCGGGCGGCGCAGCCGGTCTCGGGGATGGTCGACAGCGAGCCGAGGGTCCACGCGGCGCCGAACGAGCCCGCCGGGAACGGCAGCGCGGTGAGGCTGGCGACCAGCACCGAGCTGCCGGGAAACAGCCGCCTCGCCCCGCGCGCCGCGCTCCGCATCAGGTCGACGCCAACCACCGTGCAGCCGTGCCGGTCGGCCAGCCATGCCATCGGCCCGCCGAGGCCGCAGCCTCCGTCGAGCACGGCGAGCCCGGGCCTGGCGCCGATCAGCCGGGCGAGATGGTCGAGGAGGGCCGGGTGCGCGGAGCCACGGCAGGCGATCGGGACACGGTCGTCCAGGCCGAGCGCCAGCGCCGCCTCGGTGACCCGCTCGGCGTGCCAGTCGAACTCCGCTTCCAGCCAGCGCGCGGCGCCCGGCAATCGCACCGCCCCCTCCATCGTTCCAGTGCAACTCCCCAGATCATAGGTGGTCGCCTCGGTCGTCGGAGAGGGCTGGTTCCTGGGCGGTCGCTTCGGTGGCCGCCGCGGTGGTCGCCTCGGTCGCCGCGGTCGCCGCGGTGGTCGCCTCGGTCGCCGGGGTGGTCGCCTCGGCTGGGGCGGTCGCCTGCGTGGTCGCCTGGGTGGGCCGGCCGCCGGGGGCCGACCTCGACGCGGCGAATCCGGCGGGGACCGCCAGCAGTCCGATCGCCGCGGTCGCCAGGACCGCGCCGCGCGTGCCGAACGCCGCGGCGGCCGGCCCGGCCAGGGCCGCACCGACCGCGAACGCCCCCACCTTGAGGCTCGCCGCGGTGGTGAAGATCTGCGCGCGCAGGCCCGAGGGCGACCACTCCTGCCTGACCGCGAACAGCGCGGCGAACGAGGGGCCGAGCGCCAGCCCGGTGGCCGCCGCGACGACCAGCGCGAGCTGGAAATTCGGCACCAGCGCCAGCCCGCCAGTGCCGGCGGCAGCCAGTCCAATCCCGCCGAGGACCACCCGCTCCGGCCGCCAGCCCGCGGTGAGCCGCACCGCCAGAAAGGCCCCGACGATCCCACCAACCTCCATCGCCGCGTACAGGTACCCGGCTGCGGCGCGCCCGGCGCCGAGCTGCTCGCTGAGCAGCGGCAGCGCCAGCGGCAGCAGCCCCTGCGCCCCGGACTCGATGCTGGTGGTCACGGTCACGCCGCGCAGCACCGGGGTCCGCACCAGATGCGCCAGCCCGGAGCGGAGCGCCGCCGCCAGGCTGGCCGGACCGTCGCCGGAGACCGCCGCTACCGGCGGCATGCGCGCGATCGCCAGCAGGCTGAGGACCGCGATCGCCGCCTCAAGCCCGATCGCGGCGGCGGGCCCGAAGCGCGCCGCCACGCCGCCCGCCAGCGCCGGCCCGAGCACCGCGGCGCTGTTGAAGCTGGAGGCCTCGAGCGCGTTCGCGCGCCGCAGCGACCCGGCGGGGACCAGCAGCGGGATCATGCTGGTGATGCCGCCGGTCAGCATCGGCGCCCCGATCCCGCCGGCCACGGCGAGGCCCAGCACCACCCACGCCGGCGAGCGGCCCGCGAGCAGCAACAT